>NZ_LOKU01000045.1:0-292661 GCF_002211295.1 Rhizobium sp. N122 | reverse complement strand
CACTGTCACCACCCAGACACCAACACGCGACCATCCGAACGCAGCGCGCAATCGCCTGACGCTCGACTGCATCGGCCAGCCAAGATCGGCCAAAAACGCGCCAGATTCAAAAGCTTCACAAGCTCTGAGGTGTGCAGGCCGAAGGCTGGAGCCTCGAAGGACGAGGCGGGTGCGCTGGCGACGCCTTTCCCTTTTAATCGCTAACGGTAAATCCCCATGAGGACGCATCGATCAATTCCGTAGGCGGGATCATTTCTTTGAGTTCGACCGGGCGGCGTTTGATCTCAACGGCGGTATAATTGTCACCACGAGTCCATCCGGAGGTTATGTCAATCTTCAGGGCCACGCCATCCGGTGTCAGGCATTCCTTTCTGCCCGCATCCGCAGTATTGGGCATTAGGTCAAACCAGGCGCAAGGTTCGCCAAGCACAGTATCGTTCTGTTTCAAATCGACGTCGTCTGTCTCATCACGGAAACGGCTGCCTGGCCACTTGGGATCAAGCGGTGAACGCTCCGCTTGAAGAAAATGCCCGCGCTCGGAAGAGGCGACCGAGATTCCCTGATTTTCAAGCTCATTCCAAACGATGAAATGCAGAGATCCATCCTCCGCGCGGCGTTCTTCCAATCGCCAGGGATAGTGCCTCAATATTCTCATCTCCGACAATTCCCCGATCATCCTGACTTCAAAATCGACGATAGCTCGGGAGTTCTCCGGATAATCCCTGAGTGGCTTCAGCCAGAACCAGGGGTCGAAGAGCCTCTTCGGCGGGCTTACCTCGGACTGCGAAACGGGTGCACGCTCGAGTTTGATCAATTGTATCTCACTCATCGGCTTCCTGTCGCGGAGCAGTTCCTTTTCCGCAATCTGAATGCCGTCCACCGTGAGGCAGCTGAATAGGAACGGCCCGGTCACCTCTTCCGAGTCGTTGCGAATAAGCTGCCACCACTTGCAAGCTTCCCCAGCGTGGCTGTCGCCGTCCCGCGTTTCCTTCGCTTCTTCGACGCTTACGCGTGGATTTCGCCTGCTCTTCGAAATGTCGACGCTGGTAAAGTCTTGGTCGCCGACCCTGCTCGTCCCCAACCGAACGTTATCGAAGAAGTTTCCGTAGTTGAGGATAGTGATTTCGCCTCTGACGTCCTCAACCCGCGTCCACCCTTTGCGATGGAAAACCGAGCGCGAATACTCCTTCGGCTCGCTATAACTGTTCCGAACGATCATCGATGCCGTGTAGTCCGGAACGTTCCGGGTGGCGGTAAAAGGAACTTCACTGGCATTGCCGGCGTCGGCAGCGAATACGGAGAGACATGCCGCGAAAAGTCCTTTCACCTGGTTACTCCGGCTTCCCAGCAAACTTTGCATAGTCGCAGATCTCGGTATCATAGAACGGTTGCCCCGAAGCCACGACCCGGCCGCGGTACGATAAGAATTCATGAAATCCCCCACCCGCGCGGCTGAAATCCTTGCGCGCGTCGATCCACAGCATGACGGCAGATTTGTCCGGATTGAGGCGATCTGAGCGCTGGGCACAGCTAGTAGGTGAAAAACTCCCGTCGGCGATAGCCATGAATAGAGCCAAGTAGGAAAAGCACCGAATAGATTCTCACCCCAACACCCGCCTGATCTTTTCCGCGTCCTCTACCGTCGCCGGATTATACACCACCATGCTGAGGTCGGGTCGGCCATTCACCTGAAACGCCGAATATTCGAAAGACAGCAGCCCGAGCACCGGGTGCTTGATGTGCTTGACGCCCTCGCCGTGGGTACGCACGTCGTTGTCGCGCCACATCGCCAGGAATTCGGGGCTCTTGCGGCAGAGTTCGTCGACCAGAGGCTCGACCTCGGCGGCGGCACCTGCGCGAGCCGCGTCCACCCGGAAGGCGGCGACGACGAAGCGGGCGACGCTTTCCCAGTCATACTGGGCGGCGCGCACGCGCGGATCGAGAAAGATGAAGCGCAGCACGTTGCGCTCTTCAGGTGGAAGCGCGCCGTAATCGGTGAGCAGCACGGTCGCCGCGCGATTCCAGGCGACCACATCCCAGATGGCGTTGCGGATCAGCGCCGGGCTCGGATCCAGCGCATCAAGCACGCCCTGCAGGCGCGGCGTTACGCCTTCCTGCCTGCGATAGCGCACCTCCGGCGGCCGACCGAGGCCGATGAGGAACAGATGCTCCCGCTCGACATCGGTCAGCATCAGCGCCCGCGCGATCCGGTCGAGCACATCCGATGACGGCGCCCCGCCGCGCCCCTGCTCCAGCCAGGTGTACCAGGTCGGGCTGATATTGGCGCGGCCCGCCACCTCCTCGCGGCGCAAGCCGGGGGTGCGGCGGCGCTCCCCGGCAAAGCCGAGGGCGGCCGGATCGAGCTTGGCGCGGCGGTCCTTGAGATAGGCGCCCAGCCGGTTCTCGGAGGTGACGAATTCGCTCATCCTGTTAGCCATTATACCATGATAAGATCACTACTTTACCATGATAGCGCTTTGTCCGATAGCTGTCTCCATCAGAACGGAGATATCGACATGCGCGTATTCGTCAGCGGAGCCACCGGCTGGGTCGGCTCGGCCGTCGTCAACGAATTGATCGTCGCCGGCCATCAGGTGCTCGGCCTCACCCGCTCGGACAAGGGAGCGTCAGAGCTGGCGGCCGCCGGCGCTGTCGCCCATCGCGGCTCGCTGGAGGATCTGGACAGCCTGAAGCGCGGCGCGGCCGAGGCCGACGGCGTCATCCATACGGGATTCAATCATGATTTCTCGAAGTTCGCCGAAAACTGCGCCCTCGACCGCCGCGCCATCGAGGCGCTCGGCGAAGCCCTGCAGGGATCCGGCCGTCCGCTGCTGGTCACGTCGGGCCTCGGCCATGCGCCGGGCCGCGTCGGCACCGAGGAGGACCCGCCCATGCCGACCTCCGAGACCTATCCCCGCGCTTCCGAAATCACCGCGATATCGCTTGCCGCGCGGGGCGTGCGCGCTGCCACGGTCCGCCTCCCGCCTTCGGTGCATGGCCACGGCGACCACGGCTTCGTGCCGATCCTGATCGATTTCGCCCGGCGAACGGGTGTTTCGCCCTATATCGGCGAAGGGCAGAACCGCTGGCCGGCGGTGCACCGGCTCGATGCCGCCCGCCTCTATCGGCTGGCGCTGGAGCGCGGCGCCGTGGGCGGCCCTTTCCTGGCGGTCGCCGAAGAGGGCGTGCCGTTCCGGGAGATCGCCGAGGTGGTCGGGCGGCGGCTCAATGTTCCGGTGGTCTCGAAGTCGCGCGAAGAAGCGGCGGAACATTTCGGCTGGTTCGCCATGTTCGCGGGCTTCGACGTGCCAACGTCGAGCGAGCGCACCCGCGCGATGCTCGGCTGGCAGCCAGTTCAGCCCGACCTCCTCGCCGATATCGACCATCCGGCCTATTTCGGCGGATAAGACTCCAAGGCCGGCGCCCGTGGTTGACTAATGCAAGGAGCAGGACTGGAGAACGCCTCTGGCGACTTCGATCTACCGCATCCGGCCTTCATTCATATCGGCGGGATCGTAGTTGATGTCCCAATCCTTCTCCGGCTTCTCCTTGCCGGGCAGGCCTTTGTTCACCGTTGCATCCTCCGAGCCGGTGATAACTGTCGGTTTTGCACTGGCAACGCCGGTACTTTTCCTGTCGGCCCGGGATTTGGCGAACTGGCCGGCGGCGTCTTTTTCCGGGTTGGCCATCTCATTCGCCCTTCTGCTTCATTGCGTCACTGATATTCTTCGTTTCGGGATCGCGGTTGTTTTCGCCGTGCGCGTCGCGGTTCTTGTCCGGATCGTCCTTGGCTTTCAGGTAACCGCGCGGTGTATTTCCTTTCGGCCCTTCCCAGCGGGGAGATTGGTCGGTCGTGCCGGGGGCGCCATCCTTGGGGGTCGTCATGCCCATCGTCGTTTCTCCTTGGTTGAGTTGGAAAAACCGGAAAAGGCAGCAAGTGTTCCCGCAAAAATATGGAACAGTGTCGCCGCCCGTCGGTTGTTCGAAGGTTGCAACCTCAAACAGGGAGCCGAAAATGAGCAAGACCAACGTCACATGAAATTCAGAAACGCGCCGAACAGCAGGTCAGAAACACCAGCGCCGGCGGCCATCTCGGCGGCACCTATTTCGGTCAGCAGCCCGACGGCAAAACCGCTTCGGACAGCAGCAACGACAGCGCCAAGGCCAGGCCCAACGACGGCAGCAATTGAGCGGCACGCCCGCCAGTGTTTTCTCCTTGCATTCTTTAGGCGCCCGCGCACCCCTATCGCCTTCGAGGCCCCTTGCGGGGGCCTCGGGCGTCGGTGCTAGCCTTATTCCTGGATATCGGGTTCAACCACCTTCGCGAGGTTTTTCAGCGACTCCTGCCAGCCGAGGTAACAGGCCTCGGGCGGGATGACGTCGGGCACACCTGCCTGGACGATATCCACCTCGGTACCGACCGAGACCTTCTTCAGCGTCACGGTGACTTCCATTTCCCCCGGCAAATTGGGGTCCTCGAACTTGTCGGTGTAGCGAACGCGTTCGCCCGGGACGAGTTCGCGGAATTCGCCGCCGAAGGCATGGCTGTTGCCTGTGGTGAAGTTGCGGAACGACATTCTGAACGTGCCGCCGACAACAGGCTCCAGGTGATGCACGGTGCAAAGGAAACCGTTCGGCGGCAGCCACTTGGCAAGCGCGTCCGCCTCGATGAAGGCGCGGTAGACCTTCTCAGGGGTTGTCGCCAGAACGCGATGCAGGCGTATGGTGTTCGGCATGGTCGTGATCCTTTTGAATGGACGGAATGGACGAGCTAAGGACGGATCAGGTTTGACCGATCCGACACGAGATCGATCTTTTCTTCAAGAAATATCGCTCGAAGCCGGATCGCCCGTCAGCCCGGCATGCCTGTCCGCGTCAGGCCGCGTCCTGCTTGCCCAGCGCATGCAGCAGCAGGCGGGCAGCCTGCTTCGACGAGGCGGGGTTCTGTCCGGTGATCAGCTGATCGTCCTGGACGACATGCACAGCCCAGTCTTGCGTCGTCGAAAACTTCGCCCCCTGCTCTTTCAGCACGTCCTCGAGCAGATAGGGCACGACCTCCACGAGCTGCACGGCCGCCTCCTCGGAATTGGTAAATCCGGTGACCGTCCGACCCTTGGCGATCGGCCCGCCGTCCGGCGCCTTGACCTTGGTCAGTATCCCGGGCGCGTGGCAGACGAGGGCCAGCGGTTTCCCCGCGGCAAGCGTCTCCTCGATCAGCGTGTGGGCGTTGCGGTCGTTTGTCAGGTCCCAGAGCGGGCCATGACCGCCGGGAAAGAACACGCTGTCATAATCGGCCTGGTCGATGTCAGATAGCTTCAGCGTATTGACGAGCGCCGCCGTTGCCGCCGGGTCGCGTTCGAACCGGCGCGTGTCCTCCGTCTGAAACGCCGGCTCGTTGCTCTTCGGATCGAGCGGAGGCTGACCGCCTTTGGGCGATGCCAGCGTGACCTCGGCCCCGGCGTCACGGAAGACGAAATAGGGGGCGGCGAGTTCCTCGAGCCAGAAGCCCGTTTTCTTGCCGGTATTTCCCAGCTGATCATGCGATGTGAGAACCATGAGGATTTTCATTGCCCAGCTCCTTTGGCCGGCCGGAGGACAAAGTCTCCCGCGTCCGGTTTAACGGTGAAATACGGCCTGCAATCTCATGCTGAATTGGAAGAAATCATAGATCGACTGGACCCGCGATACAAGTGTCGCTCAAACTCTGCACCGACCAGCCTCTGTAAGTTCTGAGGCTCCGGTGTATGAAGAGGGACGGATTGTCCATAGGATCGATCCGATCGCGGTGGCCATTCCAGGGACCTGAAAAGTGAACAAGCCGAATTATCGGGATATCGCCCGCCATGCCGGCGTCGGGACTGCCACGGTCGAGCGGGTCCTGAACGGACGCGGCGGTGTTCGCCCGGAGCTGGTCGAGAAGGTGATCATCGCCGCGCGCGCGCTGGATTATCCCCGCAAGCTACCGGACACCCATCGCGGCCTCCTGCGCATAGAGGTGTTGATGGTCCGTCCTGAAACGACTTTCTATCAGCGGCTCTCCGCAGCATTCGAGAGGATCGCGGCGACCCTCGACCCGCTGGTCATCGTGCATCGCAGCTTTACCGAAGAGATGAAGCCGGAAGAAATCGCGCGCCGCATCTCGTCGGCCGGCCTGCGGCGCGCCGGTCTGATTCTGGCGGTGCCCAGCCATCCGGTGATCGGCGCGGCCGTCGAGAAGGTCAGCGCCCAAGGCTTGCCGGTGGTCCACGTCGTCACTCGCGCCTCGGAACGGACAGGCGAATTCGTCGGCATCGACAATTATGCCGCCGGCCGGACGGCAGCGCTCTTCCTCAGCCGAATGGCAAGCCGGACCGGTCCCGTCTTTGCGATCTGCCATCCGATCTATCAGGTGCACCGCGATCGCATCCGCGGTTTTTCGGACTATTTTCTCGAACACCCTGGCCCCAGCAGCTTTCAGCAGCTGGGGTTCGGTCTCGACGACGAGCATCTCGGCGCTGAACTGCTGTCCTCGGCCTTGCGAATGTATCCGGACCTTGCCGGCCTCTACAATGCCGGCGGCGGCAATTCCGCGCTGATCAATGTGCTGCGCCGGCATGCGCGCGAACGCGGCATCTTCTTCGTCGGCCACGAACTCACCGATTATACGCGCAGCGCCTTGCAGGACGGCGTCATGGATGTGGTGCTGGATCAGGCGCCGGAGGCGCAGGCGCGGCGCGCGCTCGATCTCGTGCTGAACAAAATCGGCCTGACCGAGATCAAACCGGACCAGGCACCGATCCGTTTCGTTACCATCACCAAGGAGGCGCTTTGATCTAATCAGATCAAGGAAGGCTTCGGCATTCACCGGCGTCCCTGCTAATTTCCACTCAGCAGAGATAGTGGGCGACGCGGAAACATCCCGGCGTCCGGAGGAGACGCCAATGGACGATCTGAAATTCGGCAAGCGCAACAAGCGTGGCGACTGGGCGCCGAACCAACCTGCCGAAACGGCCCCGCTGTTTGCATTTCCGCCGCGGCTGATGGCGGTCCTGAAATGGCTGCCGCATTACTTCTTTCCCTGGAATGCGATTTTTGCCGCCTCCGCCGTCGCTTATTGGGCCTGGATCATTCCGCCGGTCGACACAATGCGCGCGCTCAGCATCGGCTGGATCGCCTGGCTCTATGCGGTCAACGCCATCGCGGTTTTCCTGTTTTACGGCGCCTTCGAACTGCATCTCTACGTGTTGAAGCGGCAGGAGAACCGCTTCAAGTACAATGGCAAGTTCCCGGCCGACCACAAGAGCAACGCCTTCTGGTTCGAGAGCCAGAACCTCGACAACATCCTGCGCACCTTCCTGTCAGGCGTGACAATCTGGACCACCGTCGAGGTCGGCATGCTCTGGGCCTATGCCAATGGCTACGCGCCGTGGCTGAGTTTTGCGGAAAATCCATGGACGCTGGCGCTCGTCGCGCTCGTGGTGCCGATCATTCACGAGTTCCATTTCTTCTGCATACACCGGCTGATCCACACGCCGCTGCTCTACAAATGGGTGCACTCGGTCCACCACAATTCGGTCAATCCGTCGCCCTGGTCGTCCCTGTCGATGCATCCGATCGAACACCTGCTCTATTTCGGCACCGCGTTCTATCATCTGGTCCTGCCCTCCAACCCGATCATCATGCTCTACCAGCTGCATTATGCGGGTTTCGGGGCGATCCCGGGCCATGTCGGCTTCGACAAGGTCGAGATCAGCCAGGATAAACTGGTCGATAGCCACGCCTATGCGCATTACCTCCACCACAAATATTTCGAGGTGAACTACGGCGACGCGCTGATCCCGCTCGATAAATGGTTCGGCACCTGGCACGACGGCTCCCCCGAAGGCGAGGCGCAGATGCAGGAGCGCTACCGCAGGCGCAAGGAAAAACTGACTGCCCGCAAGGCCCGCCTGGAAGTCGGAGGAGCGGCCGAATGACCTGGGTTTCAGCTGGCAAACTCGACGACATCGAACAGGAAGGCGCCATCCGCTTCGACCATGGCGGGCGCACCTATGCGATCTATCGTGGTCCGGATGACAGCGTCTACTGCACCGCCGGGCTCTGCACCCACGAAGCGATCCATCTCGCCGACGGATTGGTGATGGATTTCGAGGTGGAATGTCCAAAACATTCCGGCGCCTTCGACTATCGCACCGGCGAGGCCCTCAGGCTTCCGGCCTGCGAGAGCCTGAAAACCTATAAGGCCGAAGTGGTCGATGGAGAGGTTCGCGTCGCTCTGACCTGAGCCCGCGACATAGCAGGCCTGGTCCGGAATGAATCGGGCGGCCCGGCGCCCTTGGGAGGATAAGATGAAATCAATCTGTGTGGCGGCCGTCCTGGCCGCCCTGACGACGACTGCTGCCTCGGCCGAGACGATCGGCGTGTCCATGCAGAGTTTCGACAATAATTTTCAGACGCTGCTGCGCGAGGGGCTTCAGGCAAGGGCATCGAAGCTCACCGGCGTCAATCTTCAGATCGAGGACGCGCAGACCGACGTTTCCAAACAGCGCAGCCAGGTGGACAATTTCATCGCTTCCGGGGTGGACGCGATCATCATGACGCTCGCCGATACCTCGGCCGCCACCGGCATCAGCGAGGCAGCCCGGAAGGCAGGCATCCCGCTGGTCTACCTCAACCTCGAGCCGGAAAATATCGACAAGCTGCCGGAAAAGCAGGCCTATGTGGGTTCGAAGGAAACCGACTCCGGAAGGCTCGGCGCCGAGGCCGCCTGCGATCTGTTGAAGAAAAACGGCAAGGCGAACGACGCGCAGGCCTATATCCTGATGGGCGATCTGGCGCATCAGGCATCGCGCGACCGCACCTCGTCGGTCAAGGCAACGCTGGCGGCAGGCGACTGCAAGGGCGTGACCATCGCCGACGAGCAGACCGCCGCCTGGACGCGCACCAACGCCATGGATCTGACCACCAACTGGCTGACGGCGGGTCGCCCGATCGACGTGATCTTCGCCAATAATGACGAAATGGCGCTCGGCGCTATTCAGGCGCTCAAGGCATCCGGCGTGTCGATGGACGATGTGATCGTCGTCGGCATCGATGCAACGCAGGACGCGCTCGCTGCCATGGCCGCAGGCGATCTCGATGTGACGGTGTTCCAGAACGCCAAGCAACAGGCGGCAAGCGCCGTCGACGCGGCCGTCGCACTCGCACACGGCAACAGCGTCGACAAGGAGGTCTGGGTGCCGTTCGAACTGGTCACACCGAAGAACATGACCGAATACGCCAAAAAGAACTGATCCTCCCCGGCCGGCGTCTCCTCCTCACGAGCGCCGGCCGCCTTTTTCACGGAGAAAACATGGACGGTATGGTCATCATCGGTGCCGGCGAATCCGGCACCCGGGCAGCCTTTGCCCTGCGCGAGGCGGGCTATTTCGGAGCGGTCACGCTGGTCGGCGCCGAGCCCCACCTGCCCTATGAACGGCCGCCTTTGTCGAAGACCGTCGACGGCGCGGTGCAGATGAAGCTGATCTGCGCGGCAGAAGCGCTTGATGCGGCCGGCATCACCTATCTCCAGGGCCTGTCGGCTTCGAAGCTCGATGCCGGTGCCGGCACAGTTGGGTTGAGCGACGGACGGGTGCTGCACTACGACAAGCTGCTTCTGGCCACCGGCGCGCGGCCGAGACGGCTCACATGTCCCGGCGCGGCGCGCGCACTCGACCTTCGCACCCACGCCGATGCCGAAGCGATCTTCGCGCGTGTCGTGCCGGGCCGGAGCGTGGCGATCATCGGCGCCGGTCTGATCGGGATGGAACTTGCATCGGTCCTTCACCGAAAAGACGTTTCGGTCGACGTGATCGAAGCCGCACCGAAACCTTTGGGCCGCGCTGTCCCTTCCCGCTTTGCCGAAAAGCTGCACGCCAGACATGCTGCCGAAGGTGTGCGCTTTCACCTCGATCGGGGCGTGGCGGCGATCGGCGACGACGGGGTCACCCTGACCGATGACAGGCTGGTGCATGCCGATCTCGTCGTCAGCGCCATCGGAGTCCTGCCTGATATCGCTTTGGCGGAAGCAGCCGGACTGGCGACCGGCAACGGCATTCTGACGGACGCCGGTCTTCGCACCAGCGCACCGAACGTCTTCGCCGCAGGCGATTGCGCCGCGGTGGCCCAGCCCGGCGGCGGACATATCCGCTATGAAAGCTGGCGGAACGCCAGGACGCAGGCCGAGACCGCGGCGCGAAACATGGCCGGAGCCGCCGAGACCTTCGGCGCCCTCCCCTGGTTCTGGTCCGACCAGTACGATCTTGGCCTGCAGGTGGCGGGACTGCCGCAGCCCGCCCATCAGATCGTCCTGCGCTCGGCCGCGGAGGGCGAATTGGAATTTTATCTCGATGACGGGCGCCTTGTGGCGGCGGCGGGCCTTGGCATCGGCAATGGCCTGGCCAGGGACATCAAGCTCGCCGAGATGCTGATTGCCGCAGGCATCAGCCCCAGCCTCACGGAACTGGCAGACCCTCGTGTGAACCTCAAAACCTTGCTGAAGAGCGCAAGGGCCGCGTGATGCAGAAGCTGCTGGTCTTCCAGTCGCTCTGGGCCATGGAGCGCCGACACACGGATGGGCTCGAGCGCACACTCGAAGAGAACATCGCGATGATCTCCGAAGCCGGCTTCGACGGCATCAGCGCGCATTACACCAACCGCCTGGATGTCGTTGCCCTCAACGAGGTAATCCAGGCCACCGGCTTGAAGATCGAGGCGGTCTGCTTTCCTCGCTGCGTCGAGGATCTACGCCTGCCGCTGGAACTGGCAGCGGAGTTTCCGGTCAGCCACATCAACCTGCAACCCGATATCCGCCCGCGCCGCATCGATGCCTGCCTGCCGCTTCTCGATGGCTGGATGCGGCTCGCTGAAGATGCCGGCATTCCCGTGTTCATCGAAACGCATCGCGACAGGATGACAGCGGACCTGTTCTTTACGCTGGATCTTCTGGACCAGCGCCCGGAACTCCCGCTGCTGGCCGACCTCTCGCATTTCCTGGTCGGCCGCGAATTCGCCTTTCCGGTCGATGAGGAGAACCATGCTCTGATTCGGCGCATCCTGCAGAATGCCCAGGCCTTTCACGGCCGGATTGCCTCGCGCGAGCAGGTGCAGATCGAGATCTCCTTTCCGCATCACCGGCCGTGGGTCGATCTCTTCCTCGAGTGGTGGGAGCATGGCTTCCGCCACTGGCGATCACGCGCCGCCGAGGACGCCGCGCTTGTTTTTACCTGCGAGCTGGGTCCCAAACCCTATGCGATCACGGGCAGAGACGGCAACGACCAGACGGACCGATGGGCGGAAGCGCTGGCGCTTCGGCAGATGGTGCATGAGCTGTGGACTGCCACAGCCTGAGCCTCTTATCTCAGCGCCCCAATCGTGCAATTCCCCCTTTTGGATCAGTGTAATGCGCCCTAGATCGCAAGCGTATCGGGAGAGGTTTGGGATTGTTAATCAGGCATGCCTAATGTAAATCTTGACGTGCACAAGTTGTGCGCCAGCTGATTTGCTACGATATCTGGTTAGGACATTCGATTGGAGAGGCCCGAAGATGCGGAAAATTCGTGCGGCCAGCTCGGCCCTCGGACAAACACAGGCAGAAGCTTCGAGTTCGATCGACCGGCTTTTGTTCTTTGACCGCGACTTCAATCCCGTCGAGAATTTGCTGGGCAATGAGCTGCCTGCATCCGTCAAACCGGCAGTCTCACTTTGGGAACATTTTCCACAGCTGGACAAATCGGCGATTACGCTCGCTTTCCGCTCACTGGATGACAGTGCCCAGCCGTTGCGAATATCGGGCGATCTGGGCGGGCCCGGGTCGCACGGGCTGACGATCTATCGGATCGGAGAGCTGTTTGCCGTGGTTCGCTCCGAGGAACTCGTTGACGACGAACGTGCGACCCTTTTGCATCTGGCGACCCACGATCCGCTGACGGGACTGCCGAACCGACGCCAGTTCAGCGACGACCTTGCTGTGCTGCTGCAGGAGACCGCGGGCTCGAACGAGACCCTGTCTCTGATGCAGCTAGACCTTGACGATTTCAAGCCGGTCAACGACACGCTTGGGCATCCGGCCGGTGACAAGCTTCTTCAATTTGCCGCAAGGCGCATTCAAGACTGCCTGACCAGCGATGACAGAGCCTATCGACTGGCCGGCGACGAATTCACGGTCATTTCCGTGGGCGCGGGACATCCGGCCAAAGCGCACCGGTTGGCGGACGCTTTGGTTGCCGCATTCAAAAAGCCGTTCACGATCGATGGCATCGCGGTCTTTGTCGGCACCAGCATCGGCATATCGACAGCTCCTCCGGACGGGACAAGTCCCGAGGCGCTGATGAAGGCGTCCGACCTCGCGCTTTATGCCGCCAAACAAGAGGGGCGCGGCCGGGCAAAAGCCTTCGATCCCGCAATGCTTGAACTGCTGGAGCAACGCGAATTGCTGCGCCGCAGCCTCCGCATGGCTTTGGACCAACAGCAATTCTTCGTCGAGTACCAACCCCTTGCCGAAGGCGGCCGCATCGTCGGCTTCGAAGCGTTGCTGAGATGGCACCACCCGCTGCTTGGAAAAATTCCACCGGCGGCATTCATTCCGATGGCCGAGGCTGACGGAATGATGCCTGACATCGGCGCGTGGGTTTTGGAACAGGCATGCCGCGAGGCAATGAAGTGGCCTGAGAATTACATCGTCGCCGTTAACGTCTCGGCGGCGGAATTCCTGACGAGCGGCCTCACGGATCGCATATCGCAGACACTGGACATGGTCGGGCTGCCGCCTGAGCGTCTGGAGCTGGAGATCACCGAAAGCGTCCTGCTCGAGCGCACCGTCAACAACATCGACACGTTGAATACGCTCAACGTGCTGGGGATACGGATCTCGCTGGATGATTTCGGGACCGAATATTCTTCGCTCAGCTATCTCAAGACATTCCCATTCGACACGATCAAAATCGACAAATACTTCATCACCGATCTGGAAAGCGATGCGAAAAGCCAGACGATCGTCCGCTGCGTCGTCAACCTCGCACATGGCCTCGACATGCAGGTGACGGCCGAGGGGGTCGAGACGCCGGCCCAGGCGGAATGGCTGCACAGCGTGGGCTGCGACAGGCTTCAGGGCTACCTGGTCAGCAGGCCGCTTCCGGTCGAGGCGATCGGAGAGTTCATCACCCGGGCCGAGACATCCGTGAGCCACGCGCTGGTATAGCAAACGACCGTTTTTCGCCGTGCTTGCTGAGAGCATCTGACGCTCCAGACGAACTGATGGAGGCTGTATTGGAAGAGGACGCATCCGGCTTCGATGACCATGCATTGGCGCCGATGGTGTCGCTGGAACTGAATGTTGCGATGTTCAAATCTCAATGGCAGTTCTGCGACAGGATTACCGAATATCTTTCTGACATCCTTGGCCAGGGTCACAGCGATCCGGCTCGATATTCGAATTTTCTTTCCGTCGCGGCCAACGAGCTCATCGAACTTGCTTTCCGTTCGACCGGCGAGCCGGGGCGGATCAGTTTCAGTCTCTATCGGAGCGCGACACTCAACCGGCTGAGAATTGCCTTTGCCCGCGAGGATCGCGAGAGCACCGGTTTGAGGTCGGGTGAACGCCAGTCTCCCCAAAGCGCCGGATCCGAGCTGAAGCCCGATGGGGCGATTTTGCTCAGCGATCTGGCGACCATATTCCGCGCCGCTATCCGCATTGAGAAGAACGGCGCCCAAGGGCTTCAAATCATCGCGGACTTCCCCTCTGCCGAGGATTTCCAATGAACATGCTTCCCCTGCCCTTCACCGTCCATTTTGATCCGACAAATCAGGAGCTGCTGCTGTCCGGCAAGCTGCGGCCGGAAAGTGCAAACGAGATTGCCGATGCCCTCAAACTGGTGCGGCAAAGTTTGGAAAAATACAGCGGCATCGTTTATCTGAACGTCAAACGCCTGACGCACATCAACATGACGGCTTTCTCGGCCCTATCCGATATTCTGACGGCACACTGCCGAACCAGGCCGGAGCGGAAGATTGTCATTATTACTTCGAGTGTCGTCGCCTGGTCGACTTCGCTGTTCCAGACCCTGGCGGCCTCGCAACCGAACCTGTCGGTTGAAGTCTACGATTCGGCATTTTATCCGGGCCAGAGCTTTGTCGAGGATGAGAGTTTCATTCCCATTCTGCGCACGCAGACGAAGATGACGTGGAGGCACGAACGCGAACTGCTGCCGCGCCACGGTCTGCGCAACGGTCTTGTCATGGCGGATATCTGTTGCGGAATTGGGGATTTCGCCGCCCTGGTCCAACGGGAATTCAAACCGGAACGGCTTGTCGCGCTGGATCATTCGGTGCGCAGCCTCGACTATGCGCGCAGGGTCGCCGCCGACTTCGACCTGCAGGGGATAGAGTACACCTATGGCGACGCCTCCCAGATGCTTCTTCGCGACAATCAGTTCGACTTTGTCACCTGCCGGCATTCGCTGCAGATTTTCAACCGTCCCGAGATGCTGCTGCGGGAGCTTTACCGCATCTGCAAGCCCGGCGGCCGTGTCTACATCACCAATGAAAAAAATTCGCATTGCCTGGGCGAGCCGCATGCGGAGACGATAAAATGGACGTATGAGGAGGTCGCCAAACTGTTCAGGCACTTCGACATGGATGTCGAGATGGGGCCGAAAAGCCGCCATCTCCTCGCCGACGCAGGATTCGACAGCATCAAGGTCGATTGCTTCATGGTGACGAACCTCGACGGGGATCCTCAGGACTTTGCCGACATCATCGAAGCCTGGGAGAACGTCTATGCCGGCGAGATGGCGGTGCGGCGCGGCGACTCCGTGGATTTTATCCGCAGGTTCCGGCAAGGGTTCAAGGATCACGTCTTTGCCGCCCTTCATCCCAAGGGTTATGCAGGCTGGCCGATCTGGGCAGCTTCCGGGCGAAAGCCGCTGTGATGGACGCGAGATCACCGAAGACCCCGGCAGGAATAGGCTTTCGGACGAAATTCATCCTGGTCGTCGGCGGAGCTGTGCTGTTCGACCTGCTGGTCAGCGGCGGGCTGGCGCTTTGGAACGTTCAGAGGCTATCGCGCGACGCAACGCTGGAGGTCGGTCAGGGTCTCGAAGCGGCAAGCCAGGAATATATCCGCACCTATGCCGATTCGACCGCCGCACAGGTCAGTCTGCTGCTGCGGCAGGTTCATAGCGACGTGAGTACGCTGGCAGGCGTGCTGCAGGCACAGATCGACGATCCCGCGCGCAACTCGGATGTCGGCGCAGCAATCGCCCGCACATCTCCCGGCAGCGTCAGTCTTTCTTACGATCAGCAGGGAAAGTGGTCTCAGAACGCTCCGGGCTCCGTCTCGGTCGTCAGCGTCTGGGGTTACCTGCTCGGACAAGACCAGAAGCCGAGACCCGACGTCGAGAACGATATCCGCACAAGCGCGGTTCTGGACCTTGTTGCGCCGAGCCTGCTGCAGCACGGCGCTTCGAAGCTGCAGATGTATTACATCGGCTCGAAAGAACGGCCGATCTTCCGAACGGCGCCCTATACCGACCAGGCCCAGACCTTCGACCGCCTTTATCCGGGCCACAACGAGGCCAATTTCTGGGATTTCTTTTTCCCCGGACTCTACGAATCCTGGCAGGGTTGGGCCAAGGATATGAAGACGCGGCCGGTCGCCGGCGATATCACCCAGACAGCGCCCTATACGGATGCCATTACCGGCAAGCTGATCGTCAGCTTCTTTCATCCGCTCTGGACAGCCGATCGGAAGGATGTCGCCGGAACGGCCGGCGCCGATATCACGCTCGATCAGCTGGCGCAGACGGTTGAAAATGTCAAAGTGGCGCAATCCGGCTTTGGGTTTCTGGCCATGTCCGACGGCAATGTCGTCGCGATCAACAGCACGGGCGAAAAAACTCTCGGCCTGCGTTCGGCCAGCGGTGCGAGCGGAACCGGCGTGACCGGCCTGGAGCGCTCGCTGAAGGGAAGCACCCAGCCTGCGATCGCCAAGCTGGCCCTGGACCGCGAACAGGGCATTCAGCATTTGCTGTTGCAGCAGGACGGCAACGAGGTCCCCTATATCGTCATCGTCAAGAAACTGCCCGCGACCAATCTCTGGATCAGCGGCCCGGTTCGGCAGGAGGCGATGCTGCTTGGGGTGGTTGTACCCGAGCGAGAAATCGATGCCTCGCTCTATGCGGCCCAAGCCAAAATCTCAGACGCGACGAACCGGATCGTGCTCTACCAAATTCTGGCGATCCTGATGTCGCTGCTGATCGTGACGATCGCGGTATTTGCCGCCTCGAAACGAATAACCAGCGGAATCAGCGCTCTTGCCGGTGCTGCCAAACGCATTCAGACGAAGGATTATTCGGTCAGGGTGGCCATATCGAGCAAGGATGAAGTCGGCGAGGCCGGTGAAGCGTTCAATCGCATGGCCGAAGAGATCAGCTATCACACCGAAAATCTCGAGCAGCTGGTTGAAGAGCGAACCGCTCAGATCGAAGATGCGAAGGAAGAGATTTCGACGCTGAACGCGCAGCTGCAGCGGGAAAACAGGCGCCTTGGAACGGAGCTCGCCGTCGCCGAGCGAATCCAGCTGATGGTTCTTCCGCTCGATCAGGAACTCGAGGACTATCAGGCGCTCGAGATCGCGGCCTATATGAGACCTGCGGAAGAAGTCGGCGGCGATTATTACGACGTATTGAAGAACGGCAGCCGGTTGAAGATCGGCATCGGCGACGTCACCGGGCACGGGCTGGAAAGCGGCGTGCTGATGTTGATGGTTCAGTCCGTCGCCCGCGCCCTGCAGGAAGCCGGCAACACCGATGCCGTGCAATTTCTGACAAATCTGAACAGCGCCCTGTTTAAGAATATCGTCAGGACAAAAATCGATAAGCACCTCACTCTGGCGTTTCTTGACTACGACGGAAAAGAGATGATCCTGTCGGGACAACACGAGGAAGTTGTCATCGTCAGGGCAAACGGCGAGGTCGAACGCATAGACACCATGGATCTGGGCATACCGATCGGGCTGGAGGCCGATATCTCAGCCTTCATCAAAACCCGTCAGATCGCCTTCGACAAAGGCGACCTTATCCTCTTGCATACCGACGGGGTAACCGAAGCCGAAAATGATGCCGGAGAACTATTTGGCATGGAACGCCTGTGCTGCGAAGCAGTTCGCCTGAAGGATCTGAGCGCCGAGAAAATCGTTGCCGAAATTGTCGCGACGCTCATGGTCTTTATTGGATCACAGAAGATTTACGACGATATCACGCTTCTCGCAGTACGGCATAGGTGAGACATGAGGCCAACGGTATTCGGGATCGAATCTCTGACAGATATAAGCCTGGATTCGGGCACCCGCCTCACCCTGACCGATGGACCGCTTCAGCTTGGATGGAAGCATTCGGGAATGACGGCCGACTTCATCGCCGAAGTCATGGCCCTGCCCTTTTCACGGTCGAGAAAAGACTACATGCAGGCGCACCACGATATCGGCTACCTCAGCAACGAGCTGATCGAAAACGCCGTCAAGTTTCGCCAGCCCGGCGAGATCCTCATTGAAGCCGGCATATCCGAAGGCAGCTTCCTGATACGAGTGCAGAACACCATCGACGGCGCGACAGCCTCGCGCTTTCAGCAACTGCTGCATCGCCTGCAATCGAAAGATCCCGGGGAACTTCTCCTTGAGCAAATCGAAACCAACGCCATATCGTCTGCAAGCGGTTCGGGCTTGGGTTTGCTGACCCTTCTCAGCGACTACGACGCAAAAATGGCATGGGCATTCGACGAAAATAATGGTGAACATATCACACTGACGACGACTGCAGCCGTGGCGATGCCGCCCTCCTCCAATCCGTGAGCGAAGAATGGAAATCAGCGACGAAAACTTCCGTGTATGGGCGGAACAAAACGAAGTCTATTTCGACGGCGTCTTCCGTCTGGCAGGACCGGACGCCTATGCGCCGATCTACTCGTTGATCTCAGCCCTTCTCCACGACGGGCACAAACAGGTGACGTTCAATCTGACGGGCCTCGAATTCCTCAATTCCTCCGGCATAAATCTCCTGGCCAAATTGACCATCGAAGCCAGAAAAATGGGTGACCTGCTGCTCGTCGTCAAAGGCACGCATCAATACCCCTGGCAAGCCAAATCCCTTCCAAACCTGAAGAAGCTGCATCCGCTTCTCGATTTGCGCCTGGCGTGAGTTGAGGAGCCTCTTCGGCTCTGCGGCGTGAATAGCTGCTTGTGCCCGCTGTCATGCTCGGCCTTTGAGCCGGCATCCACATGGCGCCCGCCGGCGTCGTGGCATGGATCCTCGGCTCAAGGGCCTGGGATGACGGAGAGTGGGGTCGGCCTCTCACCAAACCTCGCCGGCGCACGAGGCATGCCGCATCTCGGATGCTAACCGGTGCTCCGCTGCCACGTTATCCTCGCCGCCCCAATCTGTGATCGCCTTTCGGTGGATCGGGAGCTTTTCCATGGAACGGCATGCTGCATCGCCGGCACGATCCCTCACCCAACCGGATGATTGCAATCACTGGTCCGGACTATAGTTTAGAGCAAGTTTCCGGCGACCTCACCCGAGAATGTCGCCGGTTGGGGCTCGATCTTCGCGACGAACTCTTTGTTCAAAGAGCATGCCCGAGCAAGCAGATGTGGCTGGTGTAAAGGAACGTTCATGGCTGCCAGCCCTGATCGGTCCACAGGCTCATCGGACGATGTTCCAAGGGTAGCGACATGCGCAAAACGGTAGCAGTCGGCCTGGCCGCCTTGATCGCATTGTATTTTGTCGGCGGCGTGAGCGCGAGACATGAGGTCTTTCCCTGGCCGCAGCTTTCGGCGCTGAGGAAAATGGTTGTCGCAGAGAAGGCAGCGGCTCCAAGCCGGTATACTTTCGACGACAAGGAGCGACTCATCGGGGATGAATCAAAAACGCCTGTCGCCTGCCCGGCTCAAACGGATCGAACGGCTGTCTTGCTGCTTCTTGGCCAGTCGAACGCTGCCAACGACGGTGGACAACGGCACCGGTCAAATTATGGCGCTCGCGTCGTAAACGCTTTTGACGAACGGTGCTTCATCGCGGCGTCGCCGCTTCTTGGATCGACCGATACCAAGGGAGAGTACTGGACGCTTCTCGGGAACGAATTGATCGCGTCGGGACAAAATGACAGCGTCATCCTCGCACCGCTCGCATATTCCGGATCCGAGGTCGCCCGTTGGGCGGCAGGCGGCGACCTCAATTCCGTGCTGGTCGAAACCATGAAACAGCTTCGGGACTCCGGCTATCGGGTAACGAGCGTCCTCTGGGTGCAAGGAGAGAAAGACCTCGTTATCGGCACGACTGCGGAGGCCTATCGGGAATATTTCCTGTCGATGGTCGACACATTGCGTCAGCACGGCGTCGAGGCACCCGTTTACATTTCGATCGCATCGAAATGCCTCGAACCGAGCAACGGCGGCTTCAAGGAGCATATTGCAGACAATGCGATCGTACGGGCGCAACTGGCTCTGTCAAAAAGCGGCCACGGTATTCAAGAGGGCGTAAATTCCGACGCGCTGCTCGATGGCGACGACCGCTACGACGATTGCCATATCGGGGGCAATGGCGCGGAGAAATTGTCGCGGGCTTGGCTGAACCTTCTGCGCGGCGATCGCCACCTGGCAACCTCGCGATAGCCTGCCCCGAACCGGTTTTCGCGCCCGCCAGATCGGCCAGCCCGCACGCCAGCGGCCCGGAGCGACCGGGCGGGGACGAGGGCGAAGCCCGCCGTGCACAGCGGTACCTCTAAGACCATAGGCCGGGGCCTCTCACCGGACCTCAGTCCGATGTGCGATGCGCGATCCGCGTCTACTCTTTCAAAACTGCTTACGCCGTGCCGTGCACGACGCCTATTGATCTCATTCGGAGGAAATTATGCGGATAGCAACCTTAGCGTCCCTGGCCGCACTCTCGCTGGCTCTTGCCGCAGGCCCGGTCACGATTGCCGGTCTCGATATGGCCGCACTGGCGAAGGACGGCGGAAACGGTGGTGGCAATGGCGGCGGCAACGGTGGCGGCAATGGAGGCGGAAACGGAGGCGGCAATGGAAACAGCGGCAGCCATGGCGGCGGCAACCACGTCAGCGGCAACCACGGCAGCGGTTCGGCCAACAGCGGCTCCAAATCGACAGGCTTGAAAGGCAAATCCTCCGAGGCGGCAGGCAAGTCCAAGTCGGCAAAAGCAGACCGGCTGGCCGCCGCGCCAAAAGAGAAAAACCTGTCGGCGCAGCTTGCGGGCCTGAACTCCTTGAAGCGGAATTACAGGGCGTTGATGCATACGTCGGACCCACGCATGGCCGCCATCTCGGCCTATGCCGTGGCCTACGCCCAATATGAAATCGACAACGGTATCGAGCCTGCGGCGACCGACCCTCTGCTGGGGGATGCGGCGCTGGAGGAGGCATTGTCTTCCGCAACGAAATCCGGTCAGGTGAGCCCGGCGGTCCTGGCAGAAGCCAAAAACATTCTCGGAGTGGGCGAAGCGAACGGCAAGATCGATCAGATCCGCACCTCACTTGAGGACGCCGCGCCGGCGACGTCAGACGAATAGCCACGAGTGGGTTGCGTGAGGTGCGCCGCCGTTTCGGTTACAGCTGCGCACCAGACTATGAGAGCATTTCCGTCTCTGTTTGAGTGACGGAATGCTCTCTTTTTTTGAGCAATTTTCGGGCGCAAGACGTGCTCTGAGAGATCGGCAGGGATGCCCCTCATCCACCTGCCGGCACCGACCGGAGTCGAGCCACCGGCCTCGACTCCGGTCGGGTTAGGGTAACGGGCAGTTACCTGACGCACCGTTCGGCGCACAGGCGGGGTGGCGTCTCAAGCCGCCTTGCTCGACGGAGACGTCCGCTACGACGATTGTCATATCGGGGCCACAGGCGCGGAAAAATTGGCGCGGGCCTGGCTGAACCCGCTGCGCGGCGATCGCCGCCTGGAAACCTCGCGATAGTCTTCCCTCAACCGGTTTTTCGCGCCTTCGCGAGTTTCGGCCTCGGGCTTGCGCGAGAAGCCAGGCGGTTTACGTGCCGCCTGGCTACGAAAATCAAAATAGCAGCTATTCCACCGTAAGCGTTCCGCCCCCCTTGGAGTATCTCTTACCTCCAAGCGAATTGATCGTTGCGCATTTTTCCTTATCGAACTTCTCGCACATCTTGTTGCCTTTGATGCTCCATGTGCCCTTGTAAGTGGCCTTGTCCCCGTCGACAGTCGCTTCAATCGTTCCGTCTGGTTTATAAGTTGTAATGCCCGATTGCGTCTTTGACTTCCAGTGGATTGGGTGGCCTACCAACTCGCCTTTCAACTGCTCCCCGGTCAAGGTTGCGGCATATGCACCAGGTGCGAAGGCTAGCATAATGAGGCCAGAAACCGTGATCGCTTTCATCGTCCACTTCCTTCTTCCTAAGCCGCGTCTGCCGAAACCGCGATAGAGCACGGCGAACTCCCCGAGCGCGGTGAGCGTTGGACAAGGGTCGTTACTCGCACCAGTGATTCCTATGGTTAGGTCGCGTGTAGCCTTCCTGCGGTACGGGAGATCCGTAAGGAAATGCCCCGCCAGGACGGGGCATTTCGTATTACCTGATGCCGCTTTAAACAGCGATACCGCACGGAGGGGCGCGGCAGGTCGAAGGATGACAGAGTTCGGAAAATCTTCAATTTACCTGAACTTACTAATCCTGCTGCGGAGCCCGTTACCTTAGCCATGGCCGGATTGACGGGTCAACACAGAGGCGGCGCTCTCCGTAAATCCTTCTTTTTTAGCCGGAGAGATCGACCGAGACGATCGCCGCAGCGCGCTGGCGGTCAGGAGCGGCTGCGTAGCCTGGGACCGTAGCCGAGGCCCCGAACCCGACCTCAGCCCGATGTGCAATGCGCGACAGCAATCTATCTTTCATCAGCTTAAAATGGCATT
Organism: Rhizobium sp. N122; assembly: GCF_002211295.1. Taxonomy (NCBI): domain Bacteria; kingdom Pseudomonadati; phylum Pseudomonadota; class Alphaproteobacteria; order Hyphomicrobiales; family Rhizobiaceae; genus Rhizobium; species Rhizobium sp. N122. The sequence goes on along the minus strand of NZ_LOKU01000045.1, from coordinate 270,708 downwards.
CACATTGGGCGCCAAAGCAGCCGCCGACCAAGATCTTACATTTCGCCAAGATTATCTGAAATCGCTTAAAGAGACCGGCCGAGAGTTCGCATCTCGGCAAACACGTGAAAGAATTGCTCTCTCATGCTGTCAAAGCTGGACGGTAAATCGTCGCCGACCCTTGCCTCAAACTGATAGTCATCGGACGTATCCCTGGTGTGTCGCGTGAGCGAGCCCGAGATTTTCCTTCCACCGCTTTCAGCAGCGTAACTGCTTGACTGTTTATCGTCTGGGCTCGTGAAACGGTTCTTGATGAACTCACATTGAAGTCCGATGAGTGCTGCCGGCACGAATTTTCGTCCCAAGAAAATTGCGACCTCGCTTCCGGCGACGGTCTGAATGAGCACCTCGCTGCTGCTTGGATGGACAAATATCTTGTATTCGAGACGCGGGGGCAGTGCGTTCATAGGTTCCGCCCATGCTCCGTAAACGGAGCGTATCCGTTTAAGACGCCGCATCCGGGATTCCCGGTCGTAACCTGGACTTTCGTGCTCGTAGAAGCCAACATTGAAACGATGAACCGCCCTGGTGAACTCGATCCTGTCGGCAAGGTCCGGGCTTCGCGTCTGCTGCCAACTATCGAACTTAAGATGGTTCTCGGCCGCACCTAGCGCTGACAATAAGATCTCCATTGCGCTTTCGAAGACCTTGATCTCAGGTTCCGAGAGATCGTTATAGTGGGGGCGCTCGACAGAGGCCGGCCGATATCGCAGCACCGGTTCGAACGGCTTTCGACGCCTTTCCAGCTCACTCAAGCGCTGCAACAGCCTGTAGCCTTCTTGCCTATCCATCGGCACCTCCGCCTTTTATAGAACCGGCTTCGGTCAAGCCGCCTTCTCAACCACCGGCTCGCTCATCGCCTGCGGCTTGCCGAGCAGGTAGCCCTGCGCCTCGTCGCACTGTTCTTCAGACAGCGTATCGAGCTGCGCCTGGGTTTCCACGCCCTCCGCCAGCACCGGCACCTCCAGGCTGCGGCCGAGCGCCAGGATGGCGCGGACGATCGCCTTGGATTGGGGGCTGGTCTCGACCTCTGCCATAAAGCTCTTGTCGAGCTTGATCTTGTCGAAGGGGAAGGAACGCAGCGTCTCCAGCGACGAGTAACCGGTGCCGAAGTCGTCGATCGCGATCGAGACGCCGAGCGCCTTGATCTCTCGCATCGTCCGCAGGGCCTTGTCCTTGTCGACGATGATCGAGCTTTCGGTGATCTCGATTTCGAGGCGACGCGCGCTCAGACCGGTTTCCAACAGAATGCCAGCGATGACGGTCGCCATGTCGGCGTGACCGAGCTGGATGGGCGACAGGTTGACGGCGATCTTGTGGCTGTTGTTCCAGCTCGCCGCCTCCCGGCACGCTTCTCGGAGCACCCATTCGCCGATCGGCAGGATCGCGCCGCACTCCTCGGCAAGACCGATGAAATCCATGGGCGGGATGTTGCCGCGTTCGTGATGCCGCCAGCGCAGCAGGACTTCGTAGCCGGTGATCTCGCCCGTCCGCACCGATTTCTGCACCTGATAGTGCAGATGAAGCTGGCTGCGGTCGATCGAGGCCCAGAGGTCCTTGGCAAGCGCGCGGCGGCGGCGCGCATGCTCGTCCATGGCAGCCTCGTAAAAGCAGACCTTCTGCAGCAAGGAATGTTTGGCGCGGTACATCGCAAGGTCGGCATTGGCGAGAAGCCCGTCAACGCTTGCCGCGTCGCTCGGATAGACCGCAACACCGAGGCTGGCGCCGGTCTTGATCTCGAAGCCATCGATGGCGACCGTCCCGGTGAGAGCGCTTTCCAACCGCGCGATGAAATCGTGCAGGCTGCTCAGTTCATCGAAGCGCTTGGTCGCGGCAAACTCGTCCCCGCCGAACCGGGCGATGAACTCGCCCTCCTGCCGCGCCTCGTCGAGACGCCGGGCGAGCTCGACAAGCACCTTGTCGCCGGTCCCGTGGCCGTGCTGGTCGTTGATCTCCTTGAACTTATCGAGATCGATGCCGATGACGGCGACATTGCCCCTCACCCGGTCGGCGATCATCATTTCCTCCGAGACGCTTTCGCCGAACTGCAGCCGGTTCGGCATGCCGGTCAGGCCGTCGTGCTTGGCAAGGAAGGCCACCTGCTCCTCGGATTTCAGGCGGTCGGTGATGTCTTCGAAGGTAACGACCCAGCCGCCATTGGCGAGCATGTTGACATTCTGCTGGATGCATATGCCGCTCGGATATTTGTGAACCGCGCTGCCGGCGCCGGATCGGATCAGCGCCATGTTCCTGAGATAATGCGCCTCGGCCTGCGCGGCCGCCTCGGCCGCGTCTTCCGCATGGGCGGCATAGCCGACGTCGACGATCTGCCGGTAGCCCATGCCGGGACGCACCGACCCTTCCGGAAACCGGAAGATTTCGAGATAGCGCTTGTTGCAGAGCAGCAGGCGTTCGTCCCTGTCGAACATGCAGATGCCCTGCCCAATATTTTCCAGCGCGACGTCGAGATTGCGGGTGACATCCTCGATCCGGTCGGCATCCGCCTTCTGCTTGCTGTTGTCCTTGGTGATCTTGGCATAGCCGATCAGCGCGCCGGTCTCGTCATAGATCGGGTCGATGACGACATAGGCCCAGAAGGAGGAGCCGTCCTTGCGGTAACGCCACCCCTGCGCTTCGAACTTGCCCTCGGTGCGGGCCGTCTGAAGCGCCCGCTGCGGCAGCCCGTTGCGGCGATCCTCTTCCGAATAGAACAGCGAGAAATCCTTGCCGACGATCTCATCGGCGCCATAGCCCTTGGCGCGCTCGGCGCCGGCATTCCAGTTGCTGACCTTGCCATCCGGATCGAGCATATAGATCGCGTAGTCGGTCACCCCCTGCACCAGGAGCTTGAAGTTACGCTCCGCCCCGGCGGTCCTCGCCTGCGAGCGCACCGCAAAGATGGCGGCCGCAAAACCAGCCGCCAGCAGCGAAAAGGTGACGGCGGCGATCGTCACCGCCATCAGCGCCGGCGAAAGCAGCATGTCGGGGTCGAGCGCGGTGATGCCGGGAATGACCGTCACCCCCGCCGTCGCGGTGAAATGCAGGGCGACGACGCCTGATGTCAGCAGAAGGGTCGGAACCAGCTTGGCCAAAGTCGACCGGCCGCTCCTGTCGGCAAATCGAAAGGCGGCGATCGAAAAGGCGACGCCGAGAGCGACGGAGGCCATGATGTAGCCCGCGTCCCACGAAATCTCACCGGGGAATTCGATGGCCAGCATGCCGCTGAAATGCATCAGACCGATGCCGGCGCCGAAAAACACGCCGGCCAACATATTGGCCACCCACCTGCTATAGCCAATCTTGGCGGCGACCGCCACCGTCGTCGCCACGATCGCGACCAGCAGCGAGACCAGCGTCAAGCCGGCATGATACCCGACGACGACACCGGGGTCGTAGGCCAGCATGGCGATGAAATGCGTGGCCCAGATGCCGAAACCGCCCGCCGCCCCCGCCGTCAGCAGCCACACCCACCGAACCGCGCCATCGGACAACGTCGCCCGATCGAGCAGGACGAGCTCGCAATGGCTGGCGAGAAAGCAGATCAGACCCGCAAGCCCGACCAGCGTGAGATCATGCTGCTCGGTGATGCACGTCAGGACGGTGAACATGGAAGAGGCCCTCGATTGGAGGGGCACGCTAATCAGCGGTCGCTTAAGGAAGGTTGAAATGGGTGGGGTGGTTGGCGGGGAAATGGGGCTGTTCGCTGGGTTGTTCGGTGGGTTGTGGGATTAGGGTTTATGGTGGGTGTTTTGGTATGGTGAATGGATTTTCGACTGACGCGGAGGGCGAGGCCCCGCAAAAGAGGACTTCCCTGCCCCACCGCGACGGGGTCCAGGCAGATCCAATATGCGTCGATCCGGCCAAGTTCGGTCAGGCTGTGGGCGAGTTCGGGCCGGCGACTTCGATCTCCCCAATTTCACCCAAGCACGGTGGTAGCGCACTTGAATGAGGGGAATCTGGGATGTCGATCTTGCTAAGAAATCTGTCGCTACTGGTTGGAATAACATTGGCGGTGCCGGCCTTCGGCAATTGCGTAACCGCCAATGAGACCAAACAGGGCGTGCTGCTGACCAGAGAAGCGCCTTTCTATTCCGTATTCTACAAGCCGGACGGCCCGGGTCTCGCCGAACAACGGCTGATGGAGCGCGACGGCTCACTGCAGCCGGTGTCGGCTGTCTATGTGCACCCCTTGCTCGTCGAAAAGAGAGTGAGTGCCAGCGGAACGCATGAGCTGAAATACGCGAATGCGATTGCGTTAGACGATCTGCCACAGAAGAAGAACTGGAAATCAGACACGACGCTTTTCATCAATGGCAAAAAATCCGTTTCGGGCACGACTTTTATGAGGTTCGACGGCTTGGGAGAGGAAAGGATTGCATCTTGTTCCTACAAAGTCTGGGCCATCAACAGCCGCCTGGAACTGACGGAATTGCCGCCGATCATTTTCGAACAATACTATTCCCCCGAGCTTCATCTCGTTCTTCGTTCGGTAAGGCTGAGCACCGCCAATCGGCCGTTGAGCGAGGTTCGATTTGATCGGTTCCAAATTGGCTGGGGCAACTAGGCGGACGTCCCTCTATCATCCCAGAAAACCCGTTCTCTAAGGGCTTCTAAAGGGGTAGCGCGACTGGACAAAGACCGCTGAAAGTGCCTCGGAGACTCAGAGTCTACCTTGCCCCGTGGACAGACTGGCCTGCCGCAGAGGAATTCGAACGCCTGCTGGAGCAACGCACACGTTCCACTTGATGCCGCTGTTTAACGCATTATTGCCTCGATGTCACAGCCGAAGGAACCTCTCAGCCGAGGCCTTCCCCAATCCGCATTCACGCCAGAGCGACTGTACGCCGCAAATCTACGATGTTGCCTCATCAATCACACGCCCCATGGCATATGACGGCTGGTAACCTGGCAACACGTTGCCGGTGGGTCTGATGGAACGCATCAACGCGTCTCGGGACTTGCCTACGATTGCACCTGCTTTTCGCAAGCCAAAAACGTAAGGACCCACGTCAGCAGGCAGTGAATTGAGCGACAATCCCAACTCTTTATCGGAAAGATGGGCGACAGATGCTGCCAGTTCAGCGACCTTCCTTTCCATCGCCGCGTATTCCTTCGTCAGGAGGAGTACGATGTTGTCAAAATCGCTCCAAAACTCTTCCGGCAAATCACGACGAATCGCGGCCATGTCGTCCCCAGCGGCCATTGCTTCCCACAGTGCCAATGGCGTGCAGCGTGAGATCAATGCATGGATACGACGGTACTCGGAGCCTTTAAGTTTGAGGCGCAAGCCATCTGTGAATCTAACGACAAATCCCTCGTTGTCGCGTGGGAGCGTTGCAGTATGGAGCATCATGTCCGCCATATTCCCGAACTCATGGCGTTCGGCCGCACGCCATCCCAACGCTTGGCTGGTCGTTCGAACCTCGTCGTAGGTTACTTCAAGACCTGAAGCGTGGTAGGCCGCCAACATCACCATGGCAGGCTCCGCATATCGCACGACCATTCTGTTTTCCGGATATATCGCCTCGAACAGATATGTCGTATCCGGCGACAGACCGGAGAGATCGTGGGCATCCAAGCGTGCTTGAGCCCATAGGGCCTGCTCGGAGTCGAACGCGCCTTTGGTGGCTGCGTGCCATCGGCCAGCATCATTGAACACGATTATCAGACTACCATCGAGCTTTTCGAACGCCTCAAACGGCAGATCTGGTACTTCGCCATGCCGCTCGCCGACATTGAAAAACTTCGGAAACGGCGTGGCAACGACCCGACCAGCGCCCTCGTCCACAATGAGACCGCGAGCGATCAGCGAAAACTGATCCCAACCATCCTCATATACGCACCGGGGCGTATAGATGTAGAGCTGCAAAGTATTGGTTGCGTTCGGACGGCGATGGACATGGCCGAGCCCCTGGGCTCGCTTCAAGCCAGCGATAAGGTCGGGAAACGGGATTTGGCGTGCAGGGTGTATCGGGTCGTTCATCTTTTCACTTTTATCGCCTTCAGAATTAATTTTGGCCAATTTATCAATTGTTCAGCCGTTCCACGCCGTCAAACGCGATTTACTAATAGATTTGATCGTCCGCTCTGATGGATGCAACGCCTATCGGGTTCGGACCCAGCACAGCCTTTGCCAATGATTTCGCTGCTGGCGTTCGCGATCCCCGCCATCATCAGCTTTTATGTTGCCGCCTGAACCTCGCCCACGACCCAGTTGCGGAATGCTTTGACTTTCGGGTGGTCCCCATTTCCCGTTCGATAGACGAGATCATAGCCCCACTCGACGTCCAGCCTGGCTTTCGGGAACAGGGCAACGAGGCGCCCCTGGGCAAGGTCCTCGGCGACCAACACGCTTCGTCCCAGTGCGACGCCTTCGCCTCGAATAGCAGCTTCGATGGACATGCTGCCGTGGCTGTATCCCGGGCCGCGTGTTTTTGAATAGGGCAATCCCACCAACGCGAACCACCGCTCCCAAGTCGTGGTCATGCCGATCTCATGAATGAGCTGGCATTTGGCTAGATCGGCGGGATCGGAAAGCCCGCCCACCCGATCGAGATATGACGGGGCGCATACCGGCGACACCGTCTCGTTCATGATGCGCTCGGCCGTCGCTGCGGGATAAACGCCCGCTCCATAGCGGAGAGCAACATCAACCTGGCTCTTTGTGAAATCCACCCAGGTGTCCGTCACTTCCAGATGCACATCCAAATCAGGGTATTGCGCCATCAGCCTGTGAAGACGGGGCGTCAGCCACTTGCTGGCGAAAGAGATGCCGGAACTGACCACGAGACGCGTTGTATCGCTGCGGCTTCGGATGGACTCCGCCTCGCGGGCAAGCTCGGACAGTAGCCGCGTCACGGTGCTGAAGAAGGACGCGCCGGCTTCGGTCAACTCGATCTTTCGAGTCAGACGGCGGAAGAGCGGAACCCCCAGATGGACTTCCAGCGCCTTGATCTGTCGGCTGACTGCCCCGTGCGTCAGGTGCAGCTCATCGGCCGCTCCTGTCATGGAAAGCCGTCGCGCCGTCGCCTCGAAGGCGCGAAGGGTTTGTAACGGAGGGAGTTGATCGGCCATAGCATCCATGCGTGAACCAGGATCACGCATCCTGTGAGGAACAATCGTTTGTCAGCGGCAATTGAGCCGCGCATATGGATGATAGCTTTGCACGCTTCTTCCAACGATTGAAACCGCTTTATGACCCAAGACGTCGCCATTGCCTTCAAAGCGTCTGCTTCCACCAGAAGCATTTCAGCGATGTTGCTGCTTGCCGTGATGTGGGGGCTTTCGATCCCGATAACGAAGCTCGGCATGGAAACGGTCCCACCATTGATGTTTACGGCGATGCGCTTCCTCGTCGCTGTTCCCTTGCTGCTCATCCTGGCAAGCGGTCGCCTTCGGGTGCCGCTCCGGGCCGTGCCAAGCATCATCGCTCTTGGGGTGATGGGCATCACGCTCGGCAATGTCGCCCAGTCGTTCGGGGTGCAGGGAACGTCGGCTTCCGTCGGCACCATCGTCTCGGCGACAATACCCATCTTCATCGTGATCTTTGCCGCATTTCGGCTTGGTCAGCCTGTCGCCGGCAGGCACTGGGTCGGACTTCTCGCTGCCTTCGGGGGCATTGCTCTGGTAGCCGTCGGAAGCGGCTCGGGCGTCGACGATCTGTCGAAGACAACGGTGACAGGGGTCGCCTGGATGCTGGCTTCGGCGGTCGCAATTGCCTTCTACTACATTTGGAGCGCAGAACTGACGGACAGGTACGGCATCTTGCCGGTTGCAGCTTGGAACGCGCTGGCAGGCCTCATCGCGATCCTGCCCCTAGCGGCTATCGAGATGGCAAACTCGCCATACCAGCTCACCGTTCAGGCGCTTTGGACAGCCGTCTATCTTGGTGTCATGGTGACGGTCGCGGGGCTGTTGCTGTGGCTCTACATTCTTCGCGTTGTCCCTGCCCGCGTTGCGGCGAGCGTCCAATATCTTCAACCCGTATTCGGGATCGCCGCTGCGTCGCTCATGTTCGGCGATCGATTGGGCGTTTTGTTCGTTGCAGGCGTGATCGTGATTCTGGTTGGCTTGGCTCTCGCGGTGTCGAACAAGCGGTCCGTTCCGGAAGGAGTGGTCACGCACGCGTAATCCCAGTTCCCCTCGCTCTGTTATTCCAGGAGCGAATTGGCCTGCCCTTCGGGGCGGGCCTTTTTCATGCAGTTTTGCTTCGAGAGCCTCACTTGGGTGCTCCGAGGGGCTTAACAGGACAAGCCGCCGGAACAGGCGTCAGCCGTCACGCGCCCTCACCGCCCATGAGCCGGTATCGTGATCGGGGTGCTGGTTGTTGCTCTGCTTGATGGCCGCGGCCCAGTCGGCGCCGTTGGTTTCGGTCGCGCCGGTATTTTCGATGCTCGTGATCGTATCGAACCATGCCACCATGTTCTCGGTGCAGGTATTGGCATGCGGCGGGAAGAGGTTTGGGTCGTCGAGCGAGCCGATCATCAGGTTGGTGCGGCCATTTTCGAGGTGGTGGAAAAACAAGGGCGTGCCGCAATCGGCGCAGAAGCCACGCTCCACAAGCTCCGAACTCTTCCAGATGCCCGGCTTGCCGCGAGTCCAGGTGAGCACATCATCGGGCGCGGCGACGAGCGCGGCAAAGACGTTGCCCGAGGCTTTCTGGCACATGCGACAATGGCAGAGATGCGAATAGTCGAACATCGCGGTTGCGTGATAGCGCACGGCACCGCACTGGCAGCCGCCGCTCACCTCCATCTCGATGCGCTCCATTTTTCTTCTCCTTCAAGAGGCGGGTGGGGCTTCATCTCTTTTAGGTTGTCGTTTTTTGATCGTCCAGCCTGGCCTCCCACGAGAGCCTCATTCTGAGGCGCTCCGCAGGGGCCTCGAGGACGAGGCGGGCGCGCTGGTGGTGGATGGTGGAGCCCGTTTGTGTTGAGTGCTGCGGCGATGGCGGGATCGGCGGTGACGACGGTTGGTGTGACGCGGGGGGGGGAGACGTGAGGCGGTGGCCGCCTCCATTGTCACTGCTTGATGACGGGAGGCTGGCGGCGATATCGGTCGGACTTATAAGCGCCGGCGCGCCGTGTGGCCCCCTCATCCGGCCCTTCGGGCCACCTTCTCCCCGCTGGGGAGAAGAGAAGAGAATGCCGCTTCGCCATCGACCCCATTGGATCAAGTGCTTATGCGCAGGCGGGTTCGTTTGCCGGTTTCGGAGCGACTTGCTCCCTCTTCTCCCCAGCGGGGAGAAGGTGGCCCGAAGGGTCGGATGAGGGGGCCGCACGGCACAACTTACACCATCACTGTTCTGCGCCTCACCCCTCCAACTCGACAATCGCACAGCCGTACCCTTCAAGCTCCAACCTCCCCTTCACCGGCTTCTCCCCATCGAGCAGATCCCGCCCGGCCGGTACGCCGCCGATTGTCGCGGGCTGGTCGGTATAGTTCTGCACGAAGAGCAGCCGCCGCTCCGCGTTCATCCGCATCGTCACCTCCACGCCCTCCGGCAGCCCGCCGACCAGCGGTTCTATACCGGCCTGGGGGAAGAGGCGTTCGGTGAGTGCTTCGGTCAGTTCAGGCGTGAGGTAGGTGCCGAGATAGACCACCTGCCCCTTGCCGACCTTGCGGGAGGTTGCCATTGCCTGACCCTCGGCATAGCGGTTCGACCAGGCGGCGATCACCTCGACATCACGGTCGACGGTCAGGTTTTCGTAGAAATGGCCGCCAGTCAGTTCGCGGTTGCCGATCTTGAAGCGGCGCTGGCGGCGCTGGGATTCGGCCGGTTTGTTCGGTGGGATGACGAGGCCGCCCGAGCGCTCCATCACGTCGAACAGACCGTTGGCGCCGGGCGCGGTCAGACGGCCGAAATCCTCGACACGCACGCCGGTCAGCTTCGAAAGTGCTGCGCCCGGGGCGGTCTCGCGGATGACGTGGTTGTCTTCATTGCGGGTGCCGGTGCGGGCGCCGATGACGACGGTGCCGCCCGAGGCGGCGAAGGCTTCGAGCTTTGCCGTCCATTCGTCCTTCCACATCACCCAATGAGGGACATAAAAGAGCTTCAGCTTCGAGAGATCGTCCTCGGGATGGATGAAGCCGCAGGCGATGCCCCTGTCATAGCAGTGCTGGTGCATGAGGATCGCATCGTCCTGTGGGCTCGGCAGGCCGATCGGATAGGTCTTGTGGGCTTCCTGATTGTCGAAATCGGAGCCGGCAATGCCGACATCCATGCGCACATAGGTGCCGAGAATCCTGGGCTGCAGCGCGATCATCTCGGTCGCGAAGCGCTTGGCCTCCTCATAGCGGTGACGGCCGATATCGTCATGGTCGATGATGCCCATCCAGTAGATTTCGGCGCCGAAATGGGCCGGGCGCCAGCGGAAGAACATCAGGCCGTCAGCGCCATGCGCGACCGAGGAAAGCGCCATGCGGCGCAGTTCCCCCGGCTCCGGCGTCAGCGTGCAGAAACCCGGCTGGCTGCCGAAGCCCGACTGCTGCTCGGGCACGATGTAATTGCCGGAGAAGCCACGGCAGATATCGAGATGCAGCGCCTGCACCTTGGCGTGGTTGCCGAGCCGCATGAACTCGTCATAGAGCATCGGATAGATGTCGTAGCCGACGAAATCGAGATCCTTGCTGAACTGGCCGCGGAAATCGATATCCCTCAAGCCCCCGAGATTGTGGAAGACGAACCAGGAAGGTTTGACCGCGCGCAGGATCTCCACCTGGTCGTGCTGGAAGCGTGCCGTGGAGAAGGCGAGGAAGCGGTGGTAATCCTGCAGATGGCCGGGGCTCGGGAAGGTCGGGCCGAATTCGATCGGCAGCACCACCTGATCGAAACCGTCATAGGCCGTCGCCCAGAAATCGCCGCCCCAGGCCCGGTTGAGCCTGGCGATCTCGCCATATTTATCGGCGAGGAAGGCCTGGAATTCGCTGAGCGTCGCCTGGGAAAAGCTCTCCGGCATGCTGGTGTTCAGCTCGTTGTCGGTCTGCCAGCCGACGACATGCGGAGTGCCGCGATAATGCTCGGCCATCGCCCGGGTGATGCGCTTGCTGTGCTCGCGCAACACCGGGCTTGCCGTATCGCAATGCTGGCGTGAGCCGTGGCTCATCGGCCGACCCTTGCCGTCGACCCTTAGAATTTCAGGGTGGGCTGCGGTCAGCCAGCGCGGCGGCGTTGCCGTCGGCGTGCACATGATCGTATCGATGCCATAGCGCCCGAGCATTGCTATGGCGCGGTCGAAGAGATCGAAATCATAGGTGCCGAGCCTGGGTTCCAGAATGTGCCAGGCGAATTCGGCCATGCGCACGACATTGAAGCCGGCTTTCGCCATGCGCTCGGCATCGCGCTCCCAATAGCTTTCATCGACATGCTCGGGATAATGCGGCACGCCGACCAGGAAGCGGTCTGTTTTGACGGGGTTCCATACGGAGAGGGTCTTGTCGGACACGGGCGTGGTCTTTCCTGATTACTTGTCGAGGATGGTTTTGCGGGCGCTGATCGTGCGCCCGCCATCGGATGAAAAGAGATAGAGTTCGCGGGCATCGAGCTTCAGCGCCACTTTCTGCTCGGGGCCAAAGGGCGCGACGTAGCTGAGCTGCACGGTGATGTTGCCGGTGCCGCTTTCGGACGCGATGGTCTGGAGATTGCCGGCATCGACATAGAGAATGGTCTCGCGGCCGAGATGCTCGACGAGCCGCACGTCACCCTCGATCGCCGCGCCCTGCCCGCCGTCGGCGACCATCGATATGTTCTCCGGGCGAACACCGAGCGTCAGCCCGGCGCCCTTGGAAAGCGCCGTCGGTTCCGCCAATTCCACCGTCACCGGCACGAGACCGGGCGCCGAGACGGTAATGTTGCGGCCGGATACCTCATCGACGCTGACGCCGAGGAAATTCATGCGGGGCGCGCCGAGGAAACCGGCGACGAAGAGATTGTCGGGGTTGCGGTAGAGCTCCAGCGGCGAACCGACCTGCTCGATGATCCCGTGGTTGAGAACGACGATGCGGCTGGCCATGGTCATCGCCTCCACCTGATCGTGGGTGACATAGACCATGGTGGCGCCGAGTTCGGCATGCAGGCTGCTGAGTTCGACGCGCATCTGGGTTCTGAGCGCCGCATCGAGGTTCGACAGCGGCTCGTCGAACAGGAAGACCTCCGGCGAGCGGGTGATCGCCCGGCCGATCGCCACGCGCTGGCGCTGGCCGCCGGAGAGTTGCTTCGGCCGCTTGTCGAGCTGATCGGTGATCCGGAGGATCTTGGCGGCGCGGGCGACGGCCGCGTCGATCTCGGCCTTCGGGCGCTTGGCCATCCTGAGGCCGAAGCCCATGTTCTCCGCCACCGTCATATGCGGATAGAGCGCATAGGACTGGAAGACCATGGCGATGCCGCGATCGCCCGGCTCCTGGCTGCTGACGTCGCGGCCATTGATCAGGATCTGGCCCGACGAGATCGTCTCCAGGCCGGCGATCGACTTCAGAAGCGTGGACTTGCCGCAGCCCGACGGCCCCACCATGACGATGAACTCGCCTTGCGCCACGGAAAGGTCGATGCCGCGCAGCGCATGGTAGGCGCCGTAGTTCTTGTTGATCTCACGAAGTTCGAGACTGGTCATGCCCTGGCCCTCTCTGGTTGAAACGAAAGACGCAGCACTCATCCCTTCACCGCCCCCATGGTGAGGCCGGCGATGAAGTGCCGTTGCATCAGGAAGAACATCACCACCGGCGGCACGGCGACGACGATCGTGCCCGCGGAAATCAGGTTCCAGGCCGAGACCCATTCGCCGCGCAGATTGGCAAGGCCGGCCGTCACCGGCTTGACGCTGTCGCTGACGGTCAGCACCACGGCCCAGAAATAGTCGTTCCAGATGAAGGTGAAGATCAGGATGGCAAGTGCGGCGAGCGCCGGCCGCACCAGCGGGATCGCCACATGCACCAGCGTCTGGAAGGGAGAGGCGCCTTCGGCGCGAGCCGCCTGGAACAGTTCGTCCGGAAGGGCGGCGATGAAATTGCGCATGAACAGCGTCGCAAAGCCGGTCTGGAAGGCAATGTGGAAGATGATCAGCGCCGCCGTGGTGTCGATCAGGTCGAGCCGCACCATCAGGTCGCGCACCGGGATCATCATGATCTGATGCGGCAGGAAATTGCCGCCGACGAAGAGCGCGAAGATCAGCATATTGCCGCGGAAGCGGTAGCGCGACAGCACGTAGCCGGCGAGCGTCGACAGCGTCAGCACGCCGATCACCGAGGGGATGGTGATGATCAGACTGTTGAGGAAATAGCGCGCCATCGGCGTCTGGGTGAAAACCGCGGTGTAATTGTCGATGACGCCGATGCCGGTCGGCCAGCCCCACAGATTGCCGCCCATGACATCCTCGGTCGAGCGGAAGGAGGTGAGAATGATGGCAAACAGCGGGCAGAGCCAGAGCAGCAGCACGATGACGACGGCGAGCACATAGAGGCGGCGCTGCCAGACGGCGCTCTCGGGAATGGGACGAGGATACATCAGCCTCCCCTCTCTTCGGTTCGGATGATGCGGGAGAGATACCAGACGATGAAGACGGCCATGATCACGAACAGCACCGAGGCGATCGCCGCGCCGTAACCGAAGCGGTAGGAGAAGATCGACTGTTCGAACATCTGGTAGGCGAGGACCGAGGAGGAGCCGAACGGCCCGCCCGAGGTCATCACCGACACCATGTCGAAAGAGCGGAGTGCGCCTACGACGGTGACGGCAATGGCGATGAAGGTCACCTGGGTCAGCTGCGGCAGCACGATATGCCACAGCATGTTCCAGCCCCTCGCCCCGTCGACCCGGCCGGCGCCGATCAGTTCTTCGCTCAGATTGTTGAGGCCGGCGAGATAAAGCACCATGCAGAAGGTGACCTGCGGCCAAAGCGCGGCGATGACGATGGCGAAGGTGACGAAATGCTCATCGGATAGTACCGCCGGCGCCGTCGCCCCGAAGGCTTTGAAGATCAGCGCCAGCAGCCCGAATTCCGGCGTATAGACCCAGGTGAAGACGACGCCGACGGTGACCGACGCCAGCACCAGCGGAATGAAGAACAGCGACTTCAGGAAACGCATGCCGCGGATTTTCTGGTTGACCAGCAGCGCGATGGCGAGCCCGATCGGCGGCGCCGCCATGAACATGACGAGCCAGATCAGATTGTTCTTCAGCGACACATAGAATTGCGGATCGTTGTAGAGCTCGACGTAATTGCCGAGCCCGATCCAGACCATCTCGCCGAAACCGTCCCATTCGTGAAAGCTGATCCACACGCTCCGCACCGCCGACAAGAGGATGACGGTGAAGAACAGCACGATCGCCGGCGCGATAAGCAAAGTCGGGGTAAGCCACCAACGCTGGCGGCGCCATAATGTCTGCATGTCTGGAGCCTCATGTTAGAGGTGCGAGGTCTTTCCGCTCGAGCCGCCGGCAAAGCCCGCCAACCTCTCTTTCGTCATGCTCGGGCTTGTGCCCCAAGCATCTGCACACGTCGATGCGCAGCAGATCCTCGGCACAAGGCCGAGGATGACGTCGAGTGGAGGCGGGCGTCGCCGGGAGTAGAGCGACGCCCTCGGTTTGCTGGCAAAGCCTGCCAACTCCCCCTTCGTCAGGCTCGGGTTGTCCCGAGCACCTGCAACCAATCGATAGGGCAGCAGATCCTCGGCACGAGGCCGAGGATGACGTCGAGTAAGGAGCGCGGTCCGTCACCAAACCGGTTGCAAGCTCAGATCTTATAAATCCGCTTCCGCGTCCCCTCGAGGCGCGTGAGGATCGCCTTGCGCCGGTCGGGCTTGGCCATGAACTCCTGGAAACCGACGAGACCGGCCTGCGCCATATCCGGGTCGCTGTCGCGGTCGTAATATTGCGACGTGCCCTGCACCGTTTTCATCGTTTCCACGGCGACGTTGACGAGGTCGTCCTTGCTCGGCGGCAGGTCGTTGCGCGGCGGCACGTTGCCGCCGGGCTCCAGATAGGCCGCCAGGTTTTCCGGCCTGTAGAAATAGGCGAGGAAGTCGCGCGCGCCCTGCTTGTTCTTGGCCTTGGCGGGAATGTGGATCGAATTGACCGAGAATTCCTCGAAATGGCCGACCTTGGCGTCGAGCACCGGGAAGGTCGCGTAAGCGAGCTGCGGCAGATCCTCGGCAGTGAAGGCCGAGCGCAGGAAGGCGCCGAGGTTCATCATGCCGGCCTTCTTCTGTGCCAGAAGGGCAGCCGCCTCCTGCCAGCCGAAGGAGGTGTGGTTCGGAGTGAAGAAGCCCTTTGATATCATTGCTTCCCACTGGTCGAAGACAGGGGTCAACGACGGGTCGAGATAGCTCATCTCGCCGTTCATCAGCGCCATGTGCTTGTCGAGACCGCTGATGCGCAGGTTCATCTGGTCGAACCAGCCGGCCGCCGGCCAAAGCTCCTTGGTGCCCATCGCCACCGGCGTGATGCCGGCCGCCTTGCATTTTTCGCCATAGGCCATGAACTCTTCGGCCGTCGTCGGCACGGTCAGCCCATGCTCGGCAAACACGTCCTTGCGGTAGAACATGCCCCAGAGCGTGCCGCCTGTCGGCAGGCCATATTGCTTGCCATTGTCAGTGACGGCATTTGCCGTCGCACCGAGCACGTCCTTGTACTTTTCCTTCTCGAAAAGATCGGAAATATCGTCGAACAGGCCGCGCTTGACGAAGGCGCGCATGCGGTTGCCGGAAAACCAGGAGCAGACATCGGGGGCGCCGGCGACGAGATAATTGCGGATCGCCGTCTTGTGGGCCTCGTGATCCATATTGTTGATGACGACCTTGACGCCGGCTTCCTTGCTGAAGCCCGCAGCGATCGCCCTGAGCGCGTCGAGCGCGGCACCATTGTTTTCATCGGAGATCATCGTGACCTCCTGCGCCTGCGCGATCGCCGGGATCGGGAAGCTGCCGGTGACGGCCGCGGCGGAGACCAGGCCCGCGCCCTTCAGGAAGCGTCTGCGGGTGGTCGACGGAAATTGCTTCAAAAATGCCATTGAATTCCTCCCAGTTGATCGATCAAAACCGCCCGGCCCAAGCCGCCCCCTCCTTGGAACGCGCTCGATCAGGCATCGACGCCGATCCCTCCATGATCCCAAGCGTACATTTGGCCCGGCCTCGGTTGATCAGCGGCCGAACTTATGCATAGATTATTCTAGCCCGCAATAATTAATTTACAAAATTAAGGAATGCATCGTGAAGCTCAAAGGCGACCAGACCACGGCGAGAGCCATGAACCGACGCCTCATTCTCAACCTTCTCCGCCGCGAAGGGCCGAGGAGCCGGGCCGATATCGCGACGGTGATCGGCCTCAGCCCGGCCGCCGTCACCTTCGTCGTCGCCGATCTTCTCGAGGAGGGCATCGTCATCGAAGGCCAGGCCGTGCCGGGCCTCGCCGGCCGCCGGCCGATCCCGGTCGAGATCAATTACCAGCATGCGCTCGCCGTCGGCTTCAAGCTGATGGTCAATTCGGTGGAATGCGTGGCGACCGACCTTGCCACCAGCCCGGTCGCCGCCATGCGGGTCAATCTCGACGGCCACGATCCGGACGATGTCGCCGATCTTCTGGCCGGCACCGTCCCCGAGCTGGTGAAGCTCGCCGGCCGCCCGGATGCGAAGCTTGCCGGCATCGGCATCTCCATGCCCGGCGTCATCAATCACGAGCAGACCGCCTGCGTGCGCAGCCACCGCTTCCAATGGGATAACGTGCCGCTGGCCTCGCTGCTGGCGGCCCGCGTCCACGTGCCGGTCTGGCTGGAAGACGACACCAACGCCTATGCCATCGCCCAGCAGCTCTTCGGCCTCGGCCGCCAGCACCGCAACATGGCGGTGCTGGCCGTCGGCGTCGGCATCAGCTGCGCCCTCGTCATCGACGGCAAGCTCTATCGCGGCGCCAATGGCGCTGCCGGCAAATTCGGCCATACGCTGTTCGAGGAAGGCGGCCGGCTTTGCGAATGCGGCAAACGCGGCTGCCTGATGGCCTATCACTCGGAACTGTCGATGCTGCGCCGCTGGCGCGAAGCGACCGGCCGCGGCGAGGAGCTCGGCCTGCCCGAACTCTGCGAGGCGCTCGCCTCAGGCGATGCCACCGCCCTCACCCTCGTCGGCGATGCCGGCCGCGGCATCGGCACCGCCCTCGCCAACCTCGTCAACATCACCGACCCCGAAGTCATCGTCGCCGGCGGCGAAGCCGTTTCCCTCGGCGACCCTTTCCTGACGCCGCTGCGCGAGGCACTCGCCGCCCGCACCTTCCGCACCGCTCCGCCGCTTTTGCCCGATTGGGAAGACAATTCCTGGGCCCGGGGCGCGGCCGCGCTGGTGACCCAGAAGATCTTCGACTTCGAGTCCTCGGGCGGAGTGACGGATATTGCGACGCTGGCAGGGGTTAGAGGCTCGACGTCGGCGGCTTGAGCGGCGGGAGATAGGCCGGATAAGTCATTCCGTGCAAGCCCCGCTCTGCCCTGCCGGGCATCTCCCCACAGGTGGGGAGATCGGCTGGGCGTAAGGTCTTCGTAAAACAACAAACGTCACGAATGCCGAAACGGTTGAAGGGCGGGAAGGTTTAGCCACTTGCCGATCTCCCCACCTGTGGGGGAGATGGCCGGCAGGCCAGAGGGGGCTTGCACGGCACAACAGAGGGACAGCCCAAGCAACCCGCCGTATCCTGGATACATTCGCTTACAAAAATGCCGGTTTCCCGACACATCCCTGGTTCAATCATCGACTGAAATGCCAGTGCGGCCAACGAGCCGGCAATGGTCAATTCAAGAAGGATGACACGATGAAAATGATCCAGGCTATGGCGCTCGCCCTCGCTCTCGGTGCTGCCGCGACGGCGCATGCGGACCAACCGCTCCAGCGCACCGATCTGATCAAGAGCGATATCGACGTGCCCGGCCACGAGGCCGTTCAGGTGCGCGTGGATTTCGCCCCAGGCGTTCTCGCCCCCAAACATTCACATCCCGGCGAAGAAATCGCCTTCGTTCTCGAAGGCACGCTGGAATACCGGCTCGAAGGCAGGAAGCCGGTTACGCTCACGGCCGGCCAATCCCTGTTCATCCCCTCCGGCGTAGTGCACTCGGCCAAGAACGTCGGCAACGGCAAGGCTTCGGAGCTGGCGACTTATATCGTGCGCAAGGGCGAGGCGCTGGTCGTGCCCGCCAAGTGAGGCTGCGTCAGGATTGGGGCGGGCGCGGGCAGCGCTCGCCGCCCAGACTTTTAGCCCGCCCCATCGTTCCAGGTTAAGGCTACTGCTGCGGCTGCGCCGGCGGCGGCGTGCCGATCTTTTCCAGAACCTTCTTGGCCAGCGCCGGGTCGCTCTGGGCGGCCGTCAGGATCGAGGAATATTCCTCGACGGAGATATCTTTGGAGGCTTCGACGGTATCGACCATTTGCTTCTTGGCTTCTTCCTGCAGCTTTTGCTTGCCAGCCTCGTCCTTCGTCGCGCCGATCTTGGCCGAATATTCCTGCCTGACCTTGTCGACCTGCAGATAGGCGACGGCAAAGGCCTCGAGTTTCTGATCGCTGACGGCCGCCGGCGCAGCCGTGCCGCCGCTCTGGCCCTGCATCGGCGCCTGGCCTTGTGCGGCCGGCTGCTGCCCTGCCTGAGCCGTCTCCGCAGCCGATGCCGGGCTCAAAGCCAGCAGGCTGAAGACAGCAGCGGTCATCATTGCCAGGGATGTGTCACGAGTGATCATATTCGTTCCTTTTCACGTGCATGATTGATCGGCAGCAAAACCGCCTCGGTCGATCGCTCAGCCGCTAAAGGGCTGGCGAGGTCGCGACGATGGACCTTTAAGAGGGCACGGTGCGGCGGCAACGGGGCCATTTGCTGACGATTGCGCGGCGGCTTTGTGACGGGATTTGCCCGACCGCGCCGCCGCCCGGCGGCGTATGCATCACCTGACAGCAGCATTCTGGCTGTATTGAAAGGCGGAGTTGTTGGACCCGGGCGCCAATCGTATGGTCGTGTCCTAGGCCAAACGGAGAAGCCCAAATGTCCATCGCCGCTTTACCCGAACCGCCCTATTACATGGTCAGTTTTTCCTCTCAACGAACCAAGGTCGACGATGGCTATGGCGAGATGGGATATGCGATGACGGAACTCGCAAAACTGCAGCCCGGATATCTCGGCTTCGAAAGCGCGCGCGGCGCGGACGGTTTCGGCATACTCATTTCCTATTGGAAGGATGAGGAGAGCATTCGAGCCTGGAAATCAGTCGTCGACCACATCGAGGCGCAAAATCGTGGTCGGTCGGATTGGTACACCCGCTACGAAATTCGCGTTGGGCTCGTCGAGCGAGCCTATGGCTTCAACATTGAAGAAGCGTGAGCGGGCTTGGTGAAAGACACTCCGCGACCGGCCTCCCCGTCAGCGGATCCTTTCCTACCGCGCAAACCTCTTTGCACCGGCGACACACAGAATAACGGCAACCGTCACAGCCAGCATGCTCCACGTCACAGACTCGTGCAGCAGCGTGGCGGCGAGCGCCAGGCCGAAGAACGGCTGGAGCAGCTGCAACTGACCGACGGCGGCGATGCCGCCCTGCGAGAGGCCGCGATACCAGAAGATGAAGCCGATCAGCATTGAGAACAGCGAGACATAGGCGAGGCCGATCAGCGCCGGCGTTTCTATCCCCGCGAAACTCGCCGGCCGGTAAAGAAACGCCACGGCGGCCATCACCGGCAGCGACAGAGCCAGCGCCCAGGAAATCACCTGCCAGCCGCCGAGCGTGCGCGAAAGCCGGCCGCCCTCGGCATAGCCGAGGCCGCAGACGACGATCGCCGCCAGCATCAGAAGGTCACCGACCGGTGACGCCGTCAGACCCTGCATCAATGCGAAGCCCGCCACCAGCGCACTGCCGAGAACGGAGAAGAGCCAGAAGGCCGGCTTCGGCCGTTCTCCGCCGCGGATCACGCCGAAGATCGCCGTCGAGAGCGGCAGCAGGCCGATGAAGACGATGGAATGGGCCGAGGTGACGTGCTGCAGCGCCAGCGCCGTCAGCAGCGGGAAACCGACCACGACCCCGAGGGCGACGACGGCAAGGGAAAGGACATCGCGCCGGCTCGGCCGCTTCTCTCTGAAAGCGATCAGCAGGCCGAGCGCAAGAATGCCGGCAATCGCCGCGCGCGCAACGGTTAAGAAGACGGGATCGAACTGCATCACCGCCACGCGGGTGGCCGGCAGCGATCCGCTGAAGATCACCACCCCGATAAAGCCATTGATCCATCCCGATGCCATGCGGTCCATGATGCCTTGCACTCCCTAATTGCCGTCCCTTTATCGGCCAACACAGATGGTCAGGATAGTGACAGTCTGATACGGTTTGGCGAAACTGTTATGGTTCGGGAAGCAGTACAGATGGACGAAGCACGTACACGCGTGGAGACGGTCATTGCAACGATCCGGCAGCGCATCGCCGGCCGCAGCTTGACGCCCGGCGCAAAGCTGCCCTCTGTGCGGGGTCTGGCGGCGACACTGAAGCTGTCGACCTCGACGGTGGTCGACGCCTATGAGCGCCTCGTCGCCGAAGGCGCGATCCTGGCAAGGCCGGGCTCGGGATTCTACGTCGCCAACCAGGCAGCCCCCTTTGCCCTTGCCGAGGCGGGGCCGAAGCTCGACCGCGCCGTCGATCCGTTCTGGATATCGCGGCAATCGCTGGAGGCCGGCGAGAATGACCTGAAGCCCGGCTGCGGCTGGCTGCCGCCCTCCTGGTTGCCTGCGGAAGGCATGCGCCGCGGGCTGAGAACGCTTGCCCGCGCCGAGGGGGCCGCCCTTGCCGATTACGGCTCGCCCCTCGGACTGCCGCCGCTGCGCCAGCTGATTTCCCGACGCATGGGCGAACGGGGGATCGAAGCCTCCCCCGACCAGATCATGCTGGCCGATTCCGGCACCCAGGCAATCGATCTGCTCTGTCGTTTCCTGCTGGAGCCTGGCGACACGGTGCTGGTCGACGACCCCTGCTACTTCAATTTTCACGCGCTGCTGCGCGCCCATCGGGCAGAGATCGTTGGTGTGCCCTACACGCCCTCCGGCCCCGATATCGAGCTGTTTGCCCAAGTCGTCGCCGAACACCGGCCGCGGCTCTACATCACCAACTCGGCCATCCACAATCCCACCGGTGCAACGCTTTCCCCGGTGACGGCCCACCGGCTTCTGAAGCTTGCCGATCAGCACGATCTGACCATCATCGAGGACGATATCTTCGCCGATTTCGAATATACGCCGGCGCCGCGCCTGGCCGCCTTCGACGGCCTCGAGCGAGTCATCCACATCGGCAGCTTCTCGAAAACCCTGTCGGCCTCGGCCCGCTGCGGTTTCGTCGCCGCCAAACCGGAATGGATCGATGGCCTGATCGATCTCAAGATCGCCACCTCCTTCGGCGGCGGCCGGTTGACCGCGGAACTGGTGCTGAACGTCTTGAGCGACGGCAGCTACCGCAAACACGTGGAGACACTGAGACAGCGGCTCGCCCGGGCGATGGGCGATGTGTCGGCTCGGCTGAAGAGTCTCGGGATCGTGCCCTGGTTGGAACCGCATGCCGGCATGTTCCTCTGGTGCCGCCTGCCCGAGGGGATCGATGCGGCCGACGTGGCGCGGGCCGCGCTGGAAAGAAAGATCGTGCTGGCCCCCGGCAACGCCTTCAGCCTGTCGCAAACGGCAACGAATTTCATGCGGTTCAATGTGTCGCAGACGCTCGATCCGCGGGTGTTCGAGGTGCTGGGGGATGTGTTGGGGAGGCGCGGGACTTGAGGTGGGGAACCGAGACGCTGCGGCAACGGCTTGCGGCATCCACGGTCAGCTTGCACCGACCTCTCCTCCGTCATTCCTGTGCTTGTCACAGGAATCCAGCGCGCCCAAGTCCTTGGGCGCGGGAGACTCTTCTTCAAGGTCGCGTTGAATCATTCACGGCGCAGACGCGCCGTGGCTGGATTCCTGTGACAAGCACAGGAATGACGGAGGAGAGGTGAGGCGCCAGTCGATGCTGCCCGGCCAGGGCCTCGCGCGGCACGCCCCTTCATCATCCCCCACACCTCAAAACGATCGATTGACCGCCTTGTCGTTTTCCAGCCGCGTCACGCAGCCTTCGAGTTTGGCGAGCAGCAGGTCGAAGTCGAGCGGCTTGGTGAGGTAGTCCGCCGCCCCGGCGCGCAGGCCGGCGAGCGTGTTTTCCCGGTCGGTCAGCGCCGTCAGCAGGATAAAGGGAATGTTGGAGAGTTCCGGGTGGTTGATCTGAATTTCGGCCAGCAGCTGGTGGCCGTCCATGACCGGCATCGAAATATCGCTGATGACGATGTCGGGCCACTTCGACAGGATCATCTCCAGCCCTTCGGCGCCGTTCGAAGCCTCGAGCGTCCTGTAGCCGGCTTCGTTCAACTCTTCGACGAGGAGGTTCCGGATCTCGACTTCATCTTCTATGCACAGGACTGTAACCATAAACTTTCCCTAAGCTGCAACGTGTTGGTCTGCCGATAGAAACTCTATTGGCAGAAAAATGGTAAATGATGTGCCCTTGCCGAGTTCGCTCGTCACCTCGACGGTGCCGCCATGCAGTTCGACGACCTGCTTGACGACGTTGAGGCCGATGCCGGTTCCGGCAATGCCCGTGGCGCTGCGGGCGCGATAATAGGGCTGGAACAGCTTCGGCAGATCGTCCGCATCCATGCCGATGCCGCTGTCGGCGATCGAGATCTCCACCGTCTTTTCATCAACCCGGGCGCGAACATGGATATCGGGCGCATTGGGCGAATATTTGACGGCGTTCGAAATCAGGTTGGTGAAGACCTGTTCCATCGCGCTGCGGTCGAAGGTCAAACGATCCGGTATCGGCTCGAGATCGAGATGGAAGAGATGCGAGCGGCTGAGGTGGCGCTGTCTGTCGCAGCACGTCACCAGCAAGGCTTTCAGATCGCCTTCGCTCCGCTTCAGCGTAATCTGTCCGGTTTCGAGCCGGCCGCTGGCGAGGATGCTCTCCATCAGGTCGACCATCCGCACCACCGCGCTGCGGATCACGCCAGCCTTTTCGTGAACATAATCGCCGCTGACATTGGCGGTCGAGCGGCAGAGTCGCTGGGCGGCGGCGTCGATGATTGCGAGCGGCGTGCGAAACTCGTGCGACGCCATGGCGACGAACTGGCGCTGCAGCGCATTCACCTGGCGTTCGTGCGCCAGCAGCCGGTCCAATTCCTCCCGCTGCCGTTCGATCTCGGCCGTACGATCGGCCACCATTTCTTCCAGATGATTGCGGTGGTGGGTGAGCTCAGCCTGGCTGTCCAGCAGGGTCAGCGAGGTGCGATGCAGACCGCGCCCGAGCCAGAAGACCACAGCGATCAGCAGCGCCAGGCAGCCAAGGCCCGCCGGCGCGATCTGTTGAAGCAGCATGAATCCGGGCAGGATCGGCGGCCATACGAGATAGCCGATCGTGCCGCCGTGATGAGACGAAACCGGCACCTGCGCCCGCTCGTCCTCGCCTTTCGTAGGCGCGAAATGCAAGCCTTCGAGCCGCGCATAATGGGCGATGCTTTCGGCGGCTTTTCCATCGATGAATTTGACTGAGACGGCGATGAACTCCTGGCCCGCCTCGACCTGCATTCTGGCTGAGCTCGGCAGAATGGGACGCGCGCTTGCGATCGCCGGCCTGTTGCCGATCATCATCGTGCGAACCGTCGCCAGTTGGCCAAGCGGTTTGGTGCCGGGCTTTTGAGCCTGCTCGACAAGAACTACGCGCATCTCCCCGGCGAGAGCGGTCATTTCCTGGCCGTCGTCGCTGCCAAGCCGCGGCGGCATGGCATCCGCCCCGTCGCGAAACGCAAACATCAGGCGATTGCTGTCGTCGAAGATATAGGTCCGGTCATGCCCGAAATACCGGCTGGTCCACAGGCCGACATTGTCGAGCAGCCATTCATGGTTCCGCTGCTTGGCGTAAAGGAAGGCGTCGTCCCATTTGGCAACGCTTTCCTGTTCCCGGGGAAGCGCTGCGATCTGCTCTTCCAATCCTTGGGTGACAAAGTCTGCCTGCCGGCGCAACGAGAGATCGTCGACCTTCACGGCGGCAAGCCAGGCAAATCCGCACAGCAACACAGCCGCAGCACTGGTGAGCGTCACCAACACGAATGTAATGTGGGATGTTAGCCTGACCTTCAATATCTGCAACCTTTTGACGGCGCCCGCTGCCGAGAAATTGACACGCAAAGGTTGACGGACCGTGAATTGTGCGCTCCCCTCAGGTCTGCGGGATGTCTTTTGAACGCGCATAGCCTTTAAGAGAGCCTCATCCTGTGCCCCCCGCAAGTGGCCTCGAAGGACGAGGCGGGTGTGGCCGCGTCAGATGGATGCAAGAAGCAGCGTTGGAACGTGTCCTTCGAGGCTCCGCCCTATGGGCTGCGCGCCTCAGGATGAGGGAGGTTGGAGGATGCCGCGCCCCAATAAGAGGCAGTGGAATACCGTGATTTTGCTCTCACCTACTGTTAGGTCGCCGCTCGCGCCAGCGCCCCAGAGAGCCTCATCCTGAGGTGCCCCGCAGGGGCCTCGAAGGACGAGGCGGGTGTGCCGACATCAGACGAATGCAAGGAGCACCGTTGCGGCGTGCTTCGAGGCTCCGCCCTGCGGGCTGCGCACCTCAGCATGAGGGAGGTTGGAGGGTGGCGCTCCGCCCTACCGCGCCGGCACCACCCTCACGCCGGCCGGCGCACCGCGCGGATCTTGCCGCTGCCGCCGCCTCCGCAGAAGAAGCGGTCGGCGCCGTCGGATTCGAGGCCGGAGACGCCGGTGCCTTCGGGCATGTCGAGCCGCTCCAGCACCTCCCCTGTTTCGGGGTCGATGCGCCTGACGTCGCTGTCGTCGCCCTCCCAGGTGCCGTGCCAGAGCTGGCCGTCGACCCAGCTGACGCCTGTCACGACGCGGTTGGATTCGATGGTGCGCAGGATCTTGCCGGTTTCCGGGTCGATCTGATGGATCCTGCGGCCGCGGTGCTGGCCGACCCAGAGCGTGCCCTCGGCCCAGGCAAGGCCGGAATCGCCGCCATTGCCGGGTGCGGGAATGGTGGAAAGGATACGGCCAGTCTTCGGGTCGATCTTGTGAATGACATCCTCGGCGATCTGATAAAGGAATTCGCCGTCGAAAGCCGTCCCCGCGTGCGACGCGACCTCGATCGAGCGTACCACCTCGCCGCTTGCGGGATCGAGCGCGTTCAACCGGTCGCCCGAGGCAAACCAGACGTGCTCGCCGTCGAAGGTGACGCCGTTGACGCGCTCGGCGCCGGGAAAGGGTCCATATTCACGCAGAATATTCGCAGCCGATTTCTTCATCTTTTCCATCCCTGTGGTTCGAGCATCACGATCAGTCAGCCCACATTAATCGCTCGGCAGCGGCCCGGGGAGTAACAAGATCGTCGGGAAACCCGGCAGCGGCGGGCTCATCCAGCGCCGTGCCCGCCCGCGCCCCAGCGATTGCACCTTGCCTTCTCCAGCCAGGGAATCCAGCGCCCGCTGCACGGTGCGGGGGCTGGCGGCAAGCGCGATCGCCAGCGCCGAACTCGACCACGCCTCCCCGTCGGCCAGAAATGCGAGCACCGCCCCGTGAGGACCTTCGACGAGCGGCGCCAGCACGGCAATCTCTAGGGCACCGAGCGGCGAAAGCGCAAAGCCGCGCTTCGTCGCCGAAACTTCCGCCAGCCCCCGCAGTTCGGCGCGCAACCGGCCGATCTCGACCCGCAGCCGGGCGCGATGCGATTCATCGGCGTGTTTGCCGCGGAAGGCACGCGCAATCAGCGTGCCCCTTGCCACATCCCCCGGCCAGGCTTCGGCCAGCGTACGGGCAAGTGCAAACAGCACCGGCCGCGTCGCCAGCGACACGGCGGTGCCCGCGTTCCACACAACATGGCGGCAGGCATCGACGACGAGCGTGCCGGAGGAAAGCAGCGCTTCCACCTCGGCCAGCAGCAGCGGCCGTTCCCGCCCGCGCGACATCAGCCGCGCCGCCGGAGTGTCGAGCACGAGCGCGGCGGCTTCGACCTCCGCCGTCAAAGCGGGGATAGCGGCCGCGCGCGCCGCAAGCCCCGCCCGATCGAGGGCGGCGCGAGCGGCCTGCGTCTGCAGCCGCCGGGCGGCGATGCCGGCCGCCACCAGTTCGTGGGCAGCCCGCAGAGCCGGCGGCAGCGGTGTCGGATCGAGCGCTGCGAGCGCGCGTTCAGCCTCGTCGAGGCGGCCGATCAGCACCAGCCGGCGGATCGTGACATTGCCCGCATGGGCGGCATTGACCCTGTCGCCATGCGCTTCCAGCACCCTGCGCGCAGATTCCAACGCCTTCGGCGGCCAGATGAGATCGCGCGAAACGAGCGCGATCTCGGCCTCGGCGACCACGCAGCGCGCCCGCGCCACCGCCTCCCGCGGGCCAAAGGCACGCGCCGCACTCTTCAAAAGCGCCTTGGCGCGGACGAGATCGCCGAGCTGGGCCATCGCGATGCCGCGCAGCGCCAGCGCCGGCGCATCGTCACGCAATGCCACCCGCTTCAGCGCGCCGAGTGCATCGCCCGTCGCCAGCGCTCGCGCCGCGGCCGTGATCAGCGAGTCCATTCAAATCCCGTCACACTTGTCACTCCCGCCATATCCCTGCCCGGCCGTAATCTGCATGAGACCGGCAGGCAACACTGCGCCGGATGCTACGACGATAGACAGGCAAAGGAGAAGACCCCATGACGGCACAGCTCAACGCAACACGCCAGCAATGGCTGGCAGCCAGGCTCGATCTGCTCGAGGAGGAGAAGGAATTGACGCGGCGGAGCGACGCGCTGGCGCTGAAGCGCCAGCAATTGCCGCGTGTCGGGATCGATAAGGAATACAGCTTCGACACTGAAGGCGGAAACATCTCGCTGAAAGACCTCTTCGGCGGCCGTTCACAGCTTCTCGTCTATCACTTCATGTTCGGGCCTGATTATACCGCCGGATGCCCGTCCTGCTCCTCGATCGCCGACGGTTTCAACGGCGTCTTCGTTCATCTCGAAAACCACGATGTCGCCTTTTGGGCGGTGTCGCGCGCGCCGCTCGCGAAGCTTCAGACTTTCAAACAGCGCATGGGCTGGAGCTTCCCCTGGGCCTCGTCCTTCGGCAGCGATTTCAACGGCGATTTCAGCGTCTGGTTCAGCGCCGAAGATCAGCGCCGGGGCGATATAGAATACAACTACCGGCGTGAGCCGCCCGCCCCTGAACCGCTTGCTGGTAAAACAGTGCAGGAATGGCAGTCGAGCGGCGGCGAAGGTCCGGTCGGCCAAATCGCATCCATGACCGGCACCGACGTCATGACTTATACCCGCGACCGGCCCGGAGTCAGCGCCTTCGAGCTTATCGACGGCGCCGTCTACCACAGTTATTCCAGCTATGCCCGCGGGCTCGACGGGCTCTGGGGCATGTACCAATGGCTCGACCGCGCACCCAAGGGCCGCAACGAAACCGGCATCTGGTGGCGCCATCACGACCGCTACGGCAAGGAGTAACGGCGATGCTGCGTTCGGCCCACACTCCAAAGAGAGGCGACGGCAACGCTTCTCTCAACAGCGCCGAATGGCTCTCGCTGGCCGCCGCAGCAGACGGATCAGCTGCTAAGTCGAGCGCTGCTCGCCCAGGCGGCGGGATCGTCGCCCATGCTGCGGATTGGCTATCACTCGCCGCCGCCCCAACCTTCGCGCTTATGGCGCTGCTGACGGCCGCCACCGGCAGCGCCGACATGATCTGCACCACGACGCGGAATGCCTTCCCGATCGACGGAATGGTTGCGATGTACCTGTTGATGAGCAGCTTCCACCTCACGCCCTGGCTACGTCTGGCTGTCGGCTGGCGAGGTTTGAGCGGGCGGTGATTGCGCCAAGCGCCGCCACATCCTCCTCCGTCATTCCTGTCCTCGGGCTTCGACCCGAGGAGTGTCACAGCAATGACGGAGATTGCGTGTGCTTGCCAAACCTTCTTCTGGCGGGCCAGGGCGGGGCGATAGATTCCTCGTTCCGCACTGCTCCACTCCGCCGTCTCTGGCTCTCCACCTTACCGACGCGCCGCATTCATGCCTTTATCTCGATGAAGTCGATCGGCCCGCCGGCAACGTCATCATTAAAGACCGCGCATGATAGCTTGCCGCCGAAGACGCAGCCGCTGTCGATGTTGGTGCGGCTTCCTGTCGTCACCGGATTGGACAGTGAGGGAGTATGGCCGTGGACCAGATGTTTGCCCCAATAGTCGCTGGACCCACCGGGAGGGAACCGTAGCCAGAGAAGATCGCGCTTGGTCTGCCGTTCCAGCGGAAATTCCGGAACAACGCCGGCATGGACAAAGATGCGATATCGATCAACATGCATAAGGGGACGATCGTCAGCCCATTGCAAATGCTGAGGCGGAACCCTGCCATCATAGGACATTTCGGTTTCAAGTCCGCCGTTGCTGATCCACAAGTCTCTGCTGTCGCTGTCGGCATAAGCGGCAACCATCATGTCCTCATGATTGCCTTTGAGGCAGATCCATCGCCACCGGTCGGACGCACCGGCAATGACCCGGTCGAGGACACTTTTGCTGTCTGGCCCGCGATCGATATAATCGCCAAGGAAGACGACCGTGCCTTCGGACGCATAAGCCTCGATACGATCGATCATCCTTTTCAGTGGATCGATACAGCCGTGGATATCACCGATGGCGAACGTGTAGCGCATGTTCCAAGCCTCTTGGCTGCAATGTAACCGCCGGCGGCCAAGGCTGAGAATGCGGCAAGCACATGGCACGGAGGCGCACCCTCGCCGTCCGCCGCATCATAGCAAACCCAAACCCCGCCGCCATCGCGAAAACCGACTCCATATCCGGCATTTACCGCAATTGCTTCTCCTTCCGCTTGAGGAGATCGGCCGGCGCGCCTATGGGCTCTTTCCGACTTCATCTTGAGGTGCCCATGAGGATCTCGAAGGACGAGGGCTGATCGGTGTGCCCCAGGACGGCAGAGAATTGCAGCAACCGGCGTTTGGCGTGCCCCGCCGAAAGGCCAACTCGCGGCACGCCGATACATCACACCCTGCCAGTTCCGATTGTCTTCCGGGCCAAAACTGTGCGATGACCCATCGACCACAAATGCAATCGCTCAAGGTGCGGCATCGGCATGAAGAAGATCGGTTTCCTCTCGTTCGGGCATTGGACGCCCTCGCCTCAATCGCAGACGCGCTCGGCAGGCGACGCGCTGCTGCAATCGATCGACCTTGCCGTCGCGGCCGAGGAACTCGGTGCCGACGGGGCGTATTTTCGGGTGCATCATTTCGCCCGCCAGTTGGCCGCGCCCTTCCCGCTGCTATCAGCGGTCGGCGCAAGAACCAGCCGGATCGAGATCGGCACCGCCGTCATCGACATGCGCTACGAAAACCCGCTCTACATGGCCGAGGATGCCGGTGCCGCCGATCTCATCGCCGGCGGCCGGCTGCAGCTCGGCATCAGCCGCGGCTCCCCCGAGCAGGTGATCGATGGCTGGCGCCATTTCGGCTATGGCCCGCCCGAAGGCCAGAGCGAGGCCGACATGGCGCGGCGCCACGCCGAAGTATTCCTCGAAGTGCTGCGCGGCGAAGGTTTTGCCAAACCCAATCCGCGGCCGATGTTTCCCAATCCGCCCGGCCTCCTGCGCCTCGAGCCCCATTCCGAGGGCTTGCGCGAGCGGATTTGGTGGGGCGCAAGCTCCAATGCCACCGCCGTCTGGGCGGCCAAGCTCGGCATGAACCTGCAGAGCTCGACCCTGAAGGACGACGAGACGGGAGAGCCGTTCCACGTCCAGCAGGCCGACCAGATCCGCGCCTACCGCGAGGCCTGGAAGGCAGCCGGTCACACGCGCCAGCCGCGCGTCTCGGTTAGCCGCAGCATCTTCGCGCTGGTCGACGACCGCGACCGCGCCTATTTCGGCTACGGCAACGACGAGGGCGACAAGATCGGCTTCATCGACGAGAAGACCCGGGCGATCTTCGGCCGCAGCTATGCCGCCGAGCCCGATGCGCTGATCAAGCAGCTCGCCGAAGACGAGGCGATTGCCGAGGCCGACACGCTGCTGCTCACCGTCCCCAACCAGCTCGGCGTCGCCTACAACGCCCATGTCATCGAGGCGATCCTGACCCACGTCGCCCCGGCGCTCGGCTGGCGCTGACGCCCGCCATTCTCAAACCCGCGGATATCGCGCACGGAACTCACGGGGACTGCAGCCCTCGCGTTCGTGAAAGATACGCGAAAAATAAAATGGATCGTCCAGGCCGATCATGGCGGCAATCGTTTCGATCTTTTCGTCGGTCGTTGCCAACAGCTGTTTGGCATGATCCATGCGCGCCCGAAGCTGAAATGCTTTGGGAGGCAATCCGGTTTGAAGCGTGAACCGCCGGCGCAACGTGGCCGGCGACATGTCGTGCTCGGCGGCAAAGGCAGCGAGATCGAGCGGCTGCATCGCCCGCCGCCTGAGCGTTTCGACGATATCGGCCATGCCAGGCCCTGCCTGGCGCCGATCGGTCGCGCCGCTTGCCTGTCTGGCCGCTGCGATGACGATGTGATGCAGCGTCAGTGCCGCCGAAGCCTGCCCGAGATTGGTATCGTCAAGCAGATCGGCATGAAGCTTGCCGAAGAGCCGCGCCAGCTCATCGAGATGATGCAGCGCCACGATAGGATGGCGCTCGGCAATGATCCTTAGCCTCACGAAATCCCGCGTGAAGGATCCTTCGAAAAGCGCCCAGCGCTCGTCCCAGCCGCCTTCGTCGGGAGCGTAGGAATGCACACGGTTGGGAAACAGCCAGAACAGAGCAGGCCCACTCAGGCTGAGGTGGCCGTTGGCCTGGGTTTCCAGCCAGCCCTGCCCGCGCTCGACCAGCACGACGGCGAAACTCGGGAGTTTTCGGTCGGTCACCGCATGGCGGGCATGCTGCCTGCCGCTGCCTGTGACCGCCAGTCCACCGGCCGCGTCGAGCGGCGTTCTATAAATGGCCTCGGCGTCTCTCATGGTGAGCGAAAAGTCCAGCTACCAATTTCGTCCATGTCAGTTATCCCTGCAGATCAGCTAATTAATGGCAAATCAATTCAGACCGAGGAAGGCTGAAATGTCGGTTGCCGACAAAATCACGCAGTCAAGAAAGCCGGATTTTCCCCTTGCCGCCCACGGCAGGACCTTGCCTGCGGAACGGACGGGCTGGCTCAGGCCGACCGACCCCGCCATCGGTGTCGACGCCATCCGCCGCCGTTACCAGAATGATGGCTATGTCTGGCTGAAAGGTCTTCTGCCGCGGACCGACGTCATCGACTTCCGCGGCTGGGTGTTCGAACGCCTCGCAGTGACGGGACTGGTCGAGCCCGGCAGCGATTTTTCAGAAGGGATCGCGTCGGCCGCCGGCCTCGACTGGAGCCTGGCAAACCGCCGCCTGATGTCGCTTGTCCGCTCCGCCGCCTATGAGGGCTTTTGCGCGCAACCGCCGCTCACCCGCTTCATGGACGAATTTCTGCAGGGCATCTCCTATCTGCACAAGCGCAAGATCATGCGTTTCACCCAGCCGGCATCGGCGACGGCCACACCTGCCCATTACGATCTCGTCTATCTCCGCGGCGGCACCAGCCGCCTGGTGACGGCCTGGATCCCGATCGGCGATATCCCGGCCGAGATGGGCGGCCTCGTCTACCTCGAAGGCTCGCACGCGCTGGGCGTCAAGATGGAGGCCGAGTTCCAGGCCGCAAGCGGCGATCTTTCGCCTGAAGAGCGGATCAGCGCCTATAACAGCCATATGACCGAAGGCGGCTGGGTCTCGAAGGATCTCCCCGATATGGCGGAGCGTTTCGACACCCGCTGGCTCGCCGCCGATTATGAGGCCGGTGACGTGGTGCTCCACTCGCCCTACATGATCCACGCTTCGACCACCAACCAGGATCGCGGCCGGCGGCTCCGCCTCTCCACCGACATCAGATATCAGAATGTCGACGACGAGATCGACGCCCGATGGAACAACCATTGGAGCCTCGGCGATATGCTGTAGCCCGTTCCAACACCTCAGTTGCGAAGTGTCGGGACCTTACTGGCGCGGTGAGCGTTGATGGTCCGAGCCTTGAATCGGTTGCATGACTGACCGACTTATGGCTGGGACCGAAACGCTCGAGTTGCCTGATGCCGCGCACGAACCTGAACGATATCCTGATCTTCATGGCCGTCGTCGATGCCGGAAGCTTTATTGCCGGCGGCCAGGCCATGGGCCTGTCCCGCTCGGCGGCGGGAAAGGCCGTCATCCGCTTAGAAGAGCGGCTCGGCGCACGTCTGCTCAACCGCACGACGAGAACGCTGGGCCTGACCGATGAGGGACGGGTCTTCTACGAGCGCGGCCTGCAGATCCTCGCATCGGTCGACGAGGCGGAAGCGAGCGTGGGAGGCCAGAGCGGCATGCCGCGCGGCGTTCTCAGGCTCACCCTCCCCGATGCCTTCGGACGGCTCGTCGTCCTGCCGCTGCTGGAAAAATATCTTCGGACCTGGCCCGATATCCAGGTGGAGATGAGCTTCACCGATCGTCTCGCCGACATCATCGAGGAAGGCTTCGATCTGGCGATCCGGATCGGCGCAGCGGCGTCGGACTCCCGGCTGGTCTCGCGCGTGATTGCCTCCTACAGGACGCGCCTCTGCGCCTCGCCCTCCTATCTCGCCGCGCGCGGCGAGCCGCGCGATATCGATGATCTCGCAGCCCACGACTGCCTGATTTTCACCAGCCGCAACCAGAGGCAGGGCTGGCGTTTTCGCGGCAACAGCAGTTCCTGGATCAAGGCGCAGGGGCGCAGCCGCCTGAGGCTTGACAGCGGCGAGGCGATCCGCGACGCTGCCCGGGCGGGATTGGGCATCGCGCTCCTGCCCGATTTCCTCATCGCCGGCGATCTCGCCGCCGGGCATCTTCGGCAGGTCCTGCCCGAGCTGGAAGCCGATGACACCAAGATCGTCACGCTTTATCCCGACAAGCGCCTGCTGGAACCGCGCATCCACCGTTTTATCGATCTGTTGGTCGAGGCGCTGGGGCAAGAGAGATCGGGCGCGCGCTCATCGCCTTGATACGGAAGCACCGGCATCGGCAACCGATCTGTCGAAACCGCGGAAACTTTTCAGGCCAAGGGGAAGGAGGGTTGCGGCGAGATAGGCAAACCCGGTGAGCAGCAGCGCCGCGGCAAGACCGATGGTGCTGATCAGCGCGCCGCCGACGAGGCCGCCGAAAGGAATGAGGGCGAAGCAAAGAGCGGCGTTCATTGAGGTGACGCGGCCGGTCAGCGGCTTGGGGACGCGCTCGAAGATCACCGCCGAGAGGATTGGGTTGAGGAAGCCCGAGGCGAATCCCGCGATGGCCAGGGTCGTAAAGACAAGGCCGAGCGGCGCATCCAGCGCAGCAACGAGAAAACGCGGAAAACCGGTCAACAGAAACGCCACGGTGTAGACCATCAGGCGCGGCATGCGTTCGCCGATTGCTGCGGCAATCGCCGCACCTACGATCGATGCGCCGGCGAATGCCGCAAACATCGCCCCCAGCAATTCCGGACCATGGCCGGAATCGCGTGTCCAGACAGGCAGCAGCACGGCATGATAGGCCTGGTCCAGCAGATTGGTGATCGCCACCATGGCGACGATGCTGACAAGCACGACATCGCCGCGAAGAAAGCGCCAGCCTTCCCGGAGATCGCCGAGATAGGAAGTCTTTTCGGCCGGTCGGGCGCCGGGTGCGCCGGATAGCTCGGGCGCGCGCATCATCCCGGGGATGCCGACTGCGACGATCAGCGCGGCGGCGACAAAGGTGGCGGCATTGACGAGCAGCGCCTGGCCCGGGCCGATCAGCCCGATCAGCGCGCCGGCGCCGGCGGCACCCGCCGTCGAGGCCAGCCGCTCGATGGCGCTGGCGACGCCGGTCACCCGTTCGAGCGGCACGTTCGCGAGCCTGGCGATATCGGGAACCATTGCCTGCTTGGCGGCGTCGGAAGGCCCACGCAGCACGCCCATGGCAAAGACAACGGGCAGCAGCACCGGCATGCCGAGCAGGCCGAAAAAGTCGAGCAGCGGCACCAGCCCTACCACGGCCACCGACGCGGTATCGCAGATGATGGCGATGCGCCTGGCGCCGACGCGGTCGATCAGCGGCCCGCCGAGCGCCTTGGCGACGACATAGGGCAGCATCTCCATCATCGCCGTCAGCCCTGCCAGGACGGGGCTGCCCGTCGTGCTCAGCACCAGCCAGGGAATAGCGATCGTCGATAGCCGCGTGCCGGAAAGCGAACACGTCTCGGCAGCGGCGAGCGCCAGGAAAGGCCCGCCCCTCCTCACGGCTCATCCTCCCCCTCGCGATGCGGAAGACGGCCCGGATAGGGGAAGGCGTGCAGCATCACACAGAACGGAACCATGCCGGGACCGAGAGACGCCGCCTCGCCCAGCGGCGGGGCGGCCCGCATCGCCTCCAGGATCACGTCGGTCAGCCGCTTCGTCAGAGCCTCGGCCTGATCAGCCGTCATCGGAATAATGATGTCGTCGGCTGCCGTCGCCTTGCGCCACTCGGCCGGCAGTTCGGCATATTCCTCCAGCGCCTGCTGCATCTGGCCGACCTGCAGCGAAAGTGCCGCCTGATTGAAGGCGAGGTCGAGATCGAGCCCCTCCCCTTCGGCTTCGCTTGGCGGCACCGAGGTCAGCTCATGGCTGGCGCGCCACCAGCGGTCGCGACGCGAGGCATGCGGCGCCTCCTCGATGAAGCCGTATTGGGCAAGCTGGCGCAGATGATAGCTCGTCGCGCCGCTGTTCAGGCCGAGCCGCGCGGCGAGCTGCGTTGCCGTGGCAGGCCCGTCGATCCTGAGCATGCCGAGCATGCGCAACCGGACGGGATGGGCCAGCGCCTTCAGCGCGGTCGGGTCGGGCACGACCCGGCTGACGGTACGGGAGGCGGCGGCATCTGGTTTCGGCTGCGGATGTTTCATGAGCTAAGCATATAATCGCAAACATATCTTTGCAAAGATTTATTTGCGAAGATAGTGGAGCGCCGAAAGACGCTTGAAAAGCAAGCTCATGATCTAGCCAAGCAGGATCACGCCCCCTAAGACCGTCACCGAATCCGCATGAAAAAGAGGGCAAGGGATGGCTGAGGAAGCGCAAAAAAACATCGGCACGTGGTATATCGACCCCGACGCCGAAGACAGGATGGCCGATGGCCATGCGCCGATCTGGCGCCACCTGATCGACCTCATGCTCGAGCGAGACCTGACCGACAAGAGCGTGCTCGATTTCGGCTGCAATCAAGGCGGCCTGCTGCGGCATCTCTATGCGATCCGCCCCTTCCGCAAGGCGCTCGGCATCGACATCGCCGAAACCTCGATCGCCAAGGCCGAGACGCTGAAAGGCAATTTGCCGATCCAGCATCAAGTCGGCGCCCGGCTGGACGGCTGGAGCGAAGAATTCGATCTCGCCCTCAGCCATGAGGTCATCTATCTCATTCCCGATATCGACGCCCACGCCGCCGATATCAGGCGGGCGCTGAAATCCGGCGGCGTCTATTATGCGGTGACGGGATGCCATACGGACAACCCGCTGTGGCCGAAATGGCGCGAACTGGTCGCCAACCGCACCAACACCGTCGTTCAGGACCGGTCGATCACCGACTACGGACGCGCCTTCAAAAAAGCCGGCTTCGAGGTCTCTGCCCGCAAGCTCGAATATGGCGGCTTCATCCCCTTCGTGGCGGACGGCTGGACGCCGGATTTTGCCGATGCGCTGAACTATTATACCCAGACGAAAATCGTCTTCAGGCTGGTAAAGCGCTGAGTTCCGGTGTCGCCCACGGCTGAAGCTTCGTCAGCTCGACGTCAAAATGCGGCGGACTATCAGGCGCAACCTGGACAAAGCGGCCCCTGACGCGGAAGATCTCCTGGATCAGCCCGCGTTCGGCAAGCTCGCGCGGGGCGCCGTCAAATCTCAGCTGGCCTTTTTCCAGTAGCGAGATGCGGTCGCTGACGGCGATGGCCTGGTTGATGTCATGGATCGCCATGACGACGGTCACGCCCTTTTCCCGGCTCAGCCGATGAACGAGATCGAGCACTTCGACCTGGTAGCCGATATCGAGGAAGGAGGTCGGCTCGTCGAGCAGCAGGATCTCCGCTTCCTGGGCGAGAGCCGCCGAAATCCAGGCCCTTTGCCGCTCACCGCCGGACAATTCGCTGAGGCTGCGATCGGCAAGCCCGGCAAGGCCGGTGCTTTCGAGCGCCCATTCGATGGCTTTCTCGTCGCCGCTGCCATAAGAGCGGAACAGGCCGACGTGTGGATAACGGCCCTGCCGGACGAGCTGGGCAACGGTCATTTCATCCGGGGCAGCCGGCTGCTGCGGCAGGAAGGCGAGCTGCTTTGCCAGCATCCGGCGCGACATCGAGGCGACGGCAACACCGCCCAGTGACGTCGTGCCCGTCGAAGGCTTGATTAGGCCCGCCAGCGCATGCAGCGCCGTGCTTTTGCCCGAGCCGTTCGGGCCGATCAGCGCCCGGATCTCGCCTTTTTCGAGCGAAAGCCTGAAACCATCGAGGGCCTTTCGCTGGCCGTACATCACCGAGAGGTCGGAGCAGGACAATGGCATTTCGGCCTCACATGGATTTGCGCAGCAGCGCGAGCAGAAGCGGCACGCCGAAAACCGCCGTGACCACGCCGATCGGGATTTCCTCGGCCTGTCCGAGCAGCCGGCCGATGAGATCGCCAAGCGTGACGATGACGGCGCCGAGCACGATCGTTAGAACAAGCGACAGCGTGAAATTCCGCCCCGCCAGGAAACGGGCGAGATGCGGCACGATGAGGCCGACGAAAACAACAGGGCCGACAGCGCCGACGGCGCTCGCCGCAAGCGCTGAGGACACGATCAGCACGAGCGAGAACTGTCTTTTATAGGCAAGGCCGAAGGATCGGGCGACGGGCGCATCGAACTGCAGCAGCATCAGCGGCCGGAAGATGACCGGCAGCGTGACGAGCCCCGCGATCGTGAATGGCAGCAGGAAGAGCGCGTGATCCCAGCTGCGGGCGTAAAGGCTGCCCGACAGCCATTCGAGAATGATCTCGATACGGGCCGATCCCCATCCGGCGATGAGGCCGATCGCCACCGCATGCAGCACCGCACCGACAGCGACGCCGCAAAGCGTAATGCGCAGGGCGCTGAGGCCGAGACGGAAGGCCAGCAAATAGATGACGCCGCCGGCAAGCAGGCCGCCGGCAAGCCCCGCTGTCGGCAGCCAGGCGACCGGCAGTTCGGCCAGCGTATTCGAGCCGGGCTCGAAGATGTAGACGGTGAACAGCAGGAAGATCGTCACCGACAGCGTCGCCCCCTGCGACACGCCCATCAGCGACGGATCGGCCAGCGGATTGCGGGTGACGGTCTGCAGCAGATATCCGGCCAGCGAAAAATGGATGCCGGCCAGAATGCCGGTGGCGATGCGCGGCAGCCGGATATCGAGAATGATCAGTCGCGCTTCCGCCGAGCCGCCGCCGGTCAACACGGCTGCGACATCGGCCATCGGAATATCGGCAACGCCGAGGAAGATCGCCGCCGCAAGCAACAGAATCGCCAATACGGCCAGCGCCGCCGCCATCCAAGGCGTTGCCGCGCGCGTTGGTAGCGATGCCGGAGCGTTCATCGCGTCTCACCCGCAAGGTTCAGCCGCCCGCGCTGGACGAGGTAGATGAAGACGGGACCGCCGATAAGCGCGGTGACGATGCCGACCGGCAGCTCGCGCGGGATGGCGATGCTGCGCGCGAGAAGATCGCTGACCGTGACGATCAGCGCGCCGAGCGCAGCGCTCAATCCGATCTCCCATCCGGTGCCGCGCGGCTTGAGCAGCCGGGCGATGTGGGGAGCGGCGAGACCGACGAAGGCGACCGGTCCGGCCACCGGCGCAACGCCTGCGACCGGGATGACGGCGAGAATGAGGATCAGCGGCTTCCACAGGCTAAGCTGCAGGCCCATGCCGGCCGCCGCATGGTCGCTCAGCATGAACATGCCGATGATGCGCCGGAGCAGGAGCGCGCCGACGACGCCGGCGATCGTCCAGGGCAGCATATAGAAGAGATGCGACCAGCTGCGCCCCTGGAAGCCACCCGCCAGCCAGAACAGCAGCGATGCCGATTGCGGGCCGGTCCGCAGCAGCACATAGGTGGTGATCGCACCGAGGAACAGCGAGACGCTGACGCCGCCGAGCGCAAGCTGCAGCGGCCGCCCCTGCCCGCCGCGCGACACCCAGAATGTCACCGCGGCGGCCGCAAGCCCGCCCGCAAGGCCGATAAAGGGATAATAAGCTGGCGACATCAACGGCATGAAGACGAAACAGCAGACGATCGGCGCAACCGCCCCTGAAGTCACGCCAGTGATGCCGGGATCGGCCAGCGGATTGCGTGTCAGCGTCTGCAGCACATAACCGGAGACCGCTAGCCCCGCCCCGCCAGCTGCCGCCGTCAGGCTGCGCGGCAGCCGCAGCGTCCAGACGAGGATGGAGTCGATCTTGCCGTCGGGCGACAGCAGCACGCGCATGGCCGTCTCGATCGACAGCGTCTTGGCGCCGACCAGCAATCCGAGCATCACCGCCAGCAGGGCGGCGATGATGATGAGCCCTATGGCCAGGGACGATTGCCGGGGGCTCATCGCAGGTCTTGTCCTGAGCTTAATTCTGCAGGTCGGCCGGGATCAGCTTGGCGGCTTCCGCCTTGACGTCTACCGCCGGGAACGTGTCGGGATAGAGATAGTGCGCGGCCTCGCGCAGCACGATTTCGCGGGCGATCGGGCCGTTGGTTTCGACCCACTGGTCGCCGACATAGAAGACCCGGTTGTTCTTGACCGCCGACAGCTGCGACCAGATCGGATTGCTCTCATGCGGGCGATCCGGGCCGGAATCGTAGACGAAAATGACCTCGGGGTCCTTTTCCAGCATGGTTTCGAGGCTGAGATCGATGCCGAACTCGCCGCCCGGGCTCTTCGGCCCCGGAATATTGTCGCCGCCGATCGCAGCGACGATCGAGGCCGAGGTGTTTTCGGTGTGGAAGGCGAAAGGGGTGGCTCCGCCCCACATGATCAGGAAGCGCGGATGAACATCCCTGGGCGCCTTGGTGGCGAACTCCGCCAGATGCTTGCGGAAATCGGCATTCAGCTGCTCGCCGCGCTCGGGCTTGCCGAGCAGCTTCGAAAGGGCGGCGGTTTCGCTGTAGCTCTCTTCGAGCAGTTCCATATTGTAGGCGACATAGGGCGCAATGTTCTGAAGTTGCGCCGCGTTGCCGACGGTATAGCGGCGGATCGCGATGATCAGGTCCGGCTTGGCTTCGGATAGAAGTTCGAGATTGGGCTTGGCACGCTGGCCGATCTGCTTCATCCCGGCCGTCAGGCCGAGCAGGAAGTCCGGCTCGCGGCCAGCCGTCATATAGGTGCTGGCAACCGGCTTGATGCCGAGCGCCAGCCCGACGTCATCGGCGAAATAGGAAATCGAGGCAATGCGCTTCGGCTGCGCCGGGACGTCGACGGTCACGCCGCGATCATCTACGATGACGCCGCGGTCGTCGACGATCGAGACCTTTTTGTCTTCAGCATGCGCCGCCCCCGCCGCCAGCATCGCGGACAGTCCCAGGATGGAGAAAAATCTAGGTGCGTATCGAGTCATGTCTGAAAACTCCCCTCTCGTGCGCAGAGGCTTTAGCCAAAAAAGCGGAGTTTCACAATCATGATTCTTTTGCGCGTTTTCTGAGAAGCACCCTCTTGGGCTCAATCCTCCCGCAAGGTGAAGACCGCGCAAGGATCGGCGATGCCGCGCAAGCTGTGCTCTCCGAGCGGCGTCAGCGTCGTCGCCGTGTTCGCCGCCACCGCGCCGGAGATCAGCACAGTTCGGCCGAGCGGTTTGCAGAGCCCTTCCAGGCGGCTGACCAGATTGACCGCCGGGCCGATGGCGGTGAAGTCCAGCCGGTCGGCAGCGCCGATATTGCCCCAGAGGATCTCGCCGAAATGCAGCGCCGCCCCGAACGGCAGCGCCGCCAGCCCCTGCGCCTGGCGCAGCTGATCAAGATGAACCATGCCGGCACGGCTGGCGGCGACCGCCCGCAATGCTGCCTCGCAGGCCTCACGATCCCCCTGGGCCTCGCCTGCCGCAGCCGCCACCGGAAAGATCGCGAGCACACCGTCGCCGATGAATTTCAGCACCTCGCCGCCAAAGGCGTGCACGGCGCCGGCGACGCGGTCGAAATAGGCGTCGAGGGTCGCGATCATCGCGTGCGGTTCGGTCGCCTCGGACAGCGCGGTGAAGTCGCGCAGATCGGCACAGAGAAGAGCGGCGCGGATGGTCTCGCCGGTGCCGCGGGCAAGCGCGCCGGCCTGCACCCGGGCCGCACTGCGCCGGCCGAGATAGGCCTCGAGCAGCGCGGACCGCGCCTCCCGCGCAGCGAGTGCGGCGAGCGGTGCTGCAGCAAAACGCGCGACCTCGCGCAGCAGGCCGATTTCGGCCGGGCCGAATGCGCTACGCCCTGCCCCGCCGGCTCCCCCCGCCCAGCCGAGCAGCGGGCAGTCCGACGCCTGATTATCCCTTGCAGGCCCGATCCTCTCCTCCCACACCGGCCCGAGCCCGGCCAGCCACTCGCGCCCGGCCTCGTTCTGCGGAGCCGCAGCAAAGGCCAGCGCCTCGATGACGGCCCCGGTCTCGGCCCGCCACAGCCAGGTGCGCCGCGCGATGATCGGATGCGGCACCGAGAGCGTCAGCGCGCCGCCCGATAGCGGCAGGCCGTCCGCCAACAGCCGTCGCCCGAGCTCGGCCAGAAACCGTTCGGGACCGGGCGAGGCCGCGGCCTCGTCAACCAGCCAGGCAAGGGGAGACGGCAGATCCATGCCCTAACATGACATCGCTCCGGGACATCAGCAAGAACGCCTCCCGCGGCCCTCTTCCGGTCGGGAATTCCATCACGGCGCAAAACAGAAAATAACACTTTAAACTTGCGCAGTTTTGCTTTCATTATGCGCCGTTCATCATCGTGTGATTGAGGGGTACGATGGGCACGATATTCTGGCCGAAAGATCCGCTGGATGGCAATGACATGAGGCTGCTGACGTCGATCCTTCGGCGGTGGTGCGAAAGATATCAGGTCGAGCTGACCGCAGAGGAGAGCAGCCGCAAGGCGAAGGAACTCGTCGAATGGTATGAATTCGGCGTCAAGGATCCTGTCGAACTCGAAGAACTGATCGACAGCCAACACTGGCGCGTCAGCACGGTCTGACGCCAAGGCGCCGAAGAAACGTCGATAAAAAGGGCCGGCGAAGATTGCGCCGGCCCCATCGATCTGTCTCTGACTGCGAGCTTAATAGTCATCCCGCCAGCGGCGGCGATACTCGCCGCGCCGCTCATCGCGCCAGCGCGGACCATCCCAATCCCGGTGACGCCGCTCCCAGCCCCAGCGGGGCGGACCGCCGTAGAAGGCCACCGGCGGCGGGCGTCGCCAGTTTCGCCGGCATTCGCCCCAGCGGGTCAGATGCCAGCCGCGGCCGCACGCATAGTCGACCTTTGTAACATCGCTTGTGACATTGCTCTGGACATTGATTGTCCCCATCGGCATCGCCTCAGCTGTGCCGATCGAAAGGCTGCCAGCGAGCAAGGCAGCCGCGATAGAAAGTGCCTTCATCGGAAACTCCATTTCATCCAGCCGCCCTCACCCTAGGGCGGCCAAATTGAACTGGAGATGAATTGCGCGTTCATGTTTGCGGGCAAAAAAGAAGCGCTTTCGGACGGCCGATCGTAGCGCCGGCCAGCCGTTTTCCCGCAACGGCAACCGCTTCGGGACAAGCCTCCGGCCTGCAAAAACCGTTCATGTTCTGCCAGAAAATGAGTCGGGACCCGGGTCACGCCCGGCGGCGACCTCGATCAGCCGCCCGAGGTAATGCGCCCAGCCTTCCGCATGGCCGGCGCATTGATCGGCGCTCGGCAGGCCGCTATGGGTGAGCCGCAGCAGTGTTCCGCCTCCCTGCTCGATCAGGTCGATCTCGACCAGGCTCGACCCCGGCGGCACCACCTCGCTGCCGTCCCAGCCGAAGCTGTAGGCAAGGCGATGAACCGGCACCACTTCGCGAAACGAGCCGCGCGCAAAGCGGGCGCCGGTGACGTTGACGAGATAGAGCCCGCCCGGCTGCGGCTCGACCTGAGCCTCCGTTCCCATCCAGCGCAGGATCTTTTCCGGGTCGGTCATCAACGCAAACACTGCGGCCGGCGGCGCCGCGATATGCGCCTCGCGGTGAACGACGAGGGGCTCTTGCATATCTCTCTCCCATGGTTTGCTATGGTCTTCCCTCGCCTTGCGCGGGAACGGCGCGCTGCTGTTTTGACGGGGTGTCCTCATCGGAAGCATGTAGGCAAAAGTGCACATTCAGCAAGGGCGATGGAGACATTCCCTCCGACGCTGGCTCGTCACCGTGCCCTTCGCGTGCGCCCAATGCACTCGCTCCTGTCGTCGCTCGCCCCCTCAACTGCCTTGCCCTTCGGGCCACTCGCGCCATTCCCATTCCCACACCACAATGAAAGCATTTCACCCTATTGCCAGCCGGCCACCTTCCCCCTATTGTCCCCGCCGTTCTCAGGGCGGGGTGAAAGTCCCTACCGGCGGTATGCAGTTTCGATTGCGAGCCCGCGAGCGCCTTCTAAGGAAGGGTCAGCAGATCAGGTGAGATGCCTGAGCCGACGGTCATAGTCCGGATGAAAGAGAACGCGCGTTCCCACCGCCCTTGCGGCTGTCGGGGACGTTCGTGATCGCCTTGGGTGATGTGTCTGTTCGCCAAAGGAGATTACCATGACACCCACCCGCTACGCCTTTATCAAAGCCAGCTGGCACGCCGACATCGTCGACCGCGCCCTTGAGGGCTTCTATCAGCTCGTGCCGCCCGAACAGGTCGATGTGTTCGATGTTCCCGGCGCATTCGAGATGCCGCTGCTTTCCCGTGATCTTGCCGCAACCGGCCGCTATGGCGCCGTCGTTGCGGCCGCTTTCGTCGTTGACGGCGGAATTTACCGCCACGAATTCGTCGCCCAGGCCGTGGTCGACGGGCTGATGCGCGCCGGCATGGATACCGGCGTGCCGGTGCTGTCTGTTTCGCTAACGCCGCATCAGTATCAGGAAACCGACCACCATAAGCAGATCTACCGCGCGCACTTCATCGAGAAAGGGCGGGAGGCCGCAAAGGCCGCGCTCACCATCGGGAAGACACGCGCCGCTCTTGCCGCGTAAGACGGTTCCTCGGAACCGAGGCGGCGGGACCGATCCCGCCGTCTTCATCAGGTCGGTTACGACAGAATAATTGATTCGACGCCCCCGCCGCGCTGTGATCCACTCGACCGCGACATGTATCGCCATTCTTAATGCATCCAGAACCCCAAGGAGCTGAAGATGAGCAATGCAATGCGCAGTGAACCCCCTATGGCAAATCCGAAAACACGGCCGGTCGACACCAAGCTCGAAGTGGTCGTCATCCCCGTTTCCGACGTCGACCGCGCCAAACGTTTTTACAACGGCCTCGGCTGGCGGCTCGACGCCGATTTCGCCAATGACGCCGATTTCCGGGTGATCCAGTTTACTCCGCCCGGCTCCGGCTGCGCGATCATCTTCGGCCAGAACATCACCGCCGCAGAGCCCGGCTCCGCCCAGGGGCTCTACCTCGTCGTCTCCGACATCGAGGCCGCCCGCCGCGATCTCATTGCCCGCGGCGTCGAGGTCAGCGACGTGTTCCATGACGCATCAGGCGTCTATGCCGGCAGAGACGAACCCTATCTCTTCGGACGGCTCAGGCTCGCCGGCCGCGATCCCGAACACCGCAGCTATCGCTCCTTCGCCTCGTTCAAGGATCCCGACGGCAATGGCTGGCTGTTCCAGGAAGTCACGGAGCGCCTGCCCGGACGCATCGACGCCGACGAGACAGCCTTTGCGACCTCGAGCGACCTTGCATCAGCACTGCGCCGCGCGGCCACCGCCCACGGCGAACACGAAAAGCGCA
This sequence comes from Rhizobium sp. N122, assembly GCF_002211295.1. Lineage (NCBI taxonomy): Bacteria > Pseudomonadati > Pseudomonadota > Alphaproteobacteria > Hyphomicrobiales > Rhizobiaceae > Rhizobium > Rhizobium sp. N122. The sequence continues at coordinate 226,660 of NZ_LOKU01000045.1, read as the reverse complement.
ACGGTGGCAAGCACGACGAGAACTGGCCGGACTGGTACGCCGAATACATGGTCAGCGAACGGGCCGGCCGGGAACTGCCGTTATAGATGGCGGTAGAGGGACGCAGACGCTCGTCGCGTCTGTGTTCCCTCTTGATAATGATGCAATCCGCTTGCCTTTCGCTTGCCGCTCAAGGCGAGGCGAAGGACAATGGAGGACGTGCAGTGTGGCCCCCTCATCTGCCTGCCGGCATCTTCTCCCCGAGGGGAGAAGCGGAATCGCGGCGGCGCCTCGCCTCCCTTGAAACCTCAGCTTGCGAATGAAGGTCGTCCGGCTTGCCCCCTTCTCCCCAGCGGGGAGAAGATGCCGGCAGGCAGATGAGGGGGCCACACAGCACGTCTTTCATTGTCTCTCGCGTCACCCCGAGCGAAAGTGATGGCAAAAAAACCCGTCACCGCTCGAAAAAATCCCGCCACTGTTTCTCGCCAACCAGGCAATCCGTCACGGGCGCATCCCCCGCTATCTCCCGCACCGTCGCCGGCGGCGAAAGGCCGCTGATTTCAAGCACCAGCTTGCGGCGCACGGCAACGGCGAAATCCTCGATCTTGTGGACCGGCAGCACGAAGGCGCCGGGGCCGCCGATGACGCAATCGGCGTAATATTTGTCGAGCCCGTCGGGCGCATCGGAAGGCCGCAGCATGATGGCGAGGCCGTTGATGACCATGCCCGCTTCCACGGCCCTGTCGCGGGCTGGCGTCACGGGATTGCCGGAATTGTTCGGGCCGTCGCCGGAGACGTCGATCACCTCCCGCCGGCCCCGGAAGGGACCAGCGATGATCATGCTGGCGCCTTGGGCGATGGCGGTGGAGATCGATGTGCGCCGCTGCGTGGCGATCGGCCGGGCTTCGAGCTTGCCGGCAAAGGCGATCGCGTCCTCTTCCGTTTCGATCACCTGCCAATCGATCACCGAATCCTGGACGACATAGCCTGCCCATTCGAAATAGCTGATGGCGATGCGGCCGGTCAAGCCGCCCTTCACCGCATCGATGAATTCCTTATGCTTGAGCGCCTCGACATACCCCTCGCGCTGAATGCCGATCTCCTCGAAATCCATCGACCGCGAGGTGTCGACAGCAAGCACGAGGCTGACGTCGACCTCGTTTGCGCCGGCCTGCGCTGCAGGGACGAGGCCGGAAAGACCCATAAGCACCGCAACTGTTGTCAGCATCGGTCAATCCCCACGCCATCCAAGCCCGGCAACTCTAACACAGCTTGATCGAGGAAGGACGCACCGCCACGCGCGCGGCTTCAATTTTCGGTGATGAAGTTGCTCAATGCAGCGGAAGCCACAAGGGGGTTTTCCATGCTTTCAGCGCGTCGAGGAAGACCTGCAGCCTGGCGGGCATGAAGCGGCGTGTGGGATAGACGGCATGGACGAAAATTTCCTCGGACGACCAGTCGGGCAGCAGCCGGATGAGATCGCCGCTTCTGATCTTATCGTCGCAATAGGTGGAAGGCAGCAGACCGATGCCATGTCCACGGTAGGTGAAGGCGCTCACCGCTTCGAAATCGCGGCTCGAGACCGGCCCCGAAACCTGCTGGCGAACCAGCGTGCCACCGCTGACAAGCTGCCACTCCGCTTCGCCGTTGCGGCCGTTCAAAAGCACGCATTGATGCTCTTTCAGGTCATCGGGCCTTGATGGAAGCGTCCTGCCCTTCAGATAGTCCGGCGCGGCAACCAGATAGCGCACGCTTTTCCCGAGCCGCTGCGCGACGATGGAGGAATCCTTGAGTTCACCGAAGCGGATGGCGAGATCGATATTCTCGGCGATCAGATCGAGAAACAGGTTGGTGACGAAGAGATCGACCTGGATCTCGGGATAGGCCTTCAGGAAGGACGAGACGAATTCGTAAAAGACCTCCTGGCCGAAGATGACCGGCACGGAGATCTTCAACAGGCCTTCCGGCTTTCTCTGTGTTTCCGTCAGCGCCTGCTCGGCGTCGATGAGATGGGCGAGCGGTTCGCTGCACCTGTCGTAATAGGCCCGGCCCTGCGCGGTGAGGCTGAGCTTGCGCGTCGTCCTCTGAATGAGCGTCACGCCGAGCTGCTCTTCGAGCGAGGTTACCTTCCGGCTGACGGTCGAGACCGGCATGCCGAGGGAATGGGCGGCGCGGCTGAAGCTGCCATACTGCGCCACCCTCACGAAAACCGCGATGTCATTCAGGTCTGCCACGCAGCCATTTTTGCATGGGTGCAAAAGAGAATCCAGACATTTCCATCTAATCGAAGAATGGGGTTTTCGCCATATTCACCTGGCGAAAACGATCACAATTCGATGGAGGCGCATTCGCAGCAGCCCCATCCCGAGCGACCCCGCCTTCGTGAGGCCCGCGTGGCCCGGCCAAACTATGGAGTTCAACATGACTACCGGAAAGACTGTCATCGTCACGGGCGCGTCCCAGGGTATCGGAGCCGGGCTCGTCAACGCCTTCATCGAGCGGGGCTATAACGTCGTCGCCACCTCGCGTCAGGTCAGCGCCTCGGACGCCTTGCAGGCGTCGGACCGGCTCGCACTCGTCGACGGCGACATCGGCGACGCCGAAACCGCCGCGCGGGTAGCGCAGACGGCAATCGACCGGTTCGGCGCGATCGACGCGCTCGTCAACAATGCCGGGATTTTCTTGGCCAAACCGTTCGTCGATTTCACGATGACCGACTTCAGGCAGCTGTCCTCGACCAATCTCGAAGGCTTCATTCACCTGACCCAACTGGTCGTCGGGCAGATGCTCGCCCAGAAATCCGGCGGCAGCGTCGTCAGCATCACCACACCATTGACGGATCACCCGATCGCCGGTTTCTCCGCCTCGGTGTCGATGATGACGAAGGGCGGCATCAACGCCATCTCCAAGAACCTGGCGATGGAATATGCGAACGAGGGAATCCGATTCAATACGGTGGCTCCCGGCGTCGTCGACACGCCTTTGCACAAGGACAATCCCAAGGCTTTCCTCAGCACGCTGTCTCCGATGCCGGGCATTTCGAACGTCGGGGAAATCGTCGATGCGGTCGTCTTCCTAACCGAAGCTTCGCGCGTAACCGGGGAGGTGCTGCACGTCGACGGCGGCGCGCACCTGGGCAAATGGTAAACCACCCCGCGCGCGCCGTCGGCGCAGAACGACGGCTGCAGGAACTTGGCATCACCCTTCCCCCGCCGCCGACACCCCTAGGGGCCTATGTCGAGGCGGTGAGGGCCGGCAACCTGGTCTTCTTCAGTGGGATGCTGCCAGTTATCAACCGCCAGCCGCGCTTCATCGGCCGTGTCGGCGGCGCGCTGACAACCGAGAACGGCATAAAGGCCGCCGAAACGGCGACGCTCAGCGCATTGGCGGCCGCCAGGGACTATCTCGGCTCGCTGGACAGGGTCGCAAAAGTCGTCAAGCTCGGCGTCTACATCGCCACCGAAGGCGATTTCCGCGATCACCCGAAGGTCGCGGACGGAGCGTCGGAAATGCTGCTCCAGGTCTTCGGCGAGGAAAAACTCTCCGGCCGCGTCGTCCTCGGCGTCGCCAGCCTGCCGCTCGGCGTACCGATCGAACTCGAGCTCGTTCTTCAGGTCGAAGATTAAAAAATGCAGGGCGCGCTTCGGCGCGCCCTGCATTCTTGGCTTAGCTTACCCTCAGCGCCGATCAGGGTGCTTCACCACACACATTCACATCGCCACCAACAGCAGAACGTAAGCGATGACACTCACCATCAGGCCGCGAAACGCAAAGGTGACGCAGCGGTATTTGCTGCGGGCGATGGCGGAGAGGATATTGGCGTTTTCCAGATATTGGTCGAAGAGGTAGCGTTCGTCGCGCCTGAGTGCCGCGTCGAAGAACAGGTCGCGGTGGTTGTGCCAGGCGCCCCAGAACAGCGAGGTCGAGCTATCGAGACGGCGCGGCAGCACGACGAGGATCGCCGACAGGATGGAAAATACCGAGGCTGCGGCAAGCAGGCCCGAGAACAGCATGTTGCCTGACGTGCCGGCGACATAACGTGCCGGGTTGAAAACCGCCCTTACCTCGCTGGAGCTCACCAGGAAGGCCAGCATGAATGTAAAGATATACGCTGCCTTTTGATCGGATATCTTGATCTGATCGTAGAATATATCATTGATTTTCTTGATATGGTCGAAATACTCGACGCCGATATCCGCGCTGGACGGCTGACTTAGCATAACCTCAGTTGCAGTTTCGAATTCGCTCACGTGAATACTCCACCCTCAAGTGTTTCCCTGATATTACACTTGGCGACGAAAGCAAGAACACGTGTGCAACATGCTTGACTTTTCCACGCTACACGGACAAACGGGATGTGGGGATGGGGTCTGGGTCATGCGGGGTTATTCCAAGAACATCTGTCGCGCGGGGATGGCGCTGGCGCTTGCTCTGCCCGGTTTCGGGCCGTCGGCGATGGCCGAGCCGGTGCAACGTGCAACACCGGTCGCCGGTTCGGTCATCGCCCGCAAGGCAGGCGAAGAGGTTCGTTTCATCGACGTGTCGAACTGGCGTGTCGTCGATATCAATCAGGATCTCCTGACCGGGGACGTGCTGCGCACCAATGCCAACGGCCAGCTCGCCATTGTCTTTTCCGATCACACCCAGGTTCGCCTCGGCCGCAATTCCTCGCTGCAGGTCAAGAAAATGGCGGCCACCGGCGACACCACACTGGAGTTGCAATCGGGAACGATCTGGGCGCGCGCCGAGCGCGGCGGCCAGGGATTGACAGTCGAGACCCCTGCGGCAGCAGCCGCCATCCGCGGGACGGACTGGACGATGACCGTCGAGGGCTCCAGGACCTCGATGATCGTGCTGGAAGGGCGCGTGGCGCTCAGCAACCCGCAGGGCAGCGTCGAGGTGAACGAGGGCGAAGGCGCGGTCGCCACCATCGGCCAGGCACCGCACAAGCTCATCAGCGTCAATCCTGATGATCGCGAACAGATGCTCTTCTATCTGGACCTGCGCGACGGCTTCAGCCTGATGCCGACCTCGCCGCTGCGGGCCGACCGCATGGCGACCGAACGGCACCGCCTGCTGGCGCTGCCGCCGGAGCGCCGCAGCATCGAAGACTGGCTGGAACTTGCCGAAGTGCAGAGCGCCTTCGACGGGCGGCAAGCCGCAGCTGCGACGTTGCAGAACATTCGCGGCCGGAAGCTGACACTCGCCCAGCAGGCCCGCGTCGACCTGCTCGATGCCACCATCGCCGGCTCGGAAAAACGCTATGGCGATGCCGCCAGGCTCTTCCAGAAGGCCCTGCCGCATCTCGACCCGACACGCCGCAACATGGCGCAATATGGCGGCTATTTCGCTCGTTCGCTGGCCGACCCCGCCCATTCCGAACTGCCGCCGGCCACCACTGCCGGCCCCTATGGCGCGATCATGCAGGCCTATACGGCAGGCTTCCTGAAAAACCCGCGTGCCGCGATCGACATCATCAGAAAGGCCGAGCAACGCTATCCCGATGATCCGACCCTGCCGGCGGTCCGCGCCGAGCTGGCCCAACTCATTGACGACCGGAAGCAGATGAAGGAAGCGATAGAACGCTCGCTGGCGCTCGACCCCGATCATCCAATGGCGTTCTCCTCTCGCGCCGGCTACAAGGCAGCCTATGAGAGCGACATCGACGGTGCGCTTGCGGATCTGAACCGCGCGATCGAGCTTGCACCCGGCGCATCCGGCACGCTGAATTCGCTCGGCCTGCTGCAGAGTTCGCGCGATGCTAATGGCGAGGCGGAAAAGGCCTTCAAAAAGGCGATCGAACTGGACCCGCAGGATCCGCTGCTGCACGCCAATCTCGCGATGCTCTATCTCGATCAGGCGCGCATGAAGGAAGCCAAGCGCGAGATCGACACCGCGATCGCCCTCGATCCGTCCTTCGACATCGCCCTGCTTGTCCGCGGCCGCTACTACCTGCAACGCGGCGAGAGGGACAAGGCGCTAGAAGACCTGCTCGCCGCCAGCACCGCTAATCCGGCACACTCGCAATCGCAGCTGATGCTCGCCGCCTCCCATTACGAAAAGGGCGACCGGCTTCCCGCCGAGCAGGCGCTCGAAAATGCCGATCGGCTCGATAAAAACGATCCCGTCATTTCCGCCTTCCGCACCGCTGTCGATATCGACGATTACGACGCCGACGGCGCAATCCGCAACGCCCAAGAGTTTCTCCGCCGATCCCGAGCGCGCGGGGGCGATTACAGCGGCCTCGGCGCCAATGCGAGCGCTGGTTCGACGCTCAACAACGCTTTTCGTCTGCAGGGCCTGGACGCCTGGGGCCGCTATTACGGCGATGCGGCATTCGACCCCTTTAAAGGCACCGGCTATATCGACCAGTCGATCAAGGGCAGCATCTTTCCTTACGTGAACGCGACGAGCTTCAGCGATGACAATGTCATCCAGTACCGCGGCAACGCGTCGAGCTACTCGTCCTTCATCCAGGGCCTGCTGCTCTCTCCGCACATGCTGTCGGGCCGTTCGCGCTCGGCATCGCTGTTCGATGTGCCCTTTATCGAAGGCTCGCTCGGCGGCGGCATCAACAGCATCGACGGCCACAGCCGCCGCATCGGCGAAGCCGATATCCAGGGCTATTCAAACGAGACGATCCCGATCAGCTTCTATGGCAACCTGACCTGGGAGGAGCTGGCGCTCGATCGCGACTACCGGGATTTCGGCGGCGTCCAGACGGACAACAAGCTGTTGAGCGCCAACGGTTACCTCACCGCGACCGTCACGCCCGACGATCGCGTGGTGGCCTTCGTCAACCATGGCAAGAATGATGGAACACTGAGCGCATTATCCTCAAACACCGGGTTCATGGAACTCGTGTTCGGTGTTCCTTTCCCGCTGCCGCTCTACACAACAGAAGAAACCGCACGCGAAAGCACATATGCCGGCCTCGGCTGGAGCCACACGTTTGCGTATGAAAACGTGTTGAATGGAGCACTGCTTTATTCAGGAAGCAAGTCGAAGACGAGCAGCGCGCTTGATGTCGACCTGGACCCGCTGTTTATCCGCGCCGGGGTTCCCTTCATCATCCCCTTCACCGACGTCACTCAAGAGACCGAATCCAAAACCTATATCGGCGCTCTCAGCCATTCCATAGGCGCCGGACCTTTGACATTGCGCTACGGCATCGAGGGCGGCTGGATGGACGTCAGCAGCACGGTCGATACGACTCTCCTAGGCTTTACAGCTCCTCCCGATCACACCGAGAATACCATCGATATCGGCCGCGCCTATGTCGATGTGCTGCATGAGATCACGCCCGATCTCAAGGGCGAATACGCCTTGTTCGCCACGCGTCTGGAGGGCGACGGCATCGATATCAGCCGGCTGGAGCCGCGCTTCGGCCTCGCCTGGGCGCCGGTTCAAAACCACTGGCTGCGGGCCGCCTTCATGCGTCAGAGTTTCGATACGGCCGTTCCGACCCTTGCCCCGATCGGCATACTCGGCCTGCAGGCCAATCAGTTTTCCGCCAATCCGCAGGGCTATACGGATACGGTCGCCCTGCAATGGGATGCCGAATGGACTGACCGCTTCTTCACGTCGGTCGAATACCAGCATCAGGAACTGCACGATTTCTCCGTGGATTTTCCGCTGATCTCGCTTCCCTCCGATACCAGCCTGCCGATCTCGCGCGGCAGCATCGATCGCGCCGCCGTCACCGCCAACGTCGCGCTCGGCAACGGGTTCGGTCTTTCGGCCACCTATGCCTATATGGATTCGGAGAACAGGGACCCGCTCGAGCCGATCTATGGCGGCCCCCTTCCCTTCATACCGCAGAATTCAGGGCAGATTGCGCTGACCTGGGTCAACGAAGCCAAGGTCAAGGCCACCGTTGCCGCCAACTATGTCGGCGAGCGCGACGGCGATCGCTTCGGCACCAAGCTCGACGATTACTGGAGCCTCGACGCCCACCTCGTCTGGGAACCCTTCGACAAGCGCATCGAGCTCGAGGCGGCCGCCTATAACCTGCTCGACGAGGATTTCGAGGTTACGCCCGGCGTGCCCGGCTGGGGCCGCGCCTTCAAGGGCACGCTCAAAGTCCGCTTCTGATGCGGGCGGAACACAAGCCTCGGCAGGCCGGGCTGGATGGCGGCCAGGCTGGAAGCCGCCGCCTCCGGCTGCTGGTGCTGTCGCTCGCCGTGCTGATCGCCATTTCGCTGCTGTCGCGCCTGCCCGCCTGGTCGCTGCTGGAGCTCAGAAGCTTCGACTATCTCTCGACCGTCGACGATCCGCGTCCGCCGCCGGGCGGACCCGTCATCGTCGCGATCGACGAGCCCTCGCTCGCCGATATCAACGCGCAATGGCCCTGGCCGCGCAGCCTGCATGCAGAACTTGTCAGCCAACTGCGGGCAGCCGGCGCCCGCGTCATCGGCCTCGACATCATCATGGCCGAACCCTCCAACCCCGGCAATGACGCCGCGATCGCCAAGGCGGTCGGTCCCGACACCGTGCTTGCCGGCGATGAAACACTGATCGAGACGCCGCAGGCCTCGCAGCTGATCCGCGCCACGCCACTGCCGGCGCTGACGCAAGCGGGTGCTGTGACCGGCATCGCCTCGATCGATCTTAGCGGCGACGGCATTTTCCGCCGCATTCCCGGCTATGAGGACGGCTTTGCCGCCATGCTCGCCAAGGCCTCGGGCGCGGAGGCGGAGATCCTGCCGGCCGGGCGGCTGATCCAGTCCTTCGGCCCGGCCCGCAGCTACCCCACGGTCTCCTATTACCAGGCGCTCGACCCTGAAAACCTGCTGCCGCCGGGTTATTTCAAGGACCGCGTCGTGCTCGTCGGGCTCAGCCTGCAGAATGCGCCTGAAATCGACAAGGGCGGCGTCGATGCTTTCGCGACACCTTACACGGTTCACACCGGCAAGCTCGTCCCCGGCGTCGAAATCCAGGCGACGATTTATGACAATATCCGCTACGGCCTGTCGATCCGCGACGCACGCCTGCCGGCGGTCGCCGCCTGCATCCTGATCTCGGTGCTGCTGGCCGCCACGACCGTCTGGCGCTCGACGGGATGGCTGACGATCGTCACCAGCGCGGCCGCCCTCCTCGCCTTCGCGGCCGTCAGCTTCGCCGGCATCCGGCTTGCCCATGTCTTCGTCTCGCCGCTCGGGCCGACGGTCGCCTATATCGCGGTCGCCTTCGGCCAGGCCGCCTTCGACTATGCCGAGGAGCGCCGCAACAAGCGCCAGATCATCCGCGCCTTCGCCCAGTATATTTCGCCTGATCTCGTCCGGCGCCTGTCGAACGACCCCTCGCAGCTGAAGCTCGGCGGCGAGCGGCGCACGCTTTCAGTGCTGTTTTCCGACGTGCGGGGCTTCACCACCATCGCCGAGACGCTGAAGGACGATCCGGAACAGCTGACCGGCCTGATCAACCGACTGCTGACGCCGCTCTCCGACGTGGTGATGGATCACGGCGGCACGATCGACAAATATATGGGCGACTGCATTATGGCCTTCTGGAACGCGCCGCTCGACGATCCCGACCATGCGCTCCACGCCGTGCGCGCCTCGCTCGCCATGCAGGCGGCGATCTCGCGGCTGAACAATCAGCTGGAGCGGGAGGCGGCGACACGCGGCGGCAAGCCGCACGTGCTGAAGATGGGCGTCGGCATCAACACCGGCGAATGCATCGTCGGCAATATGGGCTCGACCCGCCGCTTCGACTATTCCTGCCTCGGCGACAGCGTCAACCTCGCCTCCCGCCTCGAAGGCGCCTCGAAGAATTACGGCGTGGCGCTGCTGCTCGGCGAAGAAACTGCAAGACAGGTCGCCGCCAACTACACGGTGATCGAACTCGACCGCATCATCGTCAAGGGCCGCACCGTGCCCTCGCCCGTCTTCACCGTCGTGCACAAGGCCGACGCGAAAGCGCTGACCAACCACCAGGCTTTCATCGAGGCGAAATATGCCGGGACGCTCGCCCCGTCCGATCCCGTCTTCGACAAACTGGCCGCCGACATTCCCGAGCTTGCCGGCTATTACGCGATCGCGCGGCAGGCGCTGCTTGGCGATGGCGGAGAATGATCGGGCAGCATTCTCCCAGGGCTGAGATTTGTGCCCGGATGCTCAGCTACGAACCGCTCGTTTTACCAAACCGTACATATTGGTGGGTGCGCCGTGCAGCATCACCTCGCGTTCGAAGCTGAAGCCACATGTCTCGAGGATGCGCCTGGACGCGGCATTGACGGGACGAACCAATCCGATCACCCGGTCCGCACGCAGGTCGTCGAAGGCAAAGGTCAGCGTTTCCCGCACCAGCTCCGTGGCATAGCCATGCCCCCAGCTTTCGGGATGCAAATGGTATGAAATATTGAGGCTGCCGAATTCCTTGGAAACGGTCACGCCGCCAAAACCGATCAGCCCCGCCTTCGTCTCGACCGCCCAGCGTCCGAAGCCGTGCTCTCTCCAATGCTCGGTGTCACGCGCAAGCCGCGCGGTGCTTTCTTCCAGCGAGTCCGGCCGGGGCACAGGCCGATGTGCCACCAGTTCCGGCCGGGAAAAAAGGCCGGCGAGGAAATCAATATCTGCGGCCACGGGAATCCTAAGCTGCAATCTCGCGGTATGGCGAATTGCCGGCGGCGCGGCACCATTGAATTCTTTTTTGAACATATCCTCGGCACCTCTCATCCAGACGCGGCATCCTCCAACGCTCCTCACCCTGATCAGGCTGAGACTATCTTGGGCGTTGCCATTCTCTGTTGGCGAAGATTTGCGGGAGACGATAACATTCTTTCGCGCTATGAAAGGTAATCATAATTCCCGCCAATAGCCCTCCGAGGTCACTCCCATGACTTTGAAAATTCTCTTCATTGGCGGCACCGGCCAGATCTCCTATCCATGCGTCGAGCGTGCCGTTGCCGAGGGTCATCATGTCAGCGTCTACAATCGCGGCTTGAGAAGTGCTGCCTTGCCCGCGGGGGTGACCTCGATCGTCGGCGAATTGGGATCGGGCACCTATGCGGATCACGCCAAGGACAATTATGACGTCGTCTGCCAGTTCATCGCCTTCACCCCGGATCAAGTGGAGCGCGACATCGCGCTGTTCTCGGGCAATTGCGGCCAGTATATTTTCATCTCCTCGGCCTCCGTCTATGAAAAGCCGCCGCGTCACTACGTGATCACCGAGGAGACGCCGGCGATCAATCCCTACTGGCCTTACAGCCAGGCCAAGATCGCCTGCGAGGAACTGCTCAAACAGTCTGCGAATCTGGCCTGGACGATCGTCCGCCCCAGCCATACGGTTCGCACCGGCCTGCCGATCATGATGGGCGACAGCGATGTCATGGCGAGACGCATGCTGGACGGTGAACCCATCATCGTAGCGGGCGACGGCCACACGCCCTGGACGCTGACCCGCTCAATCGATTTCGCCGTGCCTTTCGTCGGGCTTTTCGGCAAACGGGCCGCGCTCAACGATATTTTCCACATCACCTCCGATCGCGCGCACATCTGGGACGATATTCAAAAGACGATCGCAAGATTGCTGGGCGTCGAGGCAAAGATCGTCCACGTGCCGACGGACACGCTGATCCGGTACAATTCGGAATGGGCAGGCCCGCTGCTCGGCGACAAGGCCTGGACGGCGATCTTCGACAATTCGAAAGTCAAGCGCGTCGCGGGCGACTTCACCTGCGCCGAGAGCCTCGATGAAATCCTGGCCGAGCCGATCATGCACCTCAAGCAGCGTCTGGCCACAAGCCGTCCGCCGAGGGGTGAGCTCGATGCTCTGATCGACAGGATCTGCGCGGCCCAAGGCGCACTCGGCTAGGATCAGGCTCCGGAGCGCTGGCGCCTGGCAGCCTGGTTATTCCAAGCGCCGTGCCTCCAGCGGCGCGTCCTGCCTGAAGCCTTCGAAATAGCGGCCGCCATGCAAGGCAAGCTCGCCGTCGGCGAAAGCCAGCAATCTCGCGCCCTCGCCCCCTGCGGCCAGCCTGAAGGCCGCGTCGAATTCCGCCGCCAGTTGCGCATCGAGCTTCCCGATAAGACGCGGCGCCCACTTTCCGCGACCGGCCCATTCGCCGCGTCCGAGGAGAATGAGATCGGCGAGCTTCTGATAGAGTTGCGCGGCGATCGCCGCGATTTCTTCGGGCGGGCGCGTCCCACGCAGATCATCGGCAAGATCGCTGACCTGATAGCGCAGCATGTCGTAGCGCGCCCCGGCAAGCGGTTGCGGCCCTGCCGCCAGCATTGCCGCCGCCTTAGCCTGCACGAAATGCGCGCGCTTGATATCCGGTCCCACTACGCGACCCGTGGCGACCATGTTGGCCATGACAGGACAGCCGCTTTCCGCGTCGGCATGGATATAATGCGCCAGCGTCTCTTCATCGTGGACGAAGGCCTCGACCGGGAAGCCCTCATGGGTGAAGGATTCTCGCCAGGCTCGTTCCACCGACGAAAACACGACGACGAGGTCGATATCCGAAAAGGCTGTACCTTCGCCGCGCAGCAGCGAGCCGGTGGCGTAAGCGAAAGCGGCCCCGGTATAACGGTTGGCGAAGCAGCGGCGGGCGGCGGCGAGCGCCCGCTCCGCAAGAATATGTTTCTGGATATCGTCCACGATCTCGTCCTCGAATGGCCACAGACGAGCGGACATGAAAAAACCCGCTCGTTTCCGGCGGGTTGGGTCTCGGCAGCAATGAACGGAATTCAATTCACGCGCCTGCTACCCACCGCCCAGGCGGTGGTGCTAGACATCATCGAAACTGCAAAAATCCCGTTCATGCAGGCAAGGATATCCCCTGCCGGCGGGAGCGTCAATCTGCTGAGAATGCTTCCCCGCCCCGCTGTTTTCCGTCTAAGATGCCGCAAGACTCGTCAACCAGGAAGAGCCCGCCCATGTCCGATCCCGCCACTGTCATCCCGCTTCCCAAACCGGTTCTGCTGCCGGTCCAAGGCAGCGATGAGCGCTTTCCGGTGCGTCGCGTCTATTGCGTCGGGCGCAACTATGCCGACCATGCGATCGAGATGGGCCATGATCCCACCCGCGAACCTCCCTTCTTCTTCCAGAAGAATGCCGAGAACCTGCTGCCGGCAGGCAGCGCTTTTCCCTATCCGCCCCTCTCAAAGGACGTGCATTACGAGGTCGAATGCGTGCTGGCGCTGAAATCCGGCGGCGCGAATATCGAGGCCGGGCAAGCGCTCGACTGCATTTACGGCTATGCCGTCGGCATCGATTTCACCCGGCGCGACCTGCAGGGCGAGGCCAAGAAGCTCGGCCGCCCCTGGGAAGTCGCCAAGGCCTTCGAACATTCGGCCCCCGTTTCGGCCATCATACCGGCGAGCCGCCTCGGCCACCCCGGCGAAGGCCGGATCTGGCTGGAGCAGAACGGCAAGCGGGTCCAGGACGGCAATCTCAACCAGATGATCTGGAAGGTGCCGGAGATCATCGCCGCGCTGTCGAAGCTCTTTACCCTGGCGCCCGGCGATATCATCATGACGGGCACGCCCGCCGGCGTCGGCGCGGTTATCAGGGGCGACCGCATCAGTTGCGGCATCGACGGCGTCGCCACCCTATCGGTCGAGGTCGTCTGAGGAGAGAGCCATGCCCGTCTATGCGCTCGGCGGATCGACGCCGAAACTGCCCGCCGCCGGCCTCTATTGGATCGCACCGGACGCCAATATCATCGGCCAGGTCGAACTCGGCGAGAATGTCGGCGTCTGGTTCGGCGCCGTGCTGCGCGGCGACAATGAGAAGATAACCGTCGGCGAAGGCACCAATATCCAGGAAGGCGTGATGGCTCATACCGACATGGGCTTCCCGCTGACCACCGGCAAAGGCTGCACCATCGGCCACCACGCCATTCTCCACGGCTGCACGCTGGGAGACAACGTGCTGATCGGCATGGGCGCCACGATCCTGAACGGCGCGAAGATCGGCAACAATTGCCTCGTCGGCGCCAATGCGCTGGTGACCGAAGGCAAGCACTTCCCCGACAATTCCCTGATCGTCGGGGCGCCTGCCCGCGCCGTGCGTCTGCTCGACGACGCCGCAATCGACGCCATCCGCCGCTCGGCGGAAAACTACGTGGCCAACTGGCAACGCTTCGCTCGCGATCTCAAGCAGATCAGCTGATCGGGCAATTTGAGAAATGGTGGTCAGCCCCTCCTGCGGGGTGCACCTCCAGATGAGGCCGGAGAGAGGTGGCAGTCCACAGCGCCGGCGTCTTTTCAGACGCGCAAGGGAGGCTGCGGCATTTCGAATTGCTTTCGAGGCCAGGCATCCGGCTGACGGCTTCAGGCCGATCTCGTTAAAGAGCCTTATTCGGCAGCTTCGAGAAACTGGCTGTTTCGCGAGGAAGAGGCAAGCGCCTGAACCCTGGCTTCGGCCTTGGCGATCAGCTGATAGAATTCGTCCTGCGCTTCGACATCCAGTTGAATGACGGCATTGACGTCATCGGGCGTATCGCAAACGCAGGCGACGGCCGAAATGGGACAGATGCCGCCGGGGTAACGCTTGCCGGTTCCGGTATAGGCGCGACGGCCCCAACGCTCGGAATAGACCGTTTCTTCCCGCTCGAGATGAAGGATCGTTCCCTTGCAGGCAGTCACAATCGCCGCCTTGCCGTAGGCGAACCAATGATAGTTCAGCCTCCGGAGAATATATTTGCCGGTGATATCTTCGCCAGCCAGTTCGGCAGGGTTTTCAATCATTCTGATCATGAAGGCTTCCCTCAACGTTTGCAGAATATCCTTCATCTCTGCTTACGCGGCAAGTCAAAAAACGCTGATTTTGGAGGCACTTAGTCACAAAGTGTTTCCGATTCTTACATCAGGCGCGCACCAGGCGCCGGGTTGGACACACAATTCTTCGTCGAATTTACCGCTATCTGCACCCAATTTTGGCGTTATTCGCGGTGGCGCCGGGCATCTTGGCGTCTGAACGGCGACGCGCCTTAAGAGAACTCACCCGCGCGGGGACCGGCAAGCGTCACACGCCAACTCGTCCGCGATTGGAAATCCTGAGTGGCCAGAAACGTATAGCCCGTCGTGCGCCAGGGCCTGACCGCGCTGCTCAGATTGTCGAGCACAAAATCGCCGCCATCCGTCCGGGCAATGAGAACGACATGGTTTTGATCATGCGGCCCAATGACCACCGAAAGCGCCAACCGGTTCGATGGAAAACCAGCCTCGACCAGGTCCTTCATCTTCTGGAGGGCGTAGTCCTCACAGTCGCCACGGCCGGCAACCGGGAGCGACCAGACATCTCCGTGGGAAGACGGACGGTCTTCTGCGGGAACAATGCGTCCGTTTACGGCACGGTTGACCTTTTGAAGAAGCGCTATGCCTGCCGTGTCGTTCCGCTGTAGCCCCGCCGTCCTGCCGCACAGCCACTTGTACTTGGCACAGGCCGCCGCGAAGCCAACGGGCGCGCCGATGCTTCGCGTCACAGGCAGCGACGACCCGGCAACAGCCTGAAAAGGCGCAAGAAAACATAAAATCGCAGCAAGAGAAAAGAGGCGCTTCATAGCCGATTCTCCTTATTTCCTCGCGGACAATAACACGGCAGGAATAAAAATTTATTAAAATTTTATACTTGCGAATTTAACCGTATTATAGGAGCGACACAGATTAACCATCGATTATTCTTCACGTTAATTCATTGTTAGTATAAAAACCCTCCCCATTAACATTCGGTTAACCTTGGGAGACGGTTGAAATGATCAGCAGAGCATCGAAATTCAGCGTCGCCGTTGCTTTTCTTCTGGCAAGCAGCAGCCTGGCAACGGCAGCCCCGGCAGTCGTGAATTGCAATACCGCCGTGCGCGGCACACTCGAATACCGGCTGTGCATGCCGACGCGATCCATCCCGGCCGGCAGCAAGTTCAGCCCGAGGGATAGCGACCCCAACAGCCAGGGCACCGGCGGCGGCAAGAAGTCATCGAGCACCAGCTCGACTTCCGAGAACAGCGGTAAAGGCGGCGGTGATCAGGTTGCGGACGGCGGCGGAAACGGCACTGGCGACAACGGTAGCGACGACAACGGCGACAACGGTGGCGAGGACACCGGCAACAATGGTGGCGACGACAACGGCCACGGCCATGGCCATGGCCACGACCATCATGGCGATGGCAAGGGCGGCAAAGATCATGATCATGGCAAGGGCGGTCATGGCAAAGACAACCACGGCGGCAAGGACCACGACCATCACCGCGGCGACAAAGGCGGCAAGGATCACGGCCACGGCAAGGACGGCCCGGGCAAAGGCGACAAGGAAGGTCACGGCAAAGGTGGCAAGGACGGCCGTGGCAAGGGCGACAATGACGGCCCGGGCAAGGGTGACAAGGACGGTCCGGGCAAGGGTAGCAACGACGGTCCAGGCAAGGGCGACAGTGACGGCCCTGGAAAGAGCGATAACGGCGGCTCTGGCAAGAGCGACAATGGCGGCTCTGGCAAGAGTGACAACGGCGGCTCTGGCAAGAGCGACAATGGCGGTTCCGGAAAGGGCGATAATGGCGACTCCGGCAAGGGCGACAATGGCGGTTCCGGCAAGAGCGACAATGGCGGCTCCGGCAAGAGCGACAATGGCGGCTCCGGCAAGGGCGACAATGGCGGTTCCGGCAAGAGCGACAATGGCGGTTCCGGCAAGGGCGACAATGGCGGCTCCGGCAAGGGCGACAATGGCGGCTCCGGCAAGAGCGACAATGGCGGCTCTGGAAAGAGCGACAATGGCGGCTCCGGCAAGAGCGACAATGGCGGCTCTGGAAAGAGCGACAATGGCGGCTCTGGAAAGAGCGACAATGGCGGCTCCGGCAAGAGCGACAATGGCGGCTCCGGCAAGAGCGATAATGGCGGCTCCGGCAAGAGCGACAATGGCGGCTCCGGCAAGAGCGATAATGGCGGCTCCGGCAAGAGCGACAATGGCGGCTCCGGCAAGAGCGACAACGGCGGCTCTGGCAAGAGCGACAATGGCGGCTCTGGCAAGAGCGACAACGGCGGCTCTGGCAAGAGCGACAATGGCGACTCTGGCAAAGGCGGTTCCGGCAAGGGTGGATCGAACTGAACTTGCCATTACAGCAGCGTAAAAGGTGAGGCCGGTCTCCGGCCTCACCTTTCTCGGCTTCAGCGTCAATCAGCGGCCATTGCCATTCTGAAAAGGAGAAATGGCGACAAACCCGGTAGGCTTGGCTTCTCCCGGCAGATTATTCCCCCGACCATAGCCTGACGATGACCTATGTTTTGCCGCTCGATATGAGTCTGATCAGCCACCACATTCTGTGGAATGGTGTGCCTGGGCCCGGCTCGCAGGCGACTCTCGTGGTCGAGGCTATCGACCCTCCGCCACCCCACGCCCGAACTCGCCAAGGTCGGCACCTCGATCGGTTCGGAACCGCACCTTCGATGACGACACGCCCTTTGGTAAGCGTGAGGCAATTGTCTGGTCTACGGTATAAGGGCTATCTCCCCCCGCCAACAGAAGATCTGGCGGAAAACACCCACCCCACCCTCCTGTGCTCGTCACAGGAATCCAGCGCGCCCAAGGCCTTGGGCGCGAGACACTCTTAGAAAATTAAGGAAGTCATTCACCGCGCGGACGCGCGGTGGCTGGATTCCTGTGACATCCCTCGGGCGAAGCCCGAGGCCACAGGAATGAGGGTGGAGGGAGCGGCGCTCTCCGCCAACTTTCCCCCGTCACATTTCTCTTCTGCTGCCTGTCAGCGAGATGCGACCTGCTAAAGAACGCCGCACGCCCTACGCCGCACAGGCCTCGCACAAACCGCGGATCTCGATCGTCGTCTTCTCGGGCTTGAACTTCTGCCGTCGCACCCAGCCCATCAGCCGGTGGTCGACCTCGTGGTCGTGGAACTCCATCACCTGGCCGCAGCTTTCGCAGATGGCGAAGGCGACGATGCCGTGGCTGTGGCAGTCGTCGCCCGGATGGGCGCAGGCGACGAAGGAATTGATGCTCTCCAGCCGGTGGACGACACCGTATTCGAGCAACTTTTCCAGCGCCCGGTAGACCTGCAGCGGCGCGCGAAAACCGTGATCGCGCAGCTTGTCGAGGATGGTATAGGCGCTGAGCGGCCCTTCGGCCTTTTCGAGCACGTCGAAGACCAGCGACTGGTTCTTGGTGAGTTGCGGTGTCGTCATGAGCCTTGTCCTTGCATGACTGCGCGGTGCCGCCTGAGGGGAAGCAGGCTGAGCATGAAGAGGATCAGCGCCGCGACCACGATCGAGGGACCGGAGGGCGTGTCGTAGGTGAGCGAGCCGAACAGCCCGCCGACGACGGCAGCCGCCCCGATGACCGAGGCGAGCACCGCCATGATCTCCGGCGTCGCCGAAAAGCGCCGCGCCGCAGCCGCCGGAATGATCAGCAGCGAGGTGATCAGCATGATGCCGACGATCTTCATGGCGATGGCGATTACCACGGCCATCAGAAGCATGAAGAACAGCCGCGCCCGCTCCGGCTTTAGCCCCTCGGCCTCGGCAAGCTCGGCATTGACGGTTGCCGCCAGCAGCGGCCGCCAGAGCCAGGCCATCGCCACGAGCACGAAGAGCCCTCCACCCCAGATCAGCGCGATGTCGGTCGTTGAAACAGCAAGGATGTCGCCGAACAGGAAGGCGATAAGATCGATCCGCACCCAGCTCATGAAGGCGACCATGACGAGGCCGATCGCCAATGTGGCATGCGAGAGGATGCCGAGCAGCGCATCGGCCGACAGCGCCTGGCGCTTCTGCAGGAAGAGCAGCAACACCGATACGAGGGCTGCGACGGCAAAGACGGCCAGCGTCAGATTGATTTCGAAGAGCAGCGACAGCGCGACGCCGAGCAGCGCCGAATGGGCGATCGTATCGCCGAAATAGGCCATGCGCCGCCAGATGATGAAGCAGCCGAGCGGCCCTGTCGTCAGTGCCAGCCCGACGCCGGCGAGGATGGCGCGAACGAAGAAATCGTCAAGCATGGCGGCCCTCCCCACTGTGGGAATGAACGTGCGGGTGCTCATCTCCATGATGATCATCATGATCATGGGCGTGAGCGTGACCGTCACGCGCATGATGCCCGTCAAGCTTGTGGTCCCGATCGGGACCATGAGCGGCCTGGCAATGATCGGTGACCGTGCCGTCGGCATGCTGCACGCGACCATCCGGCAGATGGGTATGGTCATGATGATGGCTGTAGACGGCGAGCGTCTGCGCCGCGCGGCTACCGAACAGGCGCACATATTCCGGGCTGCGACTGACGGCTTCGGGCGTACCGCGGCAGCAGACATGGCCGTTGAGGCAGATGACCGTGTCGGTCTCCGCCATGACGACGTGCAGATCGTGCGAGATCAGCAGGATGCCGCAGCCGCTGGCATTGCGGATCGATTTGATCAGATCGTAGAGCGCGATCTCGCCGGAGAAATCGACACCCTGCACCGGCTCGTCGAGCACCAGCAGATCGGGTTTGCGGGCAATGGCGCGCGCCATCAGCGCCCGCTGGAACTCGCCCCCGGAGAGATGCTGCACCTCGGCATTCAGCATATGGTCGATGCCGGCGGCTTCGAGCGCGGCACGCATGTCACGTTCCGGCAGGGGCCCGGTCAGCGTCATCAGGCGGCGCACCGAAAGCGGCAGCGTCCAGTCGATCGCAAGCTTCTGCGGGACATAGCCGACCTTCAGGCCGGCCAGACGCTCCACCCTGCCCTCATTCGGCGTCAGCACACCGATCGCCGCCTTGGCGCTCGTCGATTTACCCGAGCCGTTCGGCCCGATCAGCGTTACGATCTCGCCGCGCGAGACAGAAAATTCGACGCCGCGCACAAGCCAGCGGCCGTTGCGCAGAACGCCGACATTCTCAAGCGAAACCAGCGGTTCGCCCTTCGTATTTGCGGGAGAGAGCATCAAATTTTCCGACAGCGCTGTTGCATCCTGCTATTGCACACGTTATAGCATAACGCAATTGATGTAATAACATAACATCTGCAATTCAAGCGGAGCATCCGATGATACGCGCCCTGGGCCCAGCCCTGAAGACCTTGGCCTTTAGAATTCCAGCCGCCCTCGCCCTCCCGGCGCTGGCCGTGCCCGCCCTGCTCTTTGCCGGCACCATGCGGGCGGCCGACGCGCCCGTGATCGTCACTTCGATCAAGCCGATCCATTCGCTGGTTGCAGCGATCATGCAGGGTGTAGGCGAACCGGAACTGATCGTCGATGGCGCCGCCTCCCCGCATACCTACAGCCTGAAGCCGTCGAATGCGCGCGCGCTGCAGGAAGCCAAGGTGATCTTCTGGACCGGCCCCGGTCTCGAGGCTTTCCTGGAAAAGCCGTTGCAGGCGCTCGGCTCGAAGGCCAGCATCGCCGAACTCGACAATGCCCCCGGCCTCGTCAAGCTGCCCTTCCGCGAAGGCGGCGCCTTCGAGCCGCATGAGGATGGCGATGAGCACCATGGCGCTTCGGCCGAAGGTGAAGACCACGATCATGCCGCCGATACCGGGCACGACCATGACCATGGCGCCTTCGACACGCATCTCTGGCTCGACCCGATGAATGCCAAGGCGATGGCCGCCATGATCACCACGACGCTGGTCGCCGCCGATCCCGCCAATGCGCTGACCTACCAGGCCAATGCCAAGGCGCTGGACGACGAACTGACGGCGCTTGACAAGGAGATCGCCGCCACTGTCGCTCCCGTCAAGAACAAGCCGTTCATCGTCTTCCACGACGCTTACCAGTATTTCGAGCACCGCTACGGCATCCGCGTCGCCGGCTCGATCACCGTCAGCCCGGAAACCATTCCCGGTGCGGAGCGCGTTTCGGAGATCCACCGCAAGGTCGGCGAACTCGGCGCCACCTGCGTCTTTGCCGAACCGCAATTCGAGCCGCGCCTCGTCAGTGTCGTCACCGAGGGCACGAGCGCCAGGTCCGGGGTGCTCGACCCCGAAGCGGCAACGCTGAAGGCCGGCCCCGATCTCTACTTCACCCTCATGCGCGGCATCGCCGAGAGCATGAAGGATTGCCTCTCCAGCGCATGATTGTCATGCGGCACCGCAGGGAGAGCTGAGGCGAAAAGAGGCGGATGACCCCGTTCCGCCTTTTTTCGGGTCAATTGATGTAATGATATAACATTAATAAGTGAGGTTTCATGGACAACAGACTTCCGGTCACGGTGCTCTCCGGCTTTCTCGGCGCCGGCAAGACGACGCTGCTCAATCACGTGCTCGCCAATCGCGAAGGCATGCGCGTTGCCGTCATCGTCAACGACATGAGCGAGGTGAATATCGACGCCGCGCTTGTGCGCGATGGCGGCGCCAATCTCTCTCGCACCGAGGAGCAACTGGTCGAGATGACCAACGGCTGCATCTGCTGCACGCTGCGCGACGACCTGTTGAAGGAAGTGCGCCAGCTCGCTGATCAGGGCCGCTTCGATTACCTGCTGATCGAATCCACAGGCATCGCCGAGCCCCTGCCGGTCGCCACCACCTTCGAATTCCGCGACGAGAACGGTCAGAGCCTTTCCGACATCGCGAGGCTGGATACGATGGTGACCGTCGTCGACGCCGCCAACCTGCTCGCCGATTATGCCTCCGCCGACTTCCTCGCCGACCGCGGCGAAACGGCAGGCGATGGCGATACCAGAACTATCGTCGACCTGCTGGTCGAGCAGATCGAATTCGCCGATGTCGTGGTGCTGAACAAGATCGGCAGGGCAAGCGAAGCGGAACGCGACGCCGCGCGGAAAATCATCACCGGCCTCAACCCGGATGCGCAGCTGATCGAGGCGGATTTCGGCAAGGTGGCGCTGAGAGAGGTACTCGGCACCGGCCGCTTCGACATCGACAAAGCCGAGACCCATCCGCTCTGGTACAAGGAACTGCACGGCTTCAAGGACCATATGCCGGAGACCGAGGAATACGGCATCCGCTCCTTCGTCTATCGCGAAAAGCGGCCCTTTCATCCGGCAAAATTGCAGGCCTTTCTCGACAGGACATGGCCCGGCGTGGTGCGCGCCAAAGGCTTCTTCTGGCTGGCGACGCGCCCGCATCATGTCGGCGAGATCAGCCAGTCGGGCGCGCTCGTGCGCACCGGCAAGATGGGTCTTTGGTGGGCGGCGGTGCCGCGCGAACAATGGCCGCTGGATCCAGGCTTCCTGAACGCCCTCGGCCCCTATCTCGACCCCGTCTGGGGCGACCGCCGCCAGGAAATCGTCTTCATCGGCGCCGATCCGATGGACGAGGCTTGGATCAGGCGAGAACTCGACGCCTGTCTTGTCGAAACCGAAGCCTTCACGCCCGACCGCTGGCGCAACCTGCCCGACCCTTTCGCCAGTTGGAACAGGCAGGCGGCATGAAGGCGACGGCAATCAAATTCTACCGCTGCATCTGCACGGAATGTGAACCGCTGCCGCCGATCGACGGGCTGCATCCGTTGACGCATGAAGGGAATGGCGAGGTTGATCGAACACCAAAGGGATTGCTTGGTATTATTGCCAAGAGGATAACGGCTGCACGGCGGCAGAATTAGGTGGGGCCGCTCCCAATCTCCCTCATCCCTGTGCTCGGGAGCCCGAGGACAGGGATGAGGGAGCATGGGGAGAGCAACGACGCTGGTCGAGACGGCGTTGCACCAGACGGTGTCTTCAGACAAGTCACCAGCGGAAGCTCTACACCCCTCCCAGAATCGGAAAGGGCGGCCAAAGCCGCCCTCCCGCAACCCCCATCAGCGACCCGCAATGATGCTGGAGATCACACCGCTGGTGACGCCGATCAGCAGGTAGTCGTTGTCGGCGCGGACCCAGCGATAGCCGCGCGGCGGCGGTGCCAGCCGGTAACGGCGGTAGTCGTTGACGTCGTGAAAGCGGCGACGCTCGCTGGCGTTGACGCGATAGCCCTTCTTCCAGTGCGGCCGCACGACCGTTTTCTCGACGATCACCTTCTTCTGCACGACGACAGGCGGACGGCGATAATCATCAGCGCTGGCCTGGGAGACAACCATCGGGGAGAGAAGGAAGGAAGCGGATAGGAGAGCTGCAAAAATCTTTTTCATGTCGGGTTCCTTATGTTTGGCGCAGGAGGAAACTAGGCCCGAAAAGATGAACTGAAACTGAAATTTAAATTAAACTTTCGTAATGGAATCCGAGGCCTGGGACACAGGGCTTATATTTCAGGTTAGACTTTTGCACCTTTCTAAACGGGGCTGTGAGCGGCAAGGCGCCCTGAAGATCAGATTCGATTTTCGGAAGGATTGGGCGCAGATTCCATTCATGGAGCATCCTTTGCGCGTCCGATCCAGCGCCCGGCGCTGTCGGATCATCGTGTGGGATCGCTCGATCTAACAATGATGGAGGAAATCATGCCCGGCATCAGCATGCGCTACATCGTCGACGACGTCGACGCTGCCCTGGAATTCTACACGAAACATCTTGGCTTCTCGGTCGCTCTTCATCCCGCGCCCAGCTTTGCCATCCTGACAAGAAATGGTTTTCGTCTGCTCGTCAGCGGCACGACCGGTCCGGGCGGCGCGTCCCAGGCAATGCCCGACGGGCGAAAACCTGAACCCGGCGGATGGAATCGCATCCAGATCGAAGTCGCCGACTTGGAGGCGGAAGTTGCCACGCTGCGCCAGGCGGGCGCTCGTTTTCGCAACGAGATCGTGCAGGGCATTGGCGGCAAGCAGATCCTGCTCGAGGACCCGGCCGGAAACCCGATCGAACTCTTCGAAGCGCCGAAGAGATAAACGCCAGGCGCATCAATCATGCGTGCGACTGCGCATTCTTGCGCGCAGCACCAAGAAACCGCGCATATCATCTGACGACAGCCGGCATCGGCATCACCGCTGGAAGAATGGCGACCCGCGCCTTGCTACCTGTGTGCGAGCGTGTAGTTTCGGGCGAGCAGCAATTCAGAGGTAGGGAAATATGTCCGAATCCGCGGGCGGCGTCTTCGACTATGTCGGGATACTAGCCGTGCTTCTTCTCGTCGCCGCCAACGGCTTCTTCGTCGCCGCCGAATTCGCATTGGTTTCGGTCAGGCGCAGCCGTGTTACCGAACTTGCCGCGGCAGGCCGCATGAACGCCTCCGCCCTCCAGCGCGCCGTCGACAATCTCGATGCCAACCTTGCCGCCACCCAGCTCGGCATCACCATCTCGTCGCTGGCGCTCGGCTGGGTCGGCGAGCCGGCGCTTGCCCACCTGATCGAGCCGCTGCTGTCCTGGCTGCCCGGGCAATGGGCGGCAACCGGCGCGCATACCGTCGCCATCGTCATTGCCTTCGTCATCATCACGGCACTCCACATCGTGCTCGGCGAGCTGGCGCCGAAAAGCCTGGCGCTTCAGCGCAGCGAAGCCACTTCGCTTGCCGTGGTCCGTCCGCTCGGGCTCTTCCTGGTGCTGTTCAAGCCGGCGATCTTTGTTCTGAACGGCATGGGCAATCTTGTGCTGCGGGGCGTCGGCCTTCGCGCCGGAACCGGGGAATCGTCGTTCCATTCACCGCAGGAACTCAAGCTGCTGGTCGCCGAAAGCCAGGAGGCCGGCCTTCTCAACCAGGTGCAGCAACAGCTCGTCGAGCGGGTGTTCAATATCGGCGACAGGCCGATCTCCGACATCATGACCCCGCGTCTCGATATCGAATGGTTCGACGCCGACGACAGCGAGGCCGAGATCCTGAAGACCATCCGCGAATGCAGTCACGAACAATTGCTGGTCGCCCGGGGCTCGATCGACGAACCGATCGGCATGGTGTTGAAGAAGGACCTTCTAGACCAGGTTCTCGACGGCGGCAAGGTCCGGCCGATGGAGGTGATCAAGCAGCCGCTGGTGCTGCATGAGGGCACCTCGGTCGTGCGCGTGCTCGACAGTTTCAAGGCCTCACCTGTGCGCCTCGCCATCGTCATCGACGAATATGGCAGCCTGGAAGGCATCGTCACCCAGACCGACCTGCTCGAAGCCATCGCCGGCGACCTGCCGGGATCCGACGAGGAGCCCGACATCGTCGTCCGCGAGGACGGGTCGCTGCTGATCGACGCAATGATGCCGGCCTTCGACGCCTTCGAACGGCTGGGGCTGCGTGATCGTCCGGATGCCGATTTTCATACGCTTGCGGGCTTCGCGCTGCACCAGCTTCAGCACATCCCTGAAGCCGGCGAAACCTTCGTTTTCGATAGTTGGCGCTTCGAAGTGCTCGATATGGACGGCATGCGCATCGACAAGATGCTGGCGACGCGCATCCCCGCGGAAGGGCCGGAAGGCTGATGCATGTCGCCCAGGATAACGACATGCATAAAATAAGCGTTAGCTGACGGCCAGCGTCCAGAGCATCCCCGATATCGCACAGGCAAGCAGCGTGGTGATGACCGACGTCTTGAACCGGAAGATCGCGATGGCGGCGGCGGCCGACAGCGCCATTGCCGCCGGCACGGCCGATTGCAGCACGGGAATATCGAGCCGCAAGCCGACAAGATGGACGGTCGCGACCTCGGCAAACAGCGTGTGCAGGCCAAACCAGATGGCAAGGTTGAGAATGACCCCGACAACCGCCGCGGTAATTGCCGACATCGCGCCGGCGAGCGCCACATTGCCGCGCAATTTTTCGATGAAGGGCGCGCCGAGAAAGATCCAGAGAAAACAGGGCACGAACGTCACCCAGGTCGTCAGGATCGCGGCAAGTGTGGCGGCCAGCATCGGATCGAGCGATCCGGGATTGCGATAGGCGCCCATGAAGCCGACGAACTGAAGCACCATGATCAGCGGCCCCGGCGTCGTCTCGGCCATCCCCAAACCATCGAGCATCTCGCCGGGTTTCAGCCAGCCGAAACGCTGCACGGCCTCCTGTGCGACATAGGCGAGCGCTGCATAGGCACCGCCGAAAGTGACGACCGCCATCTTGCTGAAGAACAGACCGATCTCGGTGAAAACGTCGTGTGCCCCGAAAGCCGCATAGAGGGCGGCGACGGGCACGAGCCAGAGCGCCAGCAGCATCGCCGATATGCGCAGCGACCAACCGAGATTGGGGCGCGCATGATCGGGTATGCCCTCCCCGAGCGCGGACTCGGCATCGGACAGCACCGCACCGCTTCCGGCCTTATGCCCGCCGCCGGTTTGAAAGGCGGCCAACCCGAGCCTGCCGCCGAGGAAGCCGGCGATGGCGGCTGCAAGCACGATCAGCGGGAACGGCACATGGAAGAAGAAGATGGCGACGAAAGCGGCCGCCGCGATCGCAAGCATGACCTTATTTCTGAGCGCGCGGCTACCGATGCGGATAACGGCCTGTACGACCACGGCAAGCACCGCCGCCTTCAACCCGAAAAACAGGCCGGCGACGATGCCGACGCTGCCATAGGCCGCGTAGATATAGCTGAGGCAGAGGATCGACAGGAATCCGGGCAGGACGAACAGCAGACCGGCAACCAGACCGCCCAGCGTGCGGTGCATCAGCCAGCCGATATAGACGGCGAGCTGCTGCGCCTCGGGTCCGGGGAGCAGCATGCAGTAGTTCAGCGCATGCAGAAAGCGGTGCTCGCCGATCCATCGCTTCTCATCGACGACGATCCGGTGCATGACGGCGATCTGGCCGGCTGGACCACCGAAGCTCAAGGCGGCGACGCGCAGCCACACTTTGAGGGCCTCGCCGAAGGAGACGCCGTGGTGATGCCCCTCGCCCGCATTTCTCTCCATCATTTTGCCCGCGGGGCCGTTGTCCATCATCTCGGCCATCTCATGCCCTCTTCTTCGGATTGGGCCAGTTGTGGGTTTCCTCGGTCGCGTCCCGGCACCAGCGGAAGAAGGCATCGTAGAGAAGCATTCCGGCCTCGAGTTGCTCCAGATCGTCGGAATACATGCGCGACAGGCCGAGTGATGCGGCAAGCAGCCCAGGCGCCTCGGGCGCGAGATCGAGCCTTGCGGTATCCGCCGCCCTGACGATCCGCGCCAGACGAAGGAGCGGCTCCGAAGCCAGGCCGAATTCCTCGACCATCACGTCGAAAGTACAGAACTCGCCGCGATGGCTCCAGAACACCCCTTCGATATCGAAGGGCGCCGCCCCGAAACGCTCGCCGACCGCTAAAACCTCGGGCGCCGGCACGAACAGGAAGACTGCGTTCGGATCGACGAAGCGCCGGATCAGCCAGGGACAGGCGATGCGGTCGATCTTCGGCCGCGCCCGCGTCACCCAGACGGTGCGTCCCTTCGCGTCGCGCCCCGGCAGCTTTTCCTCAGGCACCGCCGCTCCCCCGGCGATCCAGGCTTCGAAGCCGCCTTCGAGGCTCTCGGCAGCGATCCCGGCATGGCGCAGATAGGCCGCCACACCGTGGCTGAGTTTGCTGCCCTTTTGACAGACCACAACGACTGCATCGGCATCGACGCTGCCCACCCAGGACGCGACTTCGGCATGGTCGCGCCGGACCGAGCCCGGAACCAGGCGCGGATCGAGCCCGAAGTCCTCCTGAGCGCGGACATCGATAATGCAAGGCGCACCCGGGGTTCCGATGAGGCGGCTGAGTTTGTCGGCAGAAATTTCCAGAAATGACGGCATGACGCGTCCCTCCGTTGATCGGCAATAGTGGACGCGATTCTTCAGCATGGCGCCTCGTGGGGTGATCGCAACCCCATGGCAAAATCATGCGCAAACAGACCCCATCGTGTCAAGGCGGCGCTTGAAGGGAACAGAGACGCGCAGCCCATTCGGGTCGGTTGCAGCCCGAAAACCCCTGATATCAACCGCTTCCCGGCACCCTCACGGAACAAAATGCGCACTTCCGCATTCTTCCTTCACCGAAAGAGGAGAAAGTACCATGACGTACGACCCCAATAATGCCAACGATCCAAACCGCCCGCTGAACCCTAATCTGGATCTGCGCACCACGCCGAGCGCGCGCAGCAATAATACGTGGGTTGTCTGGGTCGCTGCATTGGCCGTGATCGCTGTCGCTGCATTCGCCTATTCGCAGTGGAGCACCCCCGGCACATCCCCGGATACGACAGCCTCCACGACTCAATCAGAACCGGCGCCGGCACCGGCCAAGCCGATCGCCCCGACCGACAACAGCGCAACGCCCGCACCGGCACCAGCACCGGCCACGCCGCCGGCTGCCCCTGCCCAGCAGTAAGCGCCACTCAGCGAAAGGAAGCCGGTCAGCACCGGCTTCCTTTTCTGCCGTGGGCTCTTGAACATCGTCAAATCGCGATTATATTAGAGACATTGAATTTGTCTCTGACGGCTGACCACGGAGGTACTGGCAGCCGTTATCGAGACAGATTGAGGAAGGGTCGGTGCGAGTTTCGCCCGGCCTTTTTTCTTGACCTGATCATCGATGAATCGAAGTCGGCGCTTCAGACCTGAGCGGCCGCGCTGATCGGCTGTTACTTCGGGATGCGATTATAGAAGGACTGGGGGTCGTATACACACTCGTAGTCGAGAAGGCAGATCTTGCCGTTGGCATCCCTGATCCTTGCCGTGTCGTACTTGTCGCCGAGATTGCACCTGGCCGGCGGATAGCGAAAGCTGCGGCCGCCAAAGCCCATGCGCACGAACACTGCTTTGTCTTTGCGGATGATCTGTGCAAGCGCCTCGCAACTATGATCCCTGGCGTTGACCTCCACCGCCTCGACGGCAAGGGCTGCGGAGGGAAACAGCAGCGCAGCCGCCAGAACAATGCTTTTCATGAAAACTCCTGAATGTGGGAGGACGTTGCGACCAAAGATCATCCCGCTCTATGGAAAATTATAGGGCGACGCGGGGTCGTAGACGCAGGCATAATCGAGAATGCACTGCTTGCCTTGAGCATCGCGGAAATTCGTGCTGGTGCGCTTGTCGCCCATGCTGCATTGAGCCGGCGGATAGCGGAAACTACGGCCGCCGAAGCCGACGCGGACAAAGACCTTTTTATTCTGACGGATGATCTGCGCAAGCTCGCCGCAGCTATACGCGCTGGCCTTGACCTCTTTCGCCCCAGCGGCAAAGGCCGGCAGCGGCAGAGACAAGGCGACAATTACAATGAAGCTTCTCATGGAACCCTCGGTTTGTGAGAGGGAGATAGGGCGTGGTGGTCGATGCGGCGAGCCTTGCTGACGATACGAACGACACCGCCCGTTTATCAAACAGTTTCCGCCGGGCCTGAATATCCGGCTCAACTGCAAAATGTATCGATCTTTCGCGAAATTTGGAGATGGCGACCACGCGGAGAGATCACGAGACAATGTCCCTTCTTGCGAGACCCGCTCACGGACAACGCTGTTTTGCCGCTTGCCGCTGGAATTTCGTCGCCTCTCAGCATGCTCCGGAAACCGCACCTGTCCGTGACGGGTTTAGGACGCGTTTTCTTTCAACGCTTCTACAAAACGGATCACGTCCCCGACCATGCTATCGTTCAAGATATCGTTGTGACCCACGCCATCATAAATCAACATGCGCTTGGGCTCAGGTGCGATGCGGTACAACGCCTGCCCCGACGAAAGCGGGATGCTGTCGTCAAGCCGGCCGTGAAGGAACAACTTCGGCTGATTTACTTTGCCTATCTTGAGGTCCGAGCGAAAGGGATCCTTGAGAAGAAGCTCGACCGGGAGGAACGGATAACACGTCTGCGCAACCGAGAGAACCGACAGGTACGGAGACACGAGAATGACGCCCGCGGCCGGCCGCTGCCCGGCCGTATTCACAGCGACGCCGGTGCCAAGTGACCGGCCCAGCACAACGATCTTGCTGCCGGCGCGTGCCGCAAGCCAGTCGAACGCCGCGAGACCGTCTGTCAGCAGCCCGTGCTGACTGGGCGAGCCGGTCGATCCGGGATAGCCGCGATAGGAAATCGCCAGCAATCCAATGCTCCGCGTGGCCAGCGCCCGTGCGAGAAACGCGTAATTGTCGACGCGGTCACCGTTTCCGAAAAACAGGAGCACGCAGGGCTTGTCGCTGCTGCCCTGGCTGTACAATCCTTGAAGCATCTCTCCGTCGGGCGTCTTGATGTGGACCGTTTCGCCCCAGCTCACGGGCTCCGGAACAGGCGTGGCGCCGGCTCCGGGATAAAGCAGGGCGCGCTGAGAAAGATAGACGAGACTGACAAGCGCCATGTAGGCGATGACCGCCATCAGCGGCAAGATCAACAAGTGCCTTGTAACGCTCACGAAGAATGTACCAGCCGGTTTGGCAATGTCAGAATTCTTTGCAGCAACCGCAGTTGCGGCGTGGTGTGCTCAGCCGAGCAGCGAATATATGCACAAAGCGTTGTCTTAGAGAAGACGGCACCTCCCGTGAACGTCCCGAACGAGATCCCGGGTCCCTGCCATTAAAGCCATGCCGGTCGGCTGATCGCCAGGACAGCGTCGCTCCGAACCGGTCCGAGGAACAGGCTGTCTCCGTCCATCCGTCGGCCATCGCGAGAAGTGCCAAGTATGCGTGGAAAAGAGCGCTTATGCGATGCCGCGCGAGGGGTTTTGATGCCCTCTTTACGCGACGCAGCCTGCACATCAAATTGAGAATTTGGTGGGTGATGTAGGGCTCGAACCTACGACCCGCTGATTAAGAGTCAGCTGCTCTACCAACTGAGCTAATCACCCGTCCGCGCTTGGCTGCGCGGTGTGACGGGGCGTATAAACAGGATCGGCAGGCTTGTCCAGCGCATCGGCGAAATTTCTTTGGTTAATAGCGAAGATTTTTCGGCATGGCTGAAATGCAGGGCATAAGCCGGCAAACCGCAATCGAGTTTCGGCAAGGATTAAGCGCAGATTCAAAGCGATAGAGGGCCACGCGTCTGTCGGACGCGCGGCGTTACGATGAAATCAGAGGTCGAGCGTGCCGCTCGCCAGCCGCACCGCCTGGCCGCCGATCCGGGCATTGGAGATCGCCCCGCCGTCGACATCGATATGCAGGTGGATGAAAGACGGCCGGCCCATCTCGACGCCCTGCTCGATCATGATCGGGTGATGCCCGTCCGTCAGCCGGTCGAAATAGTGGATCGCGCCGGAAAGTGCGGCCGCCGCCGAACCGGTGGCCGGATCTTCGACGATCCCCATGCCACTTGCAAACATGCGCGCATGGAACTTCGCCACGTGGTTGACCCCGCCGCGGCAATAGACATAGGCCGAGGCAAGCGCTCCCTCGACGAAGGGCACGATTTTTTCCCAGAGCTGCGGATCGAATTCCACCCGCTGCGCGGCTCCGACATCGTGCACCGGAATGAGCAGGAAGGGAACGCCGGCGCTCCAGACCGACGGCACGTGATTTTCGAAGCCGATCTCGGTCACCTTCAGCGACAGCGCGTCGGCCATGCCGAGCTTGTCGAGCGGCATGACGGCCGGCTGGGATTTTCGTGGCAGGTCGAATTCGGCAAAGCTCGCCTCGCCCTCCCGCAGCCGCACCGCGCAACGCACCGGCCCGACATTCTCCTCAAGCACCGTCACCAGATCGAGCGTCGACGCGCCGTGCGCCCGCTCGGCCAGCGCCACCGCCGTGCCGACCGTCGGATGGCCGGCAAACGGCAGCTCGCGCCCCGGCGTGAAGATCCTGAGCTTCGCCGCATAGGCGGGATTGCTCGAAGGCTGCACGAACACCGTCTCGGAGAGATTGATCTCCCGCGTGATCGCCTGCATCGCCTCGTCGCTGAGATCGTCTCCGTCGAAGATCACCGCCAGCGGGTTGCCCGCAAGCTTTCGATCGGTGAACACGTCATAGACGCTGTAGCTTCGCGCCACATCGGCCTCCTTGAATCGGTCATCGCGCCGCCAACCTGCCCGACCAAACGGCCGAGTGCAAGGCGCTAAGTCGGATGGAGACAAGGACCAAGCTGGAGTCTGCCCTTCGAGGCTCCCGCTTGTGGCCTCCTATGCGCCAGTCTTGCCGAAATACCAGCTAATCACCGGCAGCATGGAGATGTTATAAGGATGCGCCGAGGGGTCTGCCGAGCGGATCGCCACCGCACCAGCGATCTCCTTGTCCTCGGCGACCAGCATATGGGCCTCGATCCGCTTCACCATCTCATCCGCCGTCATGTCGAAGCGGAAAAGCCGCATGAGCGTTACCGTGCGTCTGGAATAGCTGGCGTAGAGCCGCTGACCTGCCACGGAATCGGAAAGGTCGAGGCCGGTCTCCTCATGGACTTCACGGCGCATATTGGCCTCGATGTCGCAGCGCCCGTCGACGATATCCTCCGGTTCCAGCGATCCGGCGGCGAAATAGACCTGGCCGGGATTGGCGGTATGGGCGCCCATGCGGATCGCCACCAGCGCGCCGTCTGAGCTTTCGAGCACCGGATAGGCAAAGATATGCAGGCCGCCCTGGCGCTGCGGCTGCCGGCGCCACCACATGAAAGCGGAAAAGGGCGTGACATAGCCCTCGCCCGCAATCCCGTCTTCGCCGAACGACAGCCGCTGCTGGAACACCAGGCGGCCGTCGAACAGCGCCGGGTTGGCGGCGGTTTCCTTTGCCCAATTGTCGCGGATCGCCGCTTCCTCGGCGAGGACGAAGGGATGACTGCCGGGCAGCACACGCAGATCGACGCCGGCGATCGGGAAAACCGTCGCTTCCGGCGGCCAGCCGGCGAAATCATCGGAGAAATCGCTGTTTGCAAAATTCATCTTCAAATTGGTTTTCATGTTCGCCTTCAGGGGAGATCCAGTGTCATGACGACGGGGCAGTGATCGGATGCTTTCGGCCGGTCCCAGCCAGTGCGTGGATACCGCTCCACCTCCTGGCCTGGCGGAAAAATAGTGCGATAGGGTTGGCCGCTACGGATGATTTCCGGTAGCCGGCCGGCATTATGGGCGGCGAGCTCCGGCGACAGCCAGAGATAGTCGAGCTGGCAGAGCCACTGCTCCTGCGGCCCGCGCGCATGATAGAGGGTCCAACGGTCAAGGGGCTGGCGGCGGCGCACGACATTTTCGGCAAAGCCGTCATGGCTGAAAACGTCGAGCGCGCTCTCGGCCTCATTGTGATGCTCGAAACGATAGCCGGTCCCGCGGCGGCCGATGACATCGACGCGCTCCTGGTAATCGTTCATGTCGCCGCAGATGGCGAAGCTTTTCTTGCCTGCGTGACCGGCGCGGAAGCGATCCTCGATGATGCGGCGCACGGCGCGCGCCTCGGCGCGGCGGATCGGCATCGTTGATTGCCGCCCGTCCAGCCCGTCGCGCGGATTGCCCATCGACTTGAAATGCACGACATAGAGTGAGAACGGCCGGCCGCCGATCAGCAAATCAAGTTCCAGGCAGTCACGCTTGAAGACCTTGTCGTCGATGCGGTTGGTCAGCGCCAAATCCTCGTCGAACAGATCGAGATCGCGATAGGTCGTCATCGCATGGCTTCTGATGTCCTTGACCTCGATCTTCTGGCCGTCGCGCGTTTCCTCGCGCATCAGCACCGCGACATCGATGCCGCGGCTGTCATTGCCCTCGACCAGATATTTCTGCCGGTAGCCGTTTCCGACCATGCGGAAGAGATAGCCGTATTCGAAAGCCTGAAGCGCGGCCATATTGTCGATTTCCTGCAGGCAGAGGATATCGGCATCCGCGTCGGCGATCGCCAGCGCCGTCATCTGACGGGTATCGTCGGTGGCCGCAATCACCCGCGCCTGCTCGAGCTGCTGATAGACGCCCTCGCTGTTCACCTCGAAAAGCTTGATGACCCGGTCCTGGCGCAGCTGGTTGCGGAAGCCGGTGAAATCGAACCGGGTCAGCAGGTTTTCGACGTTGAAGGTGGCGAGGCGAAGCGACATGGCGGGAGTCCGGTTGCGGAGCGTACCTTAACCGGCAATCGCCGCAGGGAAAGACGGCGGGCCAAGAAAAATGCGGACAAGCGCCGTCTGCGCCTAGATATGGCTGGGCGGGCTTGAAGTGGCGTTGTCGTGAGGTTGGCTGTGCCCGCCATCAGGACTGCTCGACGAGCTCCTATTGCTCGAACCGCGGTATAAGTCATTTGGGCTAAATGCCTTGGTTCGTTCGCCTCGCTCCAGAGACGGGCATCCCTGTAGAACGCTCGCTGCGCCCAACAACGCCGCCGAAAGCAAGAAAACGGATCGAATACGCTTTACTGGAATTGGCATACCAATATGTCCTTTCAACCAATCGATTATCGCGCGAGTTTTACTCTTCTCATGCGCTTCTATTAATTTAGCCCGTTGCAAGGGACCACGAAGCCGGAAGAACTATTCAACTTTATGGTGATTCGAAAGAAGAGAAGGGCAATTTTCAACTTCTACTATCGAGCTTCACTTGCTGTCGTAGACGCCGACTCTCTCTATCCATCAAAGCCGCCAGCCCGCGCGAATGACGACGCGCACCGCTTCACCGGGCACGACGGCCACGCGGCTGTAGGCGCGCAGCGTCTGGCCGTTGCCGAGCGTCAGCTTCACGGCGTAGCGCTCGCCCTCGAACAGCACGGATTCGACTGTTGCCGGAGCCCCCTCGCCGCCGATGATCACGTCTTCCGGCCGCACGAGAATATCGGCGCCATCGGTGTTGGCCGCCTGGAGCGCGTCCTGCAGTTCATCCCATTCCAGCTGGCGTTCGCCGCCCATCGCAGGCAGCCTCAGGATCGCGCCGCGCCCGATCAGACCGCCGACGATGCGGCCCTCCGGCCGGGCATAGATTTCGGCCGGCCGCGCCACCTGCAGCAGGCGGCCTTCAGACATGACGGCGACGTCGGTCGCGAGCGCCATCGCCTCGCTCTGGTCATGGGTGACGTAGATCATCGTCGCGCCCGAGCGCTGGTGGAACTCGCGGAAGGTTTCTTCCATCTCCTGTTTCAGGTGCCGGTCGAGATTGGCGAGCGGCTCGTCGAGCAGCACGACGTCGGGCGATGTCACCAGGCAGCGGGCGAGCGCCACGCGCTGGCGCTGGCCGCCGGAAAGGTCGGCCGGACGCCGCTCGGCGTAATCGGCAAGCCGGACGGTGGAGAGCGCCTCGCCGATCTTCGTCCGGTAAGCCTCGCCCGAAATGCCGCGTACCTTCAAGGGGTATCCGACGTTGTCGGCAACACTCATATGCGGCCAGAGTGCATAGGATTGGAACACCATCGCCATGTTGCGCTTCTCAGGCGGCAGCGCCTGGGCGGCATCGGCCAGCAGCCGCTCGCCGAGATGGATGGAGCCGTCGGAGGGCGTCTCGAAACCGGCAATCATCCTGAGAACCGTCGTCTTGCCGCAACCGGAAGGCCCGAGCAGCGCCAGGAAGCCGCCCTCGCGCACATCGAGCGAGAAATCGCTGACCGCCGCCCGTCCGGTGCCGAAATCCTTGGCCAGCCGGTTGATGATCAGTTGCGCCATGGGACCACTCCCTTCGGCAGGCGTTTCGCCAGGAGTTCCAAGAGCAGCATCATGACGACCACCATCAGGACGACGAGCACCGACAGCGCCGAGGCAAGGTCGGAGCTGCCGCTATCGTCGAGATTATAGATTGCGACACCGAGCGTCTGGGTGCCGGCCGACCAGAGGAGTGCGGAGATCGTCAGCTCGTTGCAGGCGATCAGGAAGACGAGGATGACGGAAGCGCCGGCGGCCGGCGCAATCAGCGGCACGATGATATCGCAAAGCCGGCGGAAGAAGCCGGCACCGGAAAGCCGTGCTGCCTCCTCCAGCGCCGGGTCGAGTTGGTGAAAGGCGCTGACGACGGGCTTCAGGCTGACGGCGAAGAAGGAGGAGAAATAGGCAATCAGGATGATCCAGATCGTCCCGTAGAGCGACACGTGCAGGAACGGGATGGGTGCGGCGAAGACCAGGATGAAGGCAACCGCCATGACGATGCCGGGAAGCGAATAGGGTATCTCGATCAGGCTCGCAATAATGCGGGAAGCCGCATCGTTCCGCCGCGTCAGCATATAGGCCGCAAGCACGGTCACCACCAGGAGACAAACAGCGGTGGCGCCCGCAAGCGAGATCGAGTTGACGAAGGCGATGCGCGTCACCGCCTGCCGGAAGAGGATCTCCTCGAAGGCATGCAGCGACATGGTCTTGAAGGTCAGCGGCACGCCATAGGCCGGAACCAGTGCGCCGGCGACGAGCGCGAAGAAGGGCGCGGCGAGCATGAAGAACAGGATTGCCAAGAGGACCGGCGTGAAGGCGAACCGCCAGGCGCCGAGCACGAAGGCGGCACTCGCCCCGGACAGACCGATGACGCGGTAATCGCGGCCGCGCAGCGCTCGCTCCTGGATCATCAAGCCCGCCACCGAAATCATCGCGATGATCGTCGACAGCACGGCGACATCGCCGAAGGTGCGGCTGGTGAAGGCGGAAAATTTGGTAAAGATCAGAGTCGGCAGGGTGAAAATCGAGGCCGGAATGCCGAGAATGGCGGGAATGCCGAAATTGCCGGTGCAGGAGACGAAGGAAATTGCGGCGCCTGCGATGATGCCGGGCAGCGACAGCGGCAGAATGATGTCACAGAACACCCTGAGGCTGGAGGCGCCGGAAAGGCGCGCCGCTTCGACGCCGTCTCGCGGCAGCGTCATCAGCCCGGCGCGAAGCGCCAGATAGACCAGCGGCGCGTGCTGGACGCCATAAAGCAGCGCGATGCCACCGATCGAATAGAGCGGCTGTGGCGTACCAAGCGGCGGAGCGATGGAGAGCGCCTTCAGCAGCGGGCTTGATGGCCCCGACATCTGCACCCAGGCAAGCGCCGTTACCTGCGGCGGGATCATCATCGGCAGCACGAAGAAGAAGCTGAGCGGGCCCTTGCCGCGAATATCGGTCAGCGTCAGCAGGAAGGCGAAGAGGCAGCCGATGACGAGCGAGATCATTGTGCCAAGAACCGATGTGACGATGGTGTAGTAGGTCGCCGACCAGAGCGACGGCGCGCTCAGCACATCGATCACGCCGCCATTGGCGAAGGCCGCGATACCGACCATGGCGAGGCGGGCGAGCGGCAGCACGCTGAGGATCAGGACGGTGATGACGACAAAGGGAAACAGCCAGGCGGGCTGGCTGTTTCCGGCTCTAACATATCCGTGCATGGAAGGATCAGTTCGAGCCGTAGATGCCCGAGAAGGTCTTCAGATCCTGATCGCTATTCTTGAGCGCATCTGCGGCATTGATCGGCAGGACCTTGATGGTGTCGCGCGCCGGGAAGCCTTCCGGAACCTTCATGCCGTTGCGGGCCGGAATATAGCCGAGCTTCAGGAAGCCCTCCTGCCCCTTTTCAGAGAGCACGTAATCGACGAACTTCTTGGCGGCCTCGGCATTCTTGCTGCTCGCCAGGATGCCGACCGGTTCGGTGACGGCCGAAACGCCTTCGCTCGGGAAGACGAACTCGACCGGAGCGCCCTTGGCCTTCTCGCGGATCGGCAGATAGTCGACGACCATGCCGTAAGCCGTTTCGCCCGAGGCAACCGACTTCAAGACGGCGCCGTTGCCGCCGGCGGCGATCGCACCGTTTTCGGCAAGAGACTTGTAGAAATCCCAGCCGAGGCCGGGAACGGCGGCAAGCGTCTGAGCGTGGATGAGGGCCGCGCCCGAAGCGAGCGGGCTCGGCATGGTGACGAGGCCCTTGGCTTCCGGCTTGGTCAGGTCCTTCCAGCTTGTCGGCTTCATCGCCGCCGACGTGTTGTACATGATGCCGGTGGTGATCAGCTTGGTCGAATAATAGTAGCCGTCGGCGTCATAAAGGGCGGCGTCGTACTGTGCGGCCTCCGGCGACTTGTAGGCCAGCAGCTTGCCGTCTTGCTTCAAGCGCTCCAGCGTCACCATGTCGGCGATCAGCAGGACGTCGGCGACCGGGTTGCCGGCCTGGATCTCGGCCTGCAGCTTGGCGACGATCTTCGGCGTGCCGTCGCGCACCCAGTCGACCTTGATATCGGGATTGGCGGCCATGAAGCCATCGACCGTCGCCTGCGCGTCTTCGTTCGGCTGGCTGGTATAGAGAACGAGGTTTGCGGCCGAAGCCGGGATGGCGAAGAGGCTCGCGGCGACAAGGGCGGCGGAAACGATCGTTTTCATCGGAAGAGTCCTCGGGATTGCGTCACCCCCTCCCTTATTAGGGGTCGTTGACAGAGATGTGACAGGGCGCCGCAACTGCCGAGGCCGCTCGCGACCTCGTGGCAAAGCCGGTCGATCGTGTCCGCATCTTGAGAAGCAGACCGTTTGATCATCCTCGCCTGGACGTGATCGAAAGCGTAAGCTCCAGCAGGCCGAGTGCTTCACGCAGGCGTGAACGTCCCGCCATTTGCCATCGGGCCACTTTGCGGTACGTCATTGACGTTTCGATCAGGCACATTTCGATGAAGGAGGAGTTTCAATGGAATATCGTTCGCTCGGCCGTTCCGGCCTAAAGATCTCCACATTGACCATGGGCACGATGACCTTCGGCGGCGTCGGATGGGCAAAGACCGTCGGGGACCTCGGCGTCTCCGAGGCGCGCAAGATGATGGATATCTGCATCGATGCCGGTATCAATCTCATCGACACCGCCAATGCCTATTCCAACGGCGAATGCGAAAATATCATCGGCGATGTGCTCTCCGGCAAGCGGCCACAAGGCGTGCTGCTCGCCACCAAGGCCCGTTTCGGCATGGGTGACGGTCCAAACGACCAGGGCCTGTCGCGCTATCACCTGATCCGGGAATGCGAAGCGAGCCTCAAACGCCTGAAGACCGACGTCATCGATCTCTATCAGGTGCATGAGTGGGACGGCCAGACGCCGCTCGAAGAGACGATGGAAGCCTTGGACACGCTGATCAAGCAGGGCAAGGTGCGTTACGTCGGCTGCTCGAACTATTCCGGCTGGCACATCATGAAGGCGCTCGGCATCGCCAACGAGCACCGCTACCAGCGCTTCGTCAGCCAGCAGATCCATTATACGCTGGAGGCCCGCGACGCCGAATACGAGTTGCTGCCGATCTCGATCGACCAAGGCCTCGGCGTGCTGGTCTGGAGCCCGCTTGCCGGCGGCCTGCTTTCCGGCAAACACCGCCGCAACCAGGCCGCGCCCGAAGGCACGCGCCAGTTCGCCGGCTGGACCGAACCGCCGATCCGCGACGAGAACCGCCTCTGGAACATCGTCGAGACGCTGGTGGCGATCGGGCAGGAACGCGGCGTCTCCGCCGCTCAAGTGGCGCTCGCCTGGCTGATCGGCCGCAAGGCGGTGACCTCGGTCATCATCGGCGGCCGCACCGAAGCCCAGTTCCGCGACAACATCGCCGCCGCCGATCTGAAGCTCACGGATGAAGAACGCAAGCGCCTCGACGCGGTCAGCCTGCCGCCGGTGATCTATCCCTACTGGCACCAGCTGAACACCGCGAGCGACAGGCTTGGTGAAGCCGATCTCGAACTGTTCGGCCCGCATCTAGAGCGATAGGTGACCCTGACGGCGCCGTAGCCAACCGCATCGACTGCGGCAAGAGCGAAACGACGATCTTCTGATTGGCGCTCTGGCTTGCTCCCTCTTCTCCCCAGCGGGGAGAAGGTGGCCCGAAGGGTCGGATGAGGGGGCCACACGGCACGCCTTTGCTTGCCTTCGCTTACGCACAGTGCACTCGCGGCTGTGCCGCTCACCCCCTCATCTGCCTACCGGCATCTTCTCCCCGCTGGGGAGAAGGGACTCGTGGCAACGTCTCGCCTAACCTACAACGATCAGCCGCTGATCTCGGCCGAGATCAGCGCGCCCAGCCGGCCAATGCCATCCTCGATCATCTTCTCGTTGGCGCAGGAGAAGCTGAGGCGGAAAGTGTTGGCGCCGGAGCCGTCGGCGAAGAAGGCCTTGCCGGGCACGAAGGCGACCTTGGCGGTTTCCAGCGATTTCGCCAGCAGCTTGGCGCCGTCCATGCCCTCCGGCAGCGTGATCCAGATGAACATGCCGCCTTCCGGCTTCGTCCAGCTGGTGCCTTTGGGCATGTATTTCTCAAGCGCCGCCAGCATGCAGTTACGGCGATGGCTGTAGGCGGCCTTGATCTTGGCGACCTGCGCATCGAAGCCGCGCTCGGCGACATCTGATATCGCCATCTGGTTGATCGTCGAGGAATGCAGGTCGGCCGCCTGCTTCATCAGCACCAGCTTGCGGATAACAGGCGCATTGGCGACGATGAAGCCGACGCGAAGGCCGGGCGCCAGCGTCTTGGAAAAGCTGCCGCAATAGATCGTGCGGGTCTCGTTGATGTGGCCCTTCTCGGCGATTTCCAGCGCCAGAATCGGCGGGATCGGATCGCCGTCGTAACGCAGCGACTGATAGGCCGCGTCCTCGATGACGGCGATGTCGAGCTCTTCGGCCAGCGCCAAAACCTTGCGGCGGCCATCGAGATCGACCGTTTCGCCGGTCGGATTGGAGAAGTCGGCGGAGAGATAGGCGAACTTCACCTTGCCGCCGGCTGCCGCTGCGGCCGCACGGTAGGACTCAGGCGTCCGGTTCCCGTTCGGCGTCAGCTGATCGTAGGCCGGTTCATAGGCATTGAAGGCCTGCAATGCGCCGAGATAGGTCGGCCAGGTCACCAGCGCCGTATCACTCGGCGACAGGAACAGCTTGCCGAGATAATCGAGGCCTTGCTGTGAGCCGGAGACGATAAAGACATTGTCGAGGTCGCAGGGGACGCCGAGATCGCCCATCTGCCGGACCAGCCATTCGCGCAGCGGCTTGTAGCCTTCACTGACCGAATATTGCAGCGCCGAATTGACGGCAGCGCCATCGAAGATATCGGCATAGGCCTGCTTGAACTCGCGATCAGGAAACAGCGCCGGATCCGGAATGCCGCCGGCGAAGGAGATGATGTCGGGCCGGTCGAGAAGCTTCAGGAGCTCGCGAATTTCGGATGCGCGCATGCGCGACGAGCGCGATGCAAACATGGTGTCCCAGTTCAGCATGGAGTTTCCTCGTATTTTCTTCTAGACAGCCGACAAACCACGCGGCGAAAATTATGTCAATAATACTGACCTATTTTCTTGTCACGGTGACATGTGGGAAATCTAAGGTTTTGGATGTTCGGGATTTCACTTGAGGTAGACGCCATCCGATACCGAAGACGCTCGGTTGCGAATTTGCTGCTCGACGGCAGCCACAGCAAAGGATTATTCCTCTGATCAAAACCGAAACCGGCTGATTCAGACCTTTCCAAGACCAGCTCGGCGGCGGTAGTGTCGCCGCCACTAATCAATTTACTATCAAGGTGCCAGCAATGAGCGTGACGTCGGCCTCTCCTGAAATCAAAATCGAACTCCACAAGTCTCCCGTATCGGACGCCGATCGCATCCAGGCACTGGAGGCGCCCGGCTTCGGCAAGCTCTTCACAGATCATATGGTTCTGGCACGATGGACTGCCGAGAAGGGCTGGCACGATGCAAAGGTTACGCCCCGGCGGCCGCTGGAACTCGATCCTGCGAGCGCCGTGCTGCACTACGCTCAGGAAATCTTCGAGGGCATGAAAGCCTACAAGGCGGATGATGGCCGGATTCTGCTCTTTCGGCCTGAAGAGAACGCACGCCGCTTCGCGCAGTCGGCGACCCGCATGGCGATGCCTCCCGTGCCCGAAGAACTCTTCCTGAAGGCGGTCGAAGAACTGGTCCGCGTCGACAAGGCCTGGATACCCACAGGCGACGCCAGCCTCTACCTTCGCCCTTTCATGTTCGCCAACGAGGCGTTTCTCGGCGTTCGTCCGGCTCAGGAATATGTCTTCTGCATCATCGCTTCTCCGGTCGGCGCCTACTTCAAGGGTGGCGCGAAGGCAGTCTCCCTATGGGTCGAGACCGAATATACTCGTGCAGCCGCCGGCGGCACGGGTGCCGCAAAATGCGGCGGAAACTACGCAGCCAGCCTCGTGGCACAAGCCGAGGCGACGAAGAAGGGTTGTGATCAGGTCGTCTTTCTTGATGCCGCAGAGCATCGCTGGGTCGAAGAACTCGGCGGCATGAACGTCTTCTTCGTGATGAACGATGGATCGGTGGTGACCCCGCCCCTTGGTGGCACGATCCTGCCGGGCATCACCCGGGCCTCCGTGATTGTGCTCGCAGAAGAAAGAGGCTTGCGCGTCGAGCAGCGCCCCTACTCGTTCGCGGAATGGCAAGACGACGCTGCCAGCGGCAGGCTCGTCGAAGCCTTCGCTTGCGGCACTGCCGCAGTCCTGGCGGGCATCGGCCTGGTTCGACATGCCGGCGGCGAGTTTCTGGTCGGAGACGGACAGACCGGCAAGTTGACCAGCGAACTGCGCCAGCAACTCGTCAGTCTGCAGAAGGGCGTAACGAACGATGAGCATGGCTGGACACGCCTGATCCCGGCCTGAACTTCGGACATTCCACGTAAACGGCGGCGTCAACCAACAGGGTGGGCGCCGCTCTCCGTCGCCCGCAACGCCGTCGGGCCAGAGATATATTCCGGAGCAAGCCTATACCGCGATATGCATGGTGGTGCCTCCGACACGACGCTTGCCCACCGTGCCGCGGAGACAGCCCGCGCACCATGATGCGGATATTCTAACCTGCGACGCCGATTTCAAGGATTTCGAGAGGGTCCTCCATATCGATAAAAAGACTGACCTTGATGTGACCCAAGTGTTCGACGGCGGCGCATTACGCTTCTATCATAAAGCGGGAAATGGTAATCTGGCATCGGGGACGCCGAAACCGGCATGCACGGACGGCACTGAATTCAATGGCGAAAATGACGATCTCTCTTCCGGATGATCTGGCGGACTACGTCGCACGCCGTGTTGCAAGCGGCGGATATAGCGGTGCCGGCGCCTATCTGGCGGAACTCGTCCTGAAGGATCAGAACCACCGCAAGCTCGATGACGAAGAAGTACGCGAGATCCTGAGGCTGGCTGAGGAAAGCGGCATCAGCGACCGGCGCATTGCCGATATTCTGATGGAAACGAAGGCGAAGCTGCGTGACCACCTATAGGCTGACCCGAACCGCAGATGCCGTTTTGTCGGGCATCGACGAATATGCCAGCCTGCATTTCGGCGAGGCGCAGGCGGATGCCTATCTTCTCGATTGGGACAGGATTTTCGTGCTTCTTTCGCGCGTGCCCTCCATGGGAGACGAGTGCGACGAACTTGGCTCCGGCCTCCGCCGCCTCCTCCACATGCGCCACGTCGCCTTCTACCGCGAAATACCGGACGGCATCCTCGTCATCGACATCATCGGCGCCGACCGGCTTCCCGAAAGACATCTTCAATCCAAACGACGCTCCCCAACGGCCGACCCGCATGCCTCGTGACAGCACCTCCACCTTTTACGAAGAAAACGCCGAGACATACGCCAACCGGGCGCGCAGCCTGCCGAAGCAGCAGCTCGATGCCTTCCTCGCCGGTATAACACCGGGTGGCGCAATCCTCGAACTCGGCTGCGGTGGCGGCCAGGATAGCGCCTACATGCTGTCGCAAGGTTTCGATGTGACACCGACGGATGGCTCCGCCGAGCTTGCCAGACAGGCGGAAGCGCTGATCGGCAGGCCGGTGAAGGTCATGCGGTTCCAGGAGCTCGACACCGACAGCGCCTTCGACGGCGTCTGGGCGCATGCGAGCCTTCTCCATGTCCCGAGGCCCGAACTGCCCGATGTCTTCGCCCGCATCCGCCG
The DNA here is from genome assembly GCF_002211295.1 of Rhizobium sp. N122. Taxonomy (NCBI): domain Bacteria; kingdom Pseudomonadati; phylum Pseudomonadota; class Alphaproteobacteria; order Hyphomicrobiales; family Rhizobiaceae; genus Rhizobium; species Rhizobium sp. N122. The sequence goes on along the minus strand of NZ_LOKU01000045.1, from coordinate 183,243 downwards.
GGCGCTGAAAATCGGCGGCCGCCTCCATGCAAGCTTCAAGGCGGGCGAAGCGGAAGGCCATGACGGCTTCGGGCGCTACTATAACTACCCCTCCGCCGAGTGGCTGTCGGAGCTTCTGACCAAAGACGGCTGGCGCAACCTCGCCATCGCCGAACACGACGGCGGCGGCTATGACGGCAAGCCGACACGGTGGATCACCGTGAATGCGGAGCGCTAAAGCGAGTCTCGGGCGACAATTCACCGTCGCCGCCGACTCAATCCTGTCGTCCCGTCGATTCAATACGAGAAGGCAAACGCCGCAACTCTGCGATTTCGTCGATCAGACGCTCGACGAGCCAGTGCCGTTGCGGTGGTATCGCATCAATCAAGCCGATGAACGCATTTTCAATGAAATCGCCCTTAAACCATTCAAGGAGGCGAAGGCGCTTCTCAGACGCGATATCATGCCAGTAGCCATTTGCCCTGTGGAGGCTTTTGAGATCTGCTCCGGCGAGTTGCAGGAAAGCGTTCGGCGTCGGCTGCTTTAGCCACAGATTAAGGCATGGCTGGAACTGAAGATCGAGCATCGCCATAGCCACGATCCAGTCCCAAGCCGATGCGCCGGAATCGGGATCCTGCAGCCTCTTATAGGCCCAGGCCGAATAGAAGAAGTTCGCGATGGCTGTCTGCTGGGCAATCGGCCATTGCTGCCAGTCACACAATAAAAGCTTGGAAGCGATGGTCGGCGGCTCGAAGCCAGGTGCGGAAGTATTGAAGAGAGCGCAGTGGAGAATACGTGGCAGAAAGTGCCTGAAGTCATCGACCGAGCCGACCGTCGTTATCGCACTTGCTGCATATGGGCCAAGCTCCGCCGCATTTAATTCCCGCAAAGGCGCCGATTTGAGCGCGGTGAGGATCTTCTCTGCGTCGCGCAACGGCGATGCGTCCAGCGAAGAGGGGAAAGGATATTCTAGGAATGCGGGATAGAGCGCCCCGAGGCTGTCTTCCAAATCCTGCCTTGCAGACCGCATAATCGCTTCAAACACATCAAATCCCAATATGGCGGCGTCGACAACGGAGCCAGCAATAACAAAAGAGGCCGGAGCTTTCACTCCGGCCTCTTGTGCTCAATTCATCGGAACCGCTTAGTTCACGGACTTGTCGACCAGCTTGTTCTTGCCGATCCAGGGCATCATGCCGCGCAGCTTGGCGCCGACTTCCTCGATCTGGTGGCTGTCGTTGTTGCGGCGGATGCCCTTGAAGCGGGCAGCACCGGAGCGGTATTCCTGCATCCATTCGGAGGTGAACTTGCCGGTCTGGATGTCCTTGAGGACGCGCTTCATCTCGGCCTTGGTTTCTTCGGTGATGATGCGCGGACCCGTGACGTATTCGCCCCACTCGGCCGTGTTGGAGATCGAGTAGTTCATGTTGGCGATGCCGCCTTCATAGATCAGGTCGACGATCAGCTTCACTTCGTGCAGGCACTCGAAGTAGGCCATTTCAGGCGCATAGCCAGCTTCGGTGAGCGTTTCGAAACCGGCGCGGATCAGCTCGACGAGACCGCCGCAGAGAACGACCTGTTCGCCGAAGAGGTCGGTTTCGCACTCTTCGCGGAAGTTGGTTTCGATGATGCCCGAACGGCCGCCGCCGACGCCGCAGGCGTAGGAGAGCGCGAGTTCAAGCGCATTGCCGGACGCATTCTGGTGAACGGCCACGAGGCAGGGAACGCCGCCGCCCTTTTGGTATTCGCCGCGAACGGTGTGGCCCGGGCCCTTCGGCGCGATCATGACGACGTCGACCGAAGCCTTCGGCTCGATCAAGCCGAAGTGAACGTTGAGGCCGTGAGCAAAGGCGATGGCTGCGCCGTCGCGGATGTTCGGCGCGATGTCGGCCTTGTAGATGTCGGCCTGCAGCTCGTCCGGCGTCGCCATCATCATCAGGTCGGCCCAGCCGGCAGCTTCGGCAACCGTCATGACCTTGAAGCCGTCGGCTTCGGCCTTCTTGACCGTGGGCGAACCGGCCTTGAGGGCGATGACGAGGTTCTGGGCGCCGCTGTCCTTGAGGTTCAGCGCATGGGCACGGCCCTGCGAACCGTAGCCGATGACGGCGACCTTCTTGGCCTTGATGAGGTTGAGATCGGCATCACGATCGTAATAGACGCGCATTTGAAGTTCCTTCCCTTGTGCTTGTCTTGTTGACTGTCATTAAGGCGAAATCAGCCGAGAACCGGCATTTCCGCCAATACCTTCTCCGTGCCGTAAAGCCGGAGGAAGGCGGTCACCGCCCTCTCCGCCTGGCGCGCGGTATCCTTGAGGCCGGGCTCTCCGAGCAGCATGCGCACATGCAGGTCGGAAACAACCAGGCCGTAAAGCGTGTGATAAGCTTCGTCGGCATCGGAAAACCGCAGCAGCCCTGCCCTCTTGCCGGCGTCGATCAACGCCATGGCGCGGCGGTCGATCTGCCGGCGGCCGCGTTCGAGCAGAAGCTTGCCGAGCTTGGAGCCGTCGCGGTTGGACTGGCCGATCGCCAGCCGGTTCAGCGCCAGCGAGACGTCGCCGGCCAGAACCTCCAGCAGATCGCGCGCGAAGATGACGACATGGTCATGCAGGCTTGCCGCCGTCAGCCGCTCGCCGTTGCGCTCGAAGGTGCGCACCTTGCTCGCCTGATAGGCGATCATCGCCGAGAGCAGCCCGTCGCGGTCGCCGAACCACTTGTAGAGGCTTTCCTTGGAGCAATTGGCGGCGCGCGCCACACCCGAGGTCGTCAGCGCCTTCTCGCCGCCATCGACGAGCAACCGCAGCGCCTGCTCCAGAACGGCGTTCTGGCGCGGCGAAAATTCGCTCGGCTCTGCAGTATCGACAGACAAGAACAGGGCTCCCATGTACGTACCGTACGGTACGGTTCGCGAGCTTTATGCGGCAAACCGATCGAGCCGTCAAGCGGGCTCGGCAGATTTTTATACGGGAAAGCCCGGCACCGCACCAGAATTGGATAGGCGGAGACGCTGCGGGAACTGCATAATGTTGCGGAACCCTATTTGCCGGAGCCTCTATGTCGCGCCTTTCTGCTGCCCTTCTCCTGGCCGGAGCGATGCTCCTCGCCGCGACGCCCTTCACCGGTCGCGCCGCCGCGCAGTCCGACAACGAGGTCTATAATCGCATCGAAGAGCTGCACGGCGATGCCGCGGGCTTCGACCGGCCGCTGCGCCAGCTCGTGCTTGCGATGCGCTCCGGCGATGCCGAGACCGTCGCCGGCCTTGCCGAATATCCGCTAACCGTCAAGGCCAATGGCGAGACCTATGATGTCGAGAACGCCGACGATTTCATCGAGAATTTCGATGATCTGGTGACGTCGGAGACCCGCCGCGCCGTCGGCCATCAGCAATATCAGGACCTCTTCGTCAACAGCGACGGCGTCATGCTCGCCAACGGCGCCGTCTGGATGGGCGCGGTCTGCGACGGCAACGCCTGCGAGGAGAGCCATTGGGCGATCATCGCCATCAATAATTAGCCCCGAAGCGTTTGTCGTGCAGCGATGTCAGGCATCGCTGCGAAGCTTGCGCGCGAGCGCCTGAAGCTCCTTGAAGGCTTCGTAGCGTTTGCCGTGGAGATCCGAAATCTCACCCTCAGATGGCTGAAAGCGTGTTTCCACCCTGGTGAGTTCGCTCATCGCCGCGCGCACATCGGCAAATTGGCGGCCGGCGACGGCGCCGAGGATGGCCGCCCCGAGCAGCACCGGCTCTTCGGCCTTCGTGGCGACCACCGGCTTGCCGCTCGCATCGGCGAGCACCTGGCGCACGAAATCGTGCTGGCCGGCGCCGCCGCTGATGACGATATTCTCGACGGTGACGCCCGCCCCGGCCTGCGTTTCGATGATCTGCCGGAGGCCGTAGCCGATGCCGCAAAGCCCAGCGATATAAAGGCAGACCAGGCTGTCGACATCCCGCTCCATGCCGAGACCGGCAATAACAGCCCGGGCATGCGGATCGGCAAAGGGCGCGCGGTTGCCGAGGAATTCGGGAACGACATGCAGCCCCGCCGCCAGCCTGACGGCATCGGAAGCACGGCCCGCCTTGGCGGCGGCCATGTCGGCAAGCAGGACCGGCAGGGCAACGCCCGAACTCTTCGCAAGCTCCCTCGCCTCGCCGGCTGCCGGATGAAAGGAGAGGAGGTGATCGATGGCGGCGCCGGCAGCACTCTGGCCGCCCTCGTTCAGCCATAGGCCCGGCACCATCGCCGAATAATAAGGCCCCCAGACGCCGGGAACGAAAGACGGTTCTGCCGTCGAGGTCATCGTGCAGGAGGAGGTCCCGAAGACATAGGCAAGATTGGCCTGCGGATCGGCGCCGACGGTACCGACGCCGCCGGCATGGGCATCGATCAGCCCGGCCGCGACGGCCGTGCCCGGCACCAGGCCGAGCTCTTCCGCCGCTGCAGCGGTCAGTCCCTCGCCGAGCGCCGAACCGGGCTCGACGATCGCCGTGCCGATGCGGGCAAAACCTTCGTCTGCCAGCACGCCGAGCCCGATCTGATGGAAATAGCTGCTGTCCCAGCGCTTCTCATGGGCGAGATAGGTCCACTTGCAGGTGACGGTGCAGGTCGAGCGCGAGAGGTCGCCAGTTGCCCGCCAGGTCAGGAAATCCGCAAGGTCAAAGAACTGCCAGGCCGCATCGAACACCTGGGGGCGGTTTTCCCTGAGCCAGAGAAGCTTGGGCGTTTCCATCTCGGGCGAGATGCGGCCGCCGACATAGCGCAGCACGTCATGCCCGAAGGCGTTGATACGCTCCGCCTGCGGGACGGCGCGGTGGTCCATCCACACGATGATGTCCCGGTCCGGATCTTCCGAAGGCCCCACGGGCAGCGGCTTGCCGCCTTCGCCGAGGACGACGAGCGAGCAGGTGGCGTCGAAACCGAGCCCGACCACAGAGGCCGGATCGACCCCGGCGGCAGCTACCGCCTCCCGCACGGCCGCGCACACGGCGCGCCAGATTTCGCTGCTCGATTGCTCGACGATGGAACCGGCTTCACGAAACAGGCTGATATTCCGCTTGGCGGAGGCCAGCATGCTGCCGGCCATATCGAACAGGCCGGCCCGGGCGCTGCCGGTGCCAACATCGACGCCGATGACATATTGGGCATCCGCTTCCGGAGTGTGGAATGTATCGCTCATGGTCTCTCGCTTCAGATCGCCTGTAGTCGGGTTGACGGCAGTTTTCAGCCGGATTTCAAACTCTGTGTCTGGAAAGATCGCCTCCAGGGAGGCTGACATTACGCAGTCGCGGCGCCATGACAAGGAGGCCAACATGCTGGGAAGACGCCGTCACAGTCTTCCTCCGACATTTTCAAGAATGGCGGTAAGTTCCCCCGCCCCTGTCGCGACGGCGGCGGCTCCGGCGGCATCGAGCACCGCGCGGCGGCCGGGCCTCGGATCGGCCGGATCGACGAATCCGATGGCCGTCATGCCCGCGGCAATTGCCGACGCCACGCCGTGGACGCTGTCATCGATCATGACGCATTTGCCCGGACGGGCCCGGAAGCGCTCGGCGCAATGCAGCAGCAAATCCGGCGCCGGCTTCGGCCGCGAGACGGCTTCGGCGCTGAACACATCCTCGCCGAAGGCGCGCCAGAGATCGAGCTTGCCCAGGCTGTTGCGCAGCCGCCGCATTGTGCTGTTCGAGGCGACGCATTTCGGACGGTCGAGGCCGTTGACGACCTCGGCAATGCCGGCAATCGGCGTCAGGGAACGGGCGAATTCGTCGAACAGATGAAGATGCCACCTCTCGAACAGCGCGGTGACATCACTGATCCCGTATTCGCGCCGGCACATCTCGGCAATGATGCTTTCCGAGTTGCCGGTGAATTTGAAATGGGCTTCCGCCGCGCTGATGGCAATGCCGGCGCCTTGCAGCGTGTCCGCAAGCGTACGGCTGGCGATCGGCTCGCTGTCGATCAGCACACCGTCGCAATCGAATATCACGAGGTCGATGCTGTCCATGGCGCCTGGCATGTTGGGATGATCGATGCGGCTATCGAGCATGCCTCACCTCCGTGCCTGCAGGGCGAGATCCGGCCGGTCCGTGGTGATTTGCCGGATCGGTTTGGAGAGCCAATATTCGAGATCGCGCGTTTCGTTCGGAACCCAGGCCCCGAGCCGGTCGACCGGCACGAGCCGGGTGATCTCGTCCCACTTCGCCTCCAGCAGCGATTTTTCCACGGCGATGATGTCCGAATATTGCTTCATCAGGTTGAGGCCGCTCGCAAGGCCGAGGCGCTCGGCCGACTTGGCGTCGAAGGACGACAATGTGCGAACTCCCGGAGCGGCGTTGCGAATATCGGCAAGCACGTCGGGATGAAAGCTCGTCAGGATTGAGCGCTCCACAAGACCAAGCCGCTCGACGGCGGCAAATGCCTTGGCCGCCAGCCCCTCGTAAGGCGTCCCATCGGCATGGTTCTTCAATTCGATATGCAGCTCAAGCGGCCTGTCCTTGAAGACAGCAAGGACCTCTTCCAGGGGCGGGATCGTCTCCGCGTCGCTGTCCTTGAGGCGGATTTCCCGATGTTTTCCGGGGCCTAGGTCGGCAACCGGCCCGCGCCCATCCGTGGTGCGCTCCAGCGTCGGGTCGTGGATGACGAGCATTTCGCCAGACCGCGTCAGGTGGATGTCGAATTCCACGCCCTCGACCGGCATTCGCGCAAGGTTGCGGAAGCCCGAAAGACTGTTTTCAGGCCAGAGATTGCGGCCACCGCGGTGGCCGATGATATGCACCATCGTCTGAATATCCTTGAGATCTTCGTGTTACTTTCCGGAGTCCACCAGCCCCTTGGTGAACCAGCGTTGCATGAAGAGGATGACGGCCGCAGGCGGCAGCATGACGAGCAGCGCAGCGCTCATCGCAATGTTCCAGGCAGGCGCGGAGTCCGAGACCGGAACGAGCTGCTTCAGCCCGAGGACCGCCGTTCCCATGTCCTTGTCGGTGGTGAAGAGCAGCGGCCACAAATACTGGTTCCAGCCGTAGAGAAACAGGATGATCGACAGTGCCGCGATATTGGCACTCGACAGCGGCAGCAGGATATCCTTGAAGAATTTCAGCGGACCGGCGCCATCGAGCTTGGCCGCCTCGCAAAGCTCGTCGGGAACGGTGAGGAAGAACTGCCGGAACAAGAAGGTTGCCGAGGCCGAGGCGATCAGCGGCAGGATCAGGCCGCTATAGCTGTTGACCATGTTCCACTTCAACGACGCTTCGATGCTATATCCCGTCAGCCGCTCGACGATACCGGAAAGGCCGATCGTCCCGGCCAGCCAGCGAAGCGGCCCGGCGGCATCGGCGACCGCTTCATAGGTCGGGATGATGCGGACCTCGACCGGAAGCATCAGCGACACGAAGATCAGCCAGAACGCCGTCATGCGAAATGGGAAGCGGAAATAGGTGACGCCGAAAGCAGCGATCAGCGAGATCGCCAGCTTGCCGACGACGATGCCGGCGGTGACGATGATCGAATTCAGGAACAGTCGGGAAAACTCGCCCTGCTGCCAGGCGGCGGCCAGGTTTTCGAAGAAATGCGAGCCCGGCAGGACCGGGAACGGCGCCTGCTGTACCTCCTGCAAGGTGAGCGAGCCGGCGACGAAGGCGAAGTAGAGCGGCAGGCAGACGAAGACCGCGCCGATGAGCAGCACCGCGTGGCAGAAGATCGATAGACCGAGATGGCGTTCGGGCATGACTACACCTGGTAATTGACCTTGCGCTCGAGCGCACGGAATTGGACGATGGTGAACAGGATGGCGATGAGCATCAAAAGCACCGACTGGGCGGCCGACGAGCCGAGGTCGAGCTGCACGAAACCATCCTGATAGACCTTGTAGACCAGGCTGTTCGTCGCCCCCGCCGGACCGCCGCGGGTGACCGCGTCGATGATGCCGAAGGTTTCAAACAGTCCGTAGACGAAGTTCATCACCACGAGGAAGAAGATCGTCGGCGAGATCAGTGGTAGCGAGATGGTGAAGAAGCGCCGCACGGGCCTTGCGCCGTCGAGCTTTGCGGCCTCGAGGAGAGATACAGGCACAGCCAGCAATGCGGCGACAAGAAATATGTAGTCGTAGCAGACATTCTTCCAGACCGAGGCGATGGTGACCAGCAGTTGCGCATCGAGCGGACGCCGGTTCGGATCCCATTCGAGACCGAGCCCATGCAGGAATTGCGCAATCGGCCCAACCGCAGGATTGAACAGGAAGGCGCAGATCACCCCTGAAATGACCGGTGCGATCGCATAAGGCAGCAGGATGATGCTCTTATAGATCCCCCTGCCCCTGATCACGAAATCGGTCGCGAAGGCAAACAGGCCGGCAAGCAGAAGCGTTGCTGCATTCTGCGCGACGGCGAACCACAGCGTGAACAGCGCGCTGCCGCGATACTCCGGACTGGCGAACAGATTGTAGAAATTCTCCAACCCGACGAAAATCTGCGTGCCGCCGAAAGGATCGACCTGAACGAAGGCCAGCGACAGCGCCTTGTAGGACGGGATGAAAAAGAAGAACAGGAGGATCAGCAGCTGCGGTGCGACCAGGCCGAAGGCGAGCCAAGGCTTGTTGAAATGAGCCGACTTCAACCCGGCCTCAGAGGGCTGCGCGCTCCTCCGGCCTGTCCACGGAAGATCCGGGATGCGAAGGCGCCTGGCGGCGCCCTCCATCTTTCCGAAGGTCCTACTTTGCTGCATGAAGCTGCTCATACTGGCGAAGGATCTGGTTTCCGCGAGCCGCCGCCGCGTCCAGCGCCTGCTGCGGTGTCTTCTGGCCGGTCCAGACACCCTGGATCTCTTCCACCAAAAGCGCCATCGACTGGTTATGGTTGCCGAAGCGGAAGCCGCGCGAATTGTCGGTCGGCGTGCCACGCGTGAGCTGGAGAATGGCGATTTCGCGGGTCGGGTGATCCTTGAAATAGCCTTCGGACTTGGCCTGCTCATAGGCGGCGTTGGTCACAGGCACATAGCCGGTCTGCTTGCTCCACCAGACCTGCGTCTTCGGTGAGGCGATGAAGTTGAGAAAGGCGGCAGCACCGGCATATTCCTCCTCCGACTTGCCTTTCAATACCCAGAGCGCGCCGCCGCCGATGGTGCTGTTCTTGGGCTCAATGCCCTCCTCATGCGGCAGGAACGTTGCGCTCCAATTGAATTTTGCGCCGCTCTCGACGGCAGCATGCGCCGCGGTGGAGGCCACATAGGTCGAGCAGGTGCCAGACGTGAACAACTGGTCGGGCGAGAGGCCCTGGCCGGCGATCTGCAGGATGCCGGCGTCGAGCCACGTCTTCAGGCGCGTCACCTGACCGACGACCAGCGGGCTCTTGTTGAAGATGAACTCGGTATCGAGGCCGCCGAAACCGTTCGCCTTGGTGCCGTAAGGCTGATCCTGGATTGCCGCGTAGTTTTCGATCAGGCTCCAGTAGAAGTCGTTCGCCAGCGCCATCTGGCACTTCGAAACGCCCTTCTCCTTGATGGCGCTGAGCTGCTTGTCGAGCTCCTGCCAGGTCTCGCCCGGCTTGTCGAAACCGGATGCCTTGAACTGATCGGCATTGTACCAGAAGATCGGCGTCGAGCTGTTGAAGGGCATCGCCGCCGGCTTGCCGTCGACGAGATAGAAGCCGGCCACCGGGGCAAGGAAATCGTTCCAGTCGATCTTGTAGCCTTCCTTTTCCATAAGCTCCGGCACCGGAATGACGGCGCCGGAATTGTACATGGTCAGGAAGCCCCGCTCGGCCGCCTGGATCAGCACCGGCTGCTGGTGAACACGGTAGGCGGCCACCATCGCCGCCATGGTTTCCTCATAATTGCCTTTGCCGATGCCGACGACCTCGTATTTGTCCTGCGAGGCGTTGAAGTCGGCAATCAGCTTGTTGGTGATCTCGGCGAGGCGCCCGCCGGCCGCGTTCCACCATTCGACCTTGACGCGATCGGCCGCGCTGGCGTCACCCGCTGCTGCAAATCCGAGCGTCGCCAGTGCTGCACCCGCCGCGAACGAGCGGATCGTCCGCCGCAAACGGGCGCCCATCGAAGACTTTGCCGTCATTTCGTTTTCCTCTCCATAGCCGTTGTTCGCCGACCGGCGCGTTAGCCCCGATCAACCCCTCCCAGAGTGGCGATAAAACAAGGTTGGGGTTACTTGTTACAAATGTCAATAGCGTGTTACAAATGCATGACGACGGCGAAGGAGGATGCCATGGCAGCGATCGAACTCATCGATTTGAAGAAGAATTACGGCGCGGTTCCCGCAGTGAAAGGGATCAATCTCAGCGTCGCCGACGGCGAAATGATCGTGCTGGTCGGGCCTTCGGGATGCGGGAAGTCGACCTTGCTGCGGATGATTGCCGGCCTTGAAGCCATAAGCTCCGGGCATTTGAGAATCGCTGGAAACGACGTCGGCCATGTCGATCCGGCCGATCGCAACATCGCCATGGTTTTCCAGAACTACGCGCTCTATCCCCACATGACCGTCCGGCAAAACCTCGAATACGGGCTCAAGAACCGCCGCGTGCCGCGCGGCGAGATCGACCGGCGGATCACCAACGCCGCCGGCATTCTGGAGATCGGCGAGTTCCTCGAGCGGCGCCCTCGCCAGCTTTCCGGCGGCCAGCGCCAGCGCGTCGCCATGGGCCGCGCCATCGTCCGCGATCCCGCCGCCTTCCTGTTCGACGAGCCTCTGTCCAATCTCGATGCGAAGCTTCGCGTGCAGATGCGCGTCGAAATCCGTAGGCTTCAGCGGCAGCTGAAGACGACGAGCCTCTACGTCACGCACGACCAGCTCGAGGCCATGACGCTGGCCGACCGGCTGGTCGTCATGAATGGCGGCCGGATCGAGCAGATCGGGACGCCGATCGAGGTCTATCGCCGCCCCGATACCATCTTCGTTGCCGGCTTCATCGGTTCGCCGCCAATGAATCTGATCGATCTCGATGAGCTCGCCCCCTGTGACCTCGCGCTTCCCCGAGACACGGATCTCATCGGCATCAGGCCGGGTGCGATCAATCTCGGAGATGGATCGGCGCATGATCTCCGGTTCGACGCTCATGTCGAGTTGATCGAGACCGTCGGTGACGAGAACAACGTGCATCTGCGCATCGACGGCAGCGATAAGCGCATCGTCGCGAGCGTCCCTACCGATCGACATATGCAGGAAGGCGATCGCACTTCGTGCCATGTACGAAGGGACGGTTTGCATCCCTTCAACAGGACGACAGGGCGGCGAACCGATTGAGGGGAGTGAAGCAGATGACGGCTGGCGCTTGCAATTGACAAGCGTCAGGGATTTGAGATCCATGGCCATCGAATTGGAGGCGCAGATTATTGCATGTCACAGAACAGAGGTGCTTCTTTCCAGCCCACCGCGCTCCCCGACGAGCAATTGCAGGTGCGTGTGGTCTGGCTTTATTACATGGAGGGACGCACCCAGGGTGAGATTGCAGAAGCGCTTTCGACCAACCGGCTTCGCGTCAACAAGATCATCGCCGAGGCGCGCCGATCCGGCCTGGTGACGATCACCCTCAATTCCCGGCTGACATCCTGCGTCGCCCTGGAACAGCAGTTGGCGGCGGAATTCAACCTCAATCGGGCGATCATCGTGCCGACGCCGGAAGATGCGGAACTCATTCCCGTGCTGCTCGGCCAGGCCGCCGCCGATTATCTCGTGCAATTGCTGAACGGTGGCAACATTCGCGGCGTCGGCGTCGGTTGGGGCGCGACGTTGCGCGAGATGGTGCGTCACATGCCGTCACTCCGGCGCCCTGATCTCTGCGTCAATTCGGTCATGGGCGGGCTGACGCACGGCATCGAGATCAATACGTTCGACATTGCGAGCGATCTCGCCCGCCAGCTCAACGCGGAATGCGCCTATCTCGCAGCGCCGATCTATGCCGGCAGCCCGGAGTCGCGCGCCGCGATCATCAAGCAGGACGTTTTTGAAACCGCCTTTCGGCAGATCGAGGCCAATGACGTCATCGTGCTCAGCATTGGCGACATGACCGAACGCTCGCTGCTGATGCGCTACGGTCTGCCGAGCAGCATCGATATCGAGGAACTGGTCACAGCCGGCGCCTGCGGCGATGTTCTCGGCCAGTTCGTCGACAAGACAGGGCGGCCGATCGAACACGCGATCAACAGATGCGCGATCGCTCCCGAACTCGAAGCCCTGCGCGCCATTCCGAACGTCGTCTTCGCCTCTGGCGGCCTGAACAAGGCGCAGGCTATCGCCGCCGTGCTGCTGTCAGGCCTGGGCAACGTGCTGATCTGCGATGAAGAGACGGCCCGGCAAGCCCGACAGCTTGCGCTAAATCTCCAGGCAGCTGGCGATTCATAGAGCGGCCGCGCAACCGGCAGGCACCGAAGTGGGCTCCGCCGGCACCGCTTTGTCGATCGCGTAGAGCTTGGCGAAACCGGCATCCTCGACTAGCGTCAGACCGGCCGGCATCAAGGCCCCGACATAGCGGTCGGGAGCATCCGCGTTGACCACGAGGATGAAATCGAAACGTCCCCGCCAGTCCGACAGATAGGGTGTGAAGTTTTCATAGGCCTGCATCATTGCCGGGCACAAAAGCACGCCGATCGACAACAGATTGCCTTCGGGGACCGCGATCTCAGACCATGGCGCCAGAACCGATAGCGGCTGCTTGCCTTTCGCGGTGAAGAGCGTCGGCACGAACGCATGCGCGAAGGGCGTGGCAAGCGTCGGCAGGTGCCAGAAGGTCTCCTCTCTCAGGAAAAAATACCGGCTGGAGTGCGCAAGGCCGCTCACCGTCTTGGGATCATGCTCCAGAGGCAGAACGGCCGCGCCGACCGGCACCTTTTTGAGTACCGTCTCGACGGCAGCAACGTCCTTTTGTGCAAGCCACCAGTTCCAACCGATCCAGCCCGTCCGGCCGAAAACCGCGAGATTGACGACGAGCGCCAGCAACAGCGCCTGGCGGCGCGTCAGATTGGCGAAGGGACATACCATCGCCATGGCGACGAGCGCCGTCATGATCGGAAAGCGCCAACTGATCCATCCGGTTCCGAGCATGTGGCGAGGCGAAACACAAGAGAGCAACAGCAGTCCGCTGGCGGCCACGGCAAGCCCCGCATGCACGCGGATATCGCCCGCGCGTGAGGCACGTGTGCAGATGAGGATAAACGGTAGAACCATCACCACGTCTACCACCGGGATGTATGTGGTGATGGCGGAGAGCAAATTGATGACAATCAGAACGACGCCGTCGTTCCACGCAAGGGCAAGGCCGTTGCCACCGGCATTGGGCAAAGCTGGCGCACGGAGATAGAGTGCCAGCAGCGGCAGGACGCAGGCACCCAGCGCCAGCGTCACCCGGCTGGCGAGCCTCATCAGCCCTGTCTTCGATCGCAGGACGTCGAAACGCCAGGAAAATTCGAGGCCGCAGACAACAGCCATATAGAAGCCGAGCGAGAAGATATGCATCACCGTCAGCATCAGCGCGGCGGCAAGCCGCCAGGCAAAAAGCAGAGCGAAACTTCCGCGCTGCAGCCGCAGGTCGACGCAGCCGAAGACCAAGGCCATGCCGAGGCCGATCTGGAAATTGATGAAGCCGCCGATCATGGTGGCGCACCAGCCAAGCGACAGCATGGCGATCTGCCAATAGTGGCGGCCGCCGAAAAGCGCCCGGTGCAGGCTGATCGCGCCAAGCGACGGCAGCACGATCGCCAGGAAAAGCAACGTCCGTGCCAGCCTATCGGCGCCGACAATAGGTCCCAGCCAGATGGCGAGAAGATCGATGCCGACGTTGGTGAAGGTGCGGCTCCAATCGATCGCGTAGATCTCCGGAAACGGCTGCTCGCTGATCCCGCCGGAAAGGAGCCAGATGCGGGCATAATGATTGGCGTAGTCGAGCACCGGCGGGAAGGGAAAGAGCACGACCAGGATCGCAACAAACCCGACGAAAACGACGATCGCAACGGTAGAATCCTGTCGGGTGATCAATTCCCCAGGCTCGGCCGTGGCAAGACGAGACTCCGCAATCCGGTCCATCAGCCGATCCGACTGTTCTTTTGCAAGCTGCTCTTCTGCTGCGCAGGCGGCTCACCGGCTACGAAGGCCGCATCCAGCGCGGCGCGCTTGTCGCCGGCGCTCATTTCCGAAAAAGCCGTCGGCAGCTCGGCATGTTCGCCTCCGCGCAGGATGGTCTCGATCATGAACATCGGCCGCCTCTTGCTCTCCTGCACCAGACGGCCGAGATATTCGCCGATGATGCCGATGCAGATCAGCTGGATGGCGCTGAAGGCGCTGACGGTAGCCATGATCGACGACCAGCCGGTGACCGTCTCGTCCTGCAGCCAGCGCACGAAGGTATAGACGAGCAGCGCCATCGCGACGCCGGCGCTGATCATGCCGAGCCATGTGGCGATGCGCAGCGGCGTCGTCGAAAAGCTGGTGATCGCATCGAGCGCGAAATTGATCATCTTGCGCAGCGGATATTTCGTCGTGCCGGCAAAGCGGGCGTCGCGCTCGTAGGGCAGCGCCACCTGCCTGCCGCCGATCCAGCTGACCATGCCGCGAATAAAGCGATCGCGCTCCGGCATCGCCAGCAGAATATCGACGACGCGCCGGCGCATCAGCCGGAAATCGCCGGTATCGCGCGGGATGGTCACGGAAGCGAGCCTGGAGAGAGCACGATAGAAAAGCGAGGCGGAGGCGAGCTTGAACCAGGTTTCGCCTTCGCGGCGCGTGCGCTGGCCGTAAACGACATCGGCGCCGCGCTCCATGATCGGCATCATCATCAAAAGCAGCTCGGGCGGATCCTGAAGATCGGCGTCGATCAAAAGAACACGCTCGCCGCGCGCGGCGGAAAGACCGGCCGTTGACGCCAACTGGTGGCCGTGATTGCGCAACAGACGCACGCCGAGGACCTGCGGCACTTTTTCGGCCAGTTCCGAAATGATCTCCCAGGTGCCGTCGGACGAGCCGTCGTCGACGAGAATGAGTTCGAAGGCGTCGCCTGCGACGCTCTGCGCGGCCGCGCCAGCGCGGCGGCAAAATTCGCGCAGGCCCTCTTCCTCGTTGTGGCAAGGCGCGACGATGGAAAGAGATGGTGCTTGAGTCATGCGGCGCAGACTAGCCACGAAACGTCAAACATCCTTTAATGACAGGATGTCGATCGCGCCGAGCGCCCGCGGCGCTTCGTCCCGCCAAACCCGCGGAGCCCTATTCCGCCGCCATGACCTCGCGTGCGCCGTCGACGTCGCGAGCCGGTGAAGCGCCGTAGAGGCGGCTGTATTCGCGGCTGAACTGCGACGGACTTTGATAGCCGACGCGGTGGCCCGCCGTGCCGGCATCGAGCCGCTCGACGAACATCAGCCGGCGCGCTTCATGCAGGCGGAGCTGTTTCTGATACTGCACCGGCGTCATCGCCGTGACTGATTTGAAGTGGTGATGGAAGGACGAGACGCTCATGTTGACGCGGTCGGCCAGTTCTTCGATGCGCAGCGGCCGGGCGAAATTCTCCTTCAGCCAGGCGACGGCGCGGGCGATCCTGTTGCTGTGGCTGTCTGATGTGGCGATGTTGATCAGACGGGCGCCATGCGGGCCGGTCAGCACCCGGTAGAGAATTTCCTGCTCGATCAGCGGCGCCATAGCGGGAATGTCGCCTGGACGATCGAGCAAGCGCAGCAGGCGGACGGCAGCATCCATCAGCTCCGGCGGCGCGACGTTCACCACCATGCCGCGCTGCCCGTCGGTATGAGCGGCCGGGCGGGGAATATCGATGCGGCTGAGCAGCTCCAATAGCTTTTCGGAATCGATCGCCAGCCCCAGGCAGAGATGCGGAAGCTCGGGGCTTGCCTCCGTGACGCGCCAGGCGACCGGCAGGTCGAGCGAGGTGAGCAGATAGTCCCCCGTCCCGTAGCTGATCTGTTCCGTGCCGAGCTGCAGGCTCTTGGCTCCCTGCAGCACGAAGGCAAAACAGGGCCGGTAGCTGCTATGTAAGGGATCGCTGGGCCTGGAGCGGCGGCTGACGTGAAGATTGCCGATGGCAGTGGAAAACTCACCGTCGCGAGGCGCAAAGCGCATCGCGATATCGACGATCTCCTGATAGGGGCTGAAGGGCAAAGTCATGCGGCAACTCTCTCTGTCAGGTGTCTGACTGTCAGCTGTCTGGCGCGGGCGATACCGCCCTTATCTAGAGTGTCTTTGCCATTTCGCAAACAGGCCGGCGTCTGACTTTTGCAGGATTGTGCAAGAAGCTGAGAGGATCGCTCTAACGCCCTTGCCAACATCCGGGCAATAGTCCGCCATCCCGCTCGACCCCTCCCAACCCCAAAGGAAGCTTCAGATGGCTATCGCAAAAGGCTATGCCGCAACCGACGCGTCGCAACCGCTGACCCCCTTTACCTTCGAACGTCGCGAGCCCAACGATGACGACGTCGTCATCGCGGTTCAATATTGCGGCGTCTGCCATTCCGACATTCACCAGGCCCGCAATGAATGGGGCAACTCCATATTCCCGATGGTGCCGGGCCACGAGGTTGCCGGCGTCGTTTCTGCCGTCGGCTCCAAGGTCACGAAATTCAAGGTCGGCGACCGCGTCGGCGTCGGCTGCTTCGTCGATTCCTGCGTCGGCTGCGCCGCGCGTGACCTGGATTACGAACACTACCTGCCCGGCCTCGTCCCGACCTATAACGGCTACGAAGCCGATGGCACGACCCCGACCTTCGGCGGTTATTCCGACTCGATCGTCGTCAAGGAAGGCTATGTGCTGCGCTTCCCCGACAATATTCCGCTCGATTCCGGCGCCCCGCTGCTTTGCGCCGGCATCACGCTCTATTCGCCGCTCGCGCACTGGAAAGCCGGTCCCGGCAAGAAGATCGCGATCGTCGGCATGGGCGGTCTCGGCCATATGGGCGTGAAGATCGGTGCTGCCATGGGGGCCGACATCACCGTGCTTTCCCAATCGCTGTCGAAGAAGGAAGACGGCCTCAAGCTCGGCGCCAAGGACTATTATGCAACGAGCGACGCCGAGACTTTCACCAAACTCGCCGGCACCTTCGACCTGATCATCAACACGGTCGGCGCGGCAATCGATTGGAACGCCTATCTCAACCTGTTGAAGTCTGACGGCACCATGGTTCTGGTCGGCGTTCCCGAGCACCCGGTTCCGGTCCACGCCTTCTCCGTTATCGGCGGGCGCAAGAGCCTTGCTGGCTCAATGATCGGCTCGATCAAGGAGACCCAGGAAATGCTCGACTTCTGCGGCAAACACAACATCGTCTCGGAGATCGAGAAGATCGACATCCAGAATATCAACGAAGCCTACGAGCGAGTCGTCAAGAGCGACGTCCGCTACCGCTTCGTCATCGATATCGCCTCGCTGGCGGCTTGAGGACATCAGAGGCGGCTCCTTCGGGGGCCGCTTTTTTATTGATGGGCCGGCATCCGCCATTCGTCCCCATGCTGAGGTGGGTAGCCCTTAGGGCGAAGCCTCGAAGCATCACCCGCCAACGCCGCCTCTGCCGCCATGTCAGAGCGCCCGCCTCCTTTCTCCGAGGCTCCGGCCTTCGGCCGGCGCATCTCAGCATGAGGCTCGCGTGGACCGCAACCGCAGCAGATATTCGACCGGGTTGAACGGATCAGGCCCTGAACGCCGGCGCAGGCGCGGTGCCCCGGCCATAGCAGCATGGTGATCGAAAGCGGTGTCCATTGTCCCTGCGCCGCTCGTCAGGCCCGGCAATTGCTGCTGGACGCTTTGAACCATCTGAGACGCCAGAGTGCCTTCGAACCGCACCACGCCATCGGCGATCACGGAATGCGACGTCGCCGCAGCGGATTTCGCCAGCAAAGTGAGCACACTGCTCAGGCTCTCGACAGGCGCTTCCAGGTGAAAGCGATAGAAGGGCTCGCAGACGACCGTTTGCGCAGCCGAGAGCGCCGTCGCCAGCACTAAGGGCGTCAACTGCCGGAAATCGGCGGCGGTGCTTGCGGGCGAACTGTGCCGCGCCGCCGTCATCACCACGTGGCAATCGATGACCTGCCAGCCGAAAATGCCCTGTTTCAGCGTCTCGAACGCGGTTTCCTCGACCGCTCGGTAAAAAGCGATGGGCATCTGGCCGACTTCCACCTCCAGCGCGAAGCTGTTGCCGGCGCCGGCAGGACGCGGCTCGACCCGCAAACCGACGGTGGCCAGAAACGGATTCGGCTCCTTGAAGAGGATCTGCAAGCCGGCCCCAGTGCCGGCGGGTCTCTCGACCAGGATGACCGTGCTTTCCTCGAAAGCTGCTTCGAGGCCGAAATCCGTCAGCAGCGTCGATTGGATAACTTCCTTCTGCACCTCGCCATAGAGCGAGACAAAGACCTCATTCGTCTCCTCGGTCCGGCGCAGATTGATCAACGGATCCTGCTCAGCCATCTGGTTCAGCGCCAGCCAAAGCGCCGCGCTGTTCGAGGGCCGCCGGGCAAGCACGCGGGTTTCGAGCGTCGGCGAGGCAAAGTAAGCCCGCCCACCCGAAGCCGGATCGCCGCCCACCGCATCGCCGATCCGGACACCGGCAAGGCCGCTGACGCGGGCGATCTGGCCGGCGCAGAAGCTCGCGACGCCACGGCTGCGGCCGGCTTCAAACACATGGATCGCAGTCACCCGGTCGGCGCCCTTGGGCAGATCCAGATATTGCCGCAGCCGCACGGTGCCCGAAGTCAGGTAGAGATAGGCGTGCTTTTCACCACTCCAGCCACGCTCGATCTTGAAGATCTTGCCGGCGACCGGCCCGTCCGGATCAAGCCGCCGCTCGGGCAACAGCGTCGCGATAGCAGAGCTTAGTGCCGGCACGCCGGCGCCGGTCATAGCCGCCCCTGCGAAGACGGGATGCACCAGGCCCCTTGCCACCTGATCGGCAAGGCTGCGCCCGAGCCTTTCCGTCGTCAGTCGTTCGGGGGCGAGCACATAATCGTCGAGCAGCGTCTCATCGTTCTCGCCGAGCGCCTCGCAAAGCGCCGAAAAAAGCGGCTCGTTTCCCGGCGCCAGTGCCTCCACCCGGGTAAACTTGCTGCCGGCACCGATGACGGAAGACATGGCGATGGGACGCACCGCCAGTTGAGCGGCAAGCGCCTCCAGCACCTCGTGATACCGGGCGCCGAGGCGATCGACCTTATTGACGAAGAAGACGAAGGGAACGCCGAGCCACCGCAACGCCCGCACCAGCACACGCGTCTGCGCCTGCACGCCTTCGATCGCCGAAACGACGACGACCGCGGCATCGAGCAATCCAAGCACCCGCTCGACCTCGGCGATGAAGTCCGGGTGACCGGGTGTGTCGATCAGATTGACGGTCCTGTCGTCGATCGTAAACGAGACCACCGCCGCCCTGATCGTGATGCCGCGTTGTCGTTCGAGTTCGAGCGTATCCGTCTGTGTATTGCCGGTATCGACACTGCCAAGCTTGTCGATGACGCCGGCGTCAAAAAGCAGTCTTTCGGTAAGGCTAGTCTTGCCTGCATCCACATGGGCGAGGATGCCCAGATTCAAAGTGCGCATGAACCACCAACTTCTCAGAAATTCGGATGTGATTTTCGTGAGAAATGAGTCGGCGCATTGGAACCTCTATCCGTTGATGCGGCTGGATGCGGGCACCCCAGGTGGTGGTTGGGAGACGCGGCGGGATGCTAAGGCGGTGTGGGGAGATGTGTCAAGGTTGGGTGTGCGCCCCGGGCACAACGATCAGCCCTCATGGTGAGGGTGAGGAGCAAGCAATCGATCCAGTGAATCGATTGCAGCCTACGAACGCAGGGCCGTCTCGAACCACGAGGGCGGGTGGCTGCATGCCTATCCCTCGGTGAAACGTCGGTGGCCGGCCTCGTCCTTCGAGGCCCCTTCAGGGCACCTCAGGATGAGGCCGGAGAGACGGCACAGGACCCCTACCCCTCCTCCCGCATCGTCTCCCGCTGGGTGATCAGCCGGGCGCTGTGCTGGCCGCTGAGATAGATCCACAGCCAGCTCCAGGCGACGGAGAAACGGGAGCGGGTGCCGATCAGGAAGTAGATATGGGCAAGGCCCCAGATCCACCAGGCAATCCAGCCCTTCAGCTTGATGCGGCCGAAATCGATGATCGCCGCACTCTGGCCGATCGTCGCCAGGCTGCCTTGATGCCGGTAGCGGAAGGGTGCGGGCGCCGGCTTGCCCGACAGGCGGGCGCGGATGACCTTGGCGACGTAGCCGCCCTGCTGCTTGGCAGCCGGCGCGATACCCGGCACCGGTTTGCCGTCCTCACGCATGACCGAAGCCGTGTCGCCAATGACGAAGACGTCCGGCAGACCCGGCGCGCTCAGATCCTTTTCGACGACGACGCGCCCTGCCCGGTCGGCCGGCACGTCAAGCCAGCGGGCCGCCGGCGAAGCGGTGACGCCGGCCGCCCAGACGATCGTGCGGCTGGCGATAAATGTCTCGCCGATCCGGACGCCATCGGCGCGGCATTCGGTAACCGGCTTGCCGAGATGGATCTCCACCCCAAGCTTCTCCAGCGCCTTTTGAGCATAGGCCGAAAGCTCCTCGGCGAAGGCCGGCAGCACCCGCGGACCGGCCTCGACAAGCACGACGCGGGTCTTGCGCGTATCGATGTTGCGGAATTCCTTCGGCAGGGTGAAATGCGCCAGTTCGGCGATGATGCCGGCAAGCTCGACGCCGGTCGGCCCGGCGCCGACGATGGTGAAGGTCAGAAGCGCGTCGCGCACGGCGGGATCGGCCTCCATCTCCGCCTTCTCGAAGGCAAGCAGCACGCGCCGGCGGATTGTCGTCGCATCCTCCAGCGTCTTCAGGCCCGGCGCCACCGGCTCCCATTCGTCGCGGCCGAAATAGGCATGGGTCGCCCCGGTCGCCAACACCAGCGTATCGTAACCGAGAGTCATACCGTTGCGTAGCGACACCGTCTTGGCGCCGGTGTCGACATCGGTGACCTCGCCGAGGAGCACCGTCACATCGGGCCGATCGGCATAGAGGCGGCGGATCGGCCAGGCGATCTCCGAGGTGGAAAGAATGGTGGTCGCCACCTGATAGAGCAGCGGCTGGAAGAGATGATGATTGCGCCGGTCGACGAGCGTGACCTTCACACCCGCCCCCTTCAACCCGTTGACGAGTTGCAGCCCGCCGAAACCGCCACCGACAACGACGACATGATGATCGCTCACGCACTGCCCCTTTTGCGCCATTTCGCTCGAAACCAATGTGGCTTTTGCCGCGAATGTTGCAACCGCCGTTTCGGCATGCCTGCCCTGCGCCGCCGACGGCAGTCGGGGCGCACAGGATTATTGGTTTTCAGGTAATCGGGTCCGGCGAAGCTTATGGAGCGGAGATCAGAAAGAGTTATAGCTGCCCAGGCCGGGCCTCGGTTGAGGTGCAGCCTGGAACCAGTTCACAGCACAGATGCATAACCCGCCGATCAATAGGAACCGACGCACTGGCGACGGGGTCCATGATAGGGCTGGAAGGTATTGTCATAAGCCCTGTACGAACGATAGCGCGCATAGCACCAAGCCTCGTGGCTCCCGCCGCCTCCATAATAGGCTGACGATGCATAGGCGCGATAGGGCCGGCCGTAATAGCGGTAGGGCGCACCGTAATAGCCATAGGGCCGACCGTAGTAACCGTAGGGCCGACCGTAGTAACCGTAGGGCCGACCGTAATAGCCGTATGGCGATCCGTAATACGAGCCGTAATAGGGCTGGGCCAATGCGCCGCCTATGATCGTACCAACGGCCAGACCACCTAAGGCCCAGCCCCAGCCCGATCCATGCCCATGATGATAGCCGCCGTGATGGCCGCCACCCCAGTGGCCGCCTCGGCCACGCCATTGCACCTGCTCTATCTGCTGCTGAGGTTCGATCCTGGGTGGATTGATAGCCGGAAATGCCTGAGCCGGCGTGACGCCGGGGATCCCTATGATCAAGCATAACGCAGCGACGGTTAGCTTTCTCATGACTGTCCTCCTCTACTCCTCCAAGAGGAGAGAGTATCCTCCCCTCCTCCTGAACCAAAGGTGAACGTAGTATGTCAAAAAACTTCCATATAGCCACGAATTAATCGCTATCGATGGCGCGGAGAACTATCGGTTTCTCCTCTGGAGCATGATGCCGAGAAATGTGAGCGGTTTCGGATGGCGCCATGCCCAACTATTTAATGTAGAACAGGATTCAGATTTAGGCCGACCTGGCCTGAAATCATGCTGTTCTGGGCAACGATCACCGGGCATAGCCCACGGGTATCGCCATCCCATGTTTCAATTCTTCCATCGAGATCGACGCTGAGACGTCGAAGAGTTCCAGCTTGCGCACGATCTGCTTATAGATGACGTCGTAATGCTCGACGCGCGGCAGCGCGATCTTCAGGATGTAATCGTGATTGCCGGTCAACCGGTGTGCCTCGACGATCTCCGGGATGTCGCCGATGATCCTGCGGAAGGTTTCCGTCCATTCGTCGGAATGATGCGCTGTCTTGACGAGCGCAAAGACCGTCGTCGGCACGCCCATCCGCTCGCGGTCGAGCACGATGATGCGCCGAAGGATATGGCCGCTTTCCTCCAGCCGCTGGATGCGCCGCGAACAGGCCGAGACCGACAGCGCCACGCGCTCGGCCAGATCGGTCACGGATATGCCTGCATCCCTCTGCAGCATGTCCAGTATGCGTCTGTCGCGGTCATCCAGCATGTGTGTAAATCGTACCTCACGCGGTGATTTTGCGTAATTTACCGAAATTGCGCAAAATCATAGCATACATCCTCCATGGAGGACAAACAACGCAAACACCCCGCGCCGTCATTGCGGCATCATTTTCGAAAGTTCAATGCATAGGAGCATGAAGAGATGGAAACGATCGGCCTGATCGGCGGCATGAGTTTCGAAAGTTCGGCGGTTTATTACCGCCTGGTCAACGAGATGGTGCGCGCCCGCAAAGGCGGCCTTGCCTCGGCCGAACTCATCCTGCATTCGGTCAATTTCGAGGAGATCGTCGCTCTTCAGAAGGCCGGCGACTGGGCTGGAGCGGCCCGCCGCCTCGGCGAGGTGGCGGAACGCCTGGAGGCGGCGGGCGCCGGCTGCGTTCTGATCTGCACCAACACCATGCATCTGATAGCTGACGAGGTTGCGGCCAAGGTATCCGTGCCGCTGATCCATATCATCGACGAGACGGCGAAATCGCTGCGTGCCGCCGGCCGCAAGCGCCCGCTCTTGCTCGCCACCCGCTACACGATGGAGCATGGCTTCTACGCCGACCGCATGAAGAGCCACGGCCTGGATATCCTGGTGCCCGACGCCGCCGACCGCACCACCGTGCACGACATCATCTTCAATGAACTCTGCGCTGGCAGGGTGCACGACAGTTCGCGCGAAAAGCTGATCGACATCATCGACCGCGCCATGGATAACGGCGCCGACAGCATCATCCTTGGCTGCACCGAAATCTGCCTGATCCTCGATCCTAATCGCCTGCCATTGCCGGGCTTCGACACGACCACGATCCATGCCCGGGCGGCCGTCGAGTTCGCACTTGGCGCGGAGGACGCGGAAACGGAAGAGGCAGCGTGAGTGCGCAGTTAATTTAGTTGACCCAGTCAACCAAATGCATGACAAAGGTTTCCATCAGGAGATTTTAGTCAGTTGTTCGGACAGTCGCCAACCTCTCTTCCGTCATGCTCGGGCTTGTCCCGAGCATCTGCCTCCGTTCGATAGGGCAGCAGATCCTCGGCACAAGGCCGAGGATGACGCCGAGCGAGGAGCGAGCCTTATCACGTCTGGCCAGATCTCCATCTGGAGATCACCATGCGCGATATCGCCCTCATCGAAACCGCTCGCGATTTCAACCGCTTCTATACCAATTTCCTCGGCCTGCTGAACAAGGCCTATCTCGACTCTCCCTACACGCTGACGGATGCCCGCATCCTGTTCGAGATCGGCTCGCATGACGGCATCAGCGCCGCAGCCCTTGTCCGCGACCTGCATCTCGACCCGGCCTATCTCAGCCGCATCCTCAAGCGCTTTCGCGCGGAAGGGTTGATCGAGACCAGCCCTGATCCGGCCGATCTGCGCAGCCAGATCATCACTGTCACCGATCGGGGACGA
The DNA here is from genome assembly GCF_002211295.1 of Rhizobium sp. N122. Lineage (NCBI taxonomy): Bacteria > Pseudomonadati > Pseudomonadota > Alphaproteobacteria > Hyphomicrobiales > Rhizobiaceae > Rhizobium > Rhizobium sp. N122. The sequence goes on along the minus strand of NZ_LOKU01000045.1, from coordinate 159,186 downwards.
CAGCAGTTCGAGGAATTCGGCCGGCGCGCCAATGCCCAGATCGCCGCCCGTTTCGACAATCTGGCGATCGGTGAGCCACAAGCCGTCGTTTCGGCCATGGACACGATCCGCGCGCTGCTCGACCCGGCGGCGAAGCCCGCCCCCGCCATCATCCGCGCCCATCGCGCCGGCGATATCGGCTGGATCGTGCAAAGCCAGGGCCGCTTCTATGCCGAGGAATATGGCTGGGACCTGCGTTTCGAGGCACTGGTCGCCGAGGTTGCCGGCAAATTCCTCGCCAATTTCGATCCTGAAAAAGAATATTGCTGGATCGCCGAGCGCGGCGGCATCAATGTCGGTTCGGTCCTTGTCGCCAATGGCGGTGACGGCATCGCTAAACTGCGGCTGCTTTATGTCGACAAATCAGCCCGCGGCCTCGGGCTCGGCAAACTGCTGGTCGACGAATGCATCCGCTTCTGCAGGAAAAAGGGCTACAGCGAACTCCAACTCTGGACCAACGACATGCTGGAGACTGCCCGCGCCATCTACGTCAAATCGGGCTTCCGCCTTGTCTCCGAGGAGAGACATTGCATGTTCGGCCCCGAGGCGAACGGCCAGAACTGGGCCCTCCCCCTCTGACTTGCTGCGCTGCAAAAATTTCGCTTGATTTGGAAACGATCATTTCCTAATTAGGCGGACATGAACGCAACACCCCTTCACGAGAAGACTCGAAGCCGCGGCCGCCCGCGGGAATTCGACGCGGAGACCGCACTCGATGCCGCCCTGCTTGTTTTTTCCGAGCGCGGCTACCACGCCGCCTCGATCAGCGAGCTTACCGAAGCCATGGGGCTTGCCGCCGGCAGCGTCTATAAGGCCTTCGGCGATAAGCGCGGCATCTTCCTCGCCGCCTTCGACCGCTACCGCGCCGTGCGCCGAGGCTTGCTCAGAGCCGAACTGGATCGTGTCGAAACCGGCCGCGACAAGCTGCGTGCACTCGTCACCTTCTTTGCGGCCTCCTCGCACGGGCAGATCGGCAGGCAGGGCTGCCTCGTCGTCGGCAGCGCCAGCGATCTCGCCCTCTTCGACGAAGAGGCGGCCGAGCGCGTCGCCGCCGCCTTTGCGACCGACGAGACGCTTCTCGCAGACCTGATCTGCCTCGGCCAGTCCGACGGCTCGATTTCGGCGGAGCTCGATATATCAGCGACGGCACTTGCCCTCCTCTGCCTCACCAAGGGCATGCGCGTCATCGGCAAGACAGAGCGCAGCGGCGAAGAAATGGCCGCCGCTGCCGAAGCCGCGATGAAGCTGGTGACCTGACATTCCCCCCAGGGGAATGCCAGCGCCCGGAAACGGGTGGCCGCCGGCAGACCGATTTGCGATTAATCCTTTCAATCATACCGGAGTTTCCGATGAGCATTTCAGCCGCCGCACCGGATAAGGCCATTCCACGGGCACTCTCCCCCTGGCTCACCTTTCTTTTCGCCGCCGCCTGCGGGCTGGTGGCCGCCAATCTCTATTATGGCCAGCCGCTTGCCGGACCGATCAGCGCCGAGCTCGGCTTCACGCCGGCCGCAACCGGACTGATCGTCACGTTGACGCAGATCGGCTACGGCCTCGGCCTGCTGCTGATCGTGCCGCTCGGCGACCTCACCGAAAACCGCCGGCTGGTGCTGATGCTTGTGGCCGTCTCCGCTGTTGCGCTGATCGGCGCGGCGCTGTCGACGACGCCGACAGCCTTTCTCGTCGCCTCGCTCTGCATCGGCCTCGCCTCGGTCGCCGTTCAGGTTCTGGTTCCCTTCGCCGCCAACATGGCGCCGGATGCCACACGCGGGCAGGTCGTCGGCAATGTCATGAGCGGCTTGCTCTGCGGCATCATGCTGGCCCGCCCCTTCGCCAGCTTCGTCGCCGAGGCCTCCTCCTGGCACGTCGTCTATTACCTCACCGCGGGGCTGATGATCGTGCTCGCTATCGTCCTGCGCGCCAACCTGCCGGTCCGCCGGCCGAAGACGAAGCTGCGGTATAGCGAGTTGCTCGCCTCCATGGCGCATCTCGCGCTGACCTCCCGCGTGCTGCAGCGCCGCGCGCTTTACCAGGCCGGCATGTTCGGTGCCTTCAGCCTGTTCTGGACGACGACGCCCTTGCTGCTCGCTAGCCCGGCCTTCGGCCTGACGCAGAACGGCATCGCCCTCTTCGCGCTCGCCGGTGCTTCAGGCGCCATCGCCTCGCCGATCGCCGGCCGGCTTGCCGATCGCGGCATGACCAAGATCGCCTCGACGATCGCCATGCTGCTCGGCATGGCCTCCTTCCTGATCAGCCATTTCGCCGCCGACGGCTCGCTTGCCGCCCTGATCCTTCTGACGGTGGCGGCGATCATGCTCGATTTCGGCGTGACCACCAATCTCGTCTGCGGCCAGCGCGCCATCTATGGGCTGAACCCGGAACATCGCAGCCGGCTGAACGGCCTGTTCATGGCGACTTTCTTTGCCGGCGGCGCCCTCGGCTCGGCGCTCGGCGGCTGGGCCTATGCAACCGGCGGCTGGACAATGACCGCCTGGATCGGCTTCGCCTTCCCGGCGCTCGCCTTCCTGCTGTTCCTGACGGAAGGGCGCAGCAAGTAGGAAAGTCGGAGCCGATTCGGAACTATGCTCGGGTTAAAATAAGAGAACCGCAAGATCTCTCATTTTGACAAGGATGCTTCCCCGCATGGAAATGGATGAAGAAAAGATCGACGATGCCGTACTCGCATTGCTCTGGCTGACGCTGCATGACGGGGATCGGGCCTGGAAGGGTTTCGACTGGGACGTGATGGATCGTCTGCATCAGAAAGGTCTGATTGCCAATCCCGCCGGCAAGGCCAAATCCGTCGTTCTGAGCGACGAAGGCTTGCAGCGATCGGAGGAATTGTTCCGCACGCTGTTCATGCGACCGGAACGATAGTCGCCGGCCAAGGCCGCCCAGCCGCGCTAAAGATCGCGTCGCGCTTTAGCCATCGGCGGAATCGAAACGCGAACGGGCGGCGCGGACGGCATCGTGATTGGCTTCCGCCCAGTTCAACAACTGCGACAGCGGCAAGTAGAGCGAGCGGCCGAGCTCGGTCATCGAATATTCGACGCTCGGCGGCTTGGTCGGGAAGACCTCGCGGGCGATATAACCGTCCCTTTGCAGATCACGCAGCGTCTGCGTCAGCATGCGTTGGGAAATGTCGGGAAGCATCCGCCTGAGTTCGCCGAAGCGGCGGGGCTCGGCGGCCAGCACTTCGAGCAATAGCGTCGACCATTTGCCGCCGATCTGCTGCATCATGTCCCTGACCGGGCAATTGGAAAAATCGAGGCCGGCAAGATTGATCTCGCGCCGCGCCCCCGGCATCCTGTTCTTCAGACTGACGACGGCGCCGCTCATGTGCTGGTTCCCTTTTGGTAACGTAGAGCCGAAAAACTGCCTCCTTTACACCGCCAAGTCAATTCCTATTCTAGTGCTGCTCTCTTTTTGAGACCACCTATCAACACAGAGGCCAACGCAGAAGGAACTATCCATGAGCGAAACCATCTTGGTCACCGGCGCTGCCGGTCAGCTCGGCCAGCGTGTCATCCATCACCTCCTCGAGACCTACAAGGTCGCCCCAGGCACGATCGTCGCGGCCACCCGCAGCCCCGAAAAGCTCGCCGAGCTCGCAAACAAGGGCGTCCTCACCCGCAAGGCCGATTTCGATGACGCCGCCGGTCTGGAAAAGGCTTTCGCCGGCATCGACCGGCTGCTGATCATCAGCACCGATGCGCTGGATACGCCCGGCAAACGCCTCGCCCAGCACCAGGCGGCCGTCGCTGCCGCCGTCAAGGCAGGCGTCAAGCACATCGCCTATACCTCGATGCCGGCGCCGGACGATTCGCTCGTTACCTTCGCACCGGACCATCTCGGCAGCGAAAATGCTATCAAGGCGAGTGGCATCGCTCACGCGATCATCCGCGACGCCTGGTATCACGACAACTACATGCATAGCATGCCGCACAACCTGCAGGGCGGCAAATGGTACAGCGCCACGGGCGACGGCAAGGTCTCGACGATCTCGCGTGACGACTGCGCCCTGGCGATCGCCGCAGCGCTTGCCTCCGCCACATCGGACAGCGCCACCTACACGCTGACCGGTGCGGCGTCTCTGAACAACCGCCAGATCGCCGCCATCATCTCGGACGTCGCCGGCAAGCCGCTCGAAGTCGTCGACGTCAATGACGAACAGCTCGGCCAGGGCATGCGCGGCGCCGGCCTCCCCGGCTTCGTCGCCGACATGCTGGTCTCCGCCGACGCCAACATCCGCGCCGGCAAGTTCGACATCATCACTGGGGATTTCACTAAGCTGACGGGCAGGCAGCCGCAATCGCTGAAGGAGTTCTTTGTCGAGCAGAAGGCTGCTTTGACGGCAGCTGGAGGTAGTGGGCACTAACGCATTTGCGGACAGTGGCTTCCGACGCCCTCTTTCCGCTTTTGCGGAGAGAGGGTTTCATTGCAAGCGGAATTGGCGCGAGGCGTTGCTACACACCTCTTCTCCCCGTTGGGAAGAAGAGGGAGAAAACAGCATCGAGTCTTCTCAAACCGCCTGCCCACACGCCCGGCAGAAGCGCCGCACCGTCTCGGCCATACCATACTCAAGCGCATCGGCGGTCAGCCCATGGCCGATCGAAACCTCGGTAAGCGCTGGAATGCGCTTCACCAGACCCGGCAGGTTTGCGACCGTCAGATCATGGCCGGCATTGACGGCGAGGCCGATCGCCAGCGCCGCATCCGCCGTCCGGCCGAGCGCTTCGAGGATCGGGGCCGCCCGTTCCGGCGCGTCGTAACAGCCGCCATAGGGGCCCGTATAAAGTTCGATCCGGTCGGCGCCGACGGCCTTGGCGATCTCGACGGCTTCAGCATCCCCGTCTCCGTCGGCAAACAGCGAGACCCGGCATCCCATCGTCTTCAGCCGCGCGACGGCATCGGTGAGAAACGCCCGATGTTTGCGGAAATCCCAGCCGTGGTCCGAGGTCGCCTGCGCGGGATCGTCCGGCACCAGCGTCACCTGCTCCGGTGCTGCTCCGGCGCAGAGGTCAAAAAACTCCTCCGTCGGATAACCTTCGATATTGAACTCGGCCTCGGGGAATTCGTCGTCGATAAGGTTGCGGATGATGGGCAGGTCGGAAAAACGGATGTGCCGCTGGTCGGGGCGCGGGTGCACCGTCAGGCCGCTGGCGCCCGCGGCAAGCGCTATTCGCCCGAGCGCTTCGACGCTCGGCCATGGCAGGTCGCGCCGGTTGCGCAGCATGGCGATCGCGTTGAGGTTCACGGAGAGTTTGGCGGGCATGGCTGATATCCATCGGTGCTGAAACAGAGGCCTTGCTTTTAAGCCAAGTGCCTTGAGATGACCAACGAGATTCGCAGATGGATGCGATGTCGATCGTTGATGAGCATTGCTGTCGGTGGGGCATTACCCCTCCCCGCGTACCGCAAATAGTAATTCCCGTCACCCGTGAAGACAGTCGACCCACGCTGCAATGCAGCGCATGTTTTGCTGCAGCACACCCAGAAATCCGGTCGTTACGTTGCTATCCCATTTAAAAGAGATTACTTTTAGCACTTATAAAAAAGATCGTTCACGCATAACGTGGGCATTGTATCGCGTAAACGTAGGCCGCGTACTGCTTCTTTTCCCAATGACAAGAACGCCCAGAGGAAAACCCCACTCGCCGCGCCTGGGAAGCAACTGGCAAATCCGCATGAGGTGCAACACGATGCCCTAGGAGGGTTCATGCCAGACGGTTCCAAAAGCCTGTTTGCTGCCGCCGGTATCGCTTCGGAGGCCCGGTCGAAATACCGGTTCCTGCCTTCGGCCGCGCTGCCGCCGGATCTACCGGACGGTCCGGTGCCGATCGCCGATATGGCCAACGCATTCGGCGTTACGCACAGGACACTGCATTTCTACGAAGAAAAGGGGTTGATTTCCGCCAATCGCATCGGCCTGATGCGGGTCTACGGCCAGGATGACGTGATGCGCATGGCAGTCATCACCGTCTGCCGCGAGACCGGCATGCCGATCGCCGTCATCCAGGAATTGATGGACGAGCTTCGCAAGGCCGATTCGCAGGAAAGGGCCGAGGCGATGTTCCGCGAGGTGCTGCAGGTGCGCAAGCGCGAGCTGACGGCCGAGATGTCGACGCTGCACCGCCAGCTCCAGCAGGTCGGCGACCTTCTGGATTACGACGAGAATATCGAAGAGCCGCCGCTCAACGACAACCAGCACAGCGCAAGCCTGACCCCGCAGGAGCGGCGTTGCCTGGAACTGATGGCGGAGGGCTATTCCACCCAGCGAATCGCCCGGGCGCTCGACCTGAAGCATGATGAGACCAGGGATCTCGAAGCCGGAATCATCCTGAAATTCCGTGCCAACAACCGCTTCCAGGCAATCGCCAAGGCCGTGCTGCTGGGAATCGTGCAGGCCTAGTCCGATACGCGCCCGACGGCCGCCACCGTCGCCTTCCCAGATCGCGAGGCGCGATCGAGGTCAGCGCACGATCGTCAGCGTCTCCGCCGCGCGCGTGATCGCCGTATAGAGCCAGCGTTCCCGCGTATCGCGAAAGGCCCAGCTCTCGTCGAAGAGCACGACGTCGTTCCATTGCGAACCCTGCGCCTTATGAACGGTCAGCGCGTAGCCATAGTCGAACTCATCGTAGCGTTTGCGGGTGTTCCAGGGAATCTCGCCCTCGACATCCTCGAAGGCCTGTTTCAGGAGCTTGATCTTGGCAGCCCCCCGATCCATGTCGTCGTCCTCAGGCCGGACGAGCAGGTTGATGCCGGGTTTCGTCGTTTCCTTGGACGAGGTCATCACCTGCCAGAGCGAGCCGTTGAGCAGGCCTTTGGCGGGATCGTTGCGGAGGCAGACGAGCTTGTCGCCGGTCTGCGGATACTCGGCATTGAAGCCTTTCAACTCGCGCAGGCGCTGATTATAGCGCCGCCGCGTCCTGTTGGTGCCGACGAGCACCTGGTCGGCATCAAGGACCAATTGCTGCGTCACCTCGTTCTTCGAGATCACCTTGGCCGTACCGTAATCGCCATACATCACCTCATTGCCCTCACGCACCTGCATGGCGAGCTTGATGATCGGATTGTCGCGCGCCTGCCGGTGAATATCGGTGAGCAGGTAATCCGGATCCTGATTGGTGAAGTATCCGCCGCCGCTGACGGGCGGCAACTGGCCGGGATCGCCGAGTACCAGGATCGGCGTGCCGAAGCTCATCAGATCCTTGCCGAGCGCCTCGTCGACCATCGAGCATTCGTCGACGATGATCAGCGCCGCCTTGGCGACCGGGCTCTGCCGGTTGATCGAAAACATCGGCGCGATCGAGGTCTTGCCGGTTTCCTCGTCCTCGACTGCCTCCTCGCCGCGCGGCCGGTAGATCAGCGAATGGATCGTCTTCGCATTGGAGGCGCCGCGCGAACGCAACACTTGCGCCGCCTTGCCGGTAAAGGCGGCAAACAGCACGTCGCCGTCGACATTCTCGGCGAAATGCTTGGCAAGCGTCGTCTTCCCCGTTCCGGCATAGCCGAACAGGCGAAAGAGCGGCGAGCGCCCCTCATTCAGCCATTTCGAAACAGCCTTGAGGGCTTCGTCTTGTTGCGGCGCAAATTGCATGATCGGACGACTTGGCAGGATTCGCGGACGTTAGGCAAGGCGGAAAACCGCAAATCGCCCGGCGGGACGATCATCCGTCCCACCGCCGGTCCATGCCGCTGGCGCACATCGACGGGTTCTGCCCGATCGCGTCGGTCAAAAAATCCAGAACCGTCTTGACGCGCAGCGGCATGTTTCGTCTTGAGGGATAGACGACGGTGATCGGCAGCCGGCTCGGCTGAAAATCCTCCATCACGGGGATCAGCCGGCCGGCGGCAATATCGGGCAATGCGATGATATGGGAGAGCACCGCCAGACCCGCGCCGGCAAGCGCCGCCCGGTGAATGGCAACCGCGCTACAGGCGGTCAGCCGCGGCGCGATCCGAACCGAAATGTCTTCCGACCCATTGGAGAACGACCATGTCGCAACATCGCCAGCCCTGTCGTAGCACAGGCACTCATGCTCCTTGATGTCCTTCGGCGTCCTCGGCGGCGCCTTGCGCGCGAGATAGGCGGGCGATGCGGCGAGGAAGGCCGTCGTCCAACCGATCCGCCGGCAGACGAGGCTGCTGTCGGCGACCGAGCCAAGGCGCACTTCGAGGTCGAGGCGCTCCTCGATCATATCGGAACTTTGTTCCCTGAAGAGCAGTTCCACGGAGAGTTTCGGATGGGCGGCGAGAAGATCGCCGAGCCGCTCGCTGAGATAGAGGCCGAGCGGTGCCGGAACACTGAGCCTGACCTTTCCGGAAGCCATGGCTCCATCCGATCCAGTGGCATCGCCGAGCTCCTCCACCGCTGCGAGAATTTTGAGCGCCATCGGCAGCATCCGTTCCCCTTCCGCCGTCAGCGACAGGCCACTGGTCGTGCGGTGCAGGAGGCGGGTATTGAAATGGCCTTCGAGGGATGCGACCTGCCGCGAGACCGCCGGCTGCGTCACATCGAGATCATGTGCCGCCGCCGAAAACGAGCCCGTCTCGACGACGCGCTGGAAGGTCCGCAATGCCGAAACGATATCCATCTCTGCCCCTCATACTTTTGCGCATAGGCTTTATGCAGGCAGCCTAGGCGAGAATGGCTTTACAGTCCAGCAATTAAGGATATCTTTTATCCATAAGGATATTAAACATCCTTAATTAGAGGAGAAATGACATGAGCCAGCGATTGAACTATGCCCAGCAGTCCCCCGAGCTTTTCAAGAAATTCATGGAATTCAGCATGGCGCTGAGAAGCAGCGTCATCGACGAGAAGCTGCAGGCGCTCATCGAAATCCGCGCCTCGCAGATCAACGGATGCGGCTTTTGCCTCGATATGCATGTGAAGCAGGCAAAGATCCACGGCGAGACGGAGCTGCGGCTCCACCACGTCGCCATCTGGCGGGAATCGAACCTGTTCGTTCCCCGCGAGCGCGCCGCCCTTGCCTGGACCGAAGCGCTGACGAAACTTCCAGAAGGCGGCATTCCCGACGAGATTTACGAACGGGTTCGCGGCCAGCTTTCCGAAAAGGAAATCTCCGACCTGACCTTCGTCGTCATGGCCATCAATGCCTGGAACCGCGTCAATGTCGGCTTCAAGACCGTGCCCGGTTCGGCCGACAAGGCCTACGGCCTCGACAAGGCTGGCTTGAACTAAACCTTACAATTTATTGAGAAGATTCACCTTTGACGCCGCCGCACCCCGGCGGCGAACGGAGACCTGTTATGAAAATCGTTGTCATCGGCGGAACCGGCCTCATCGGTACGAAGACTGTCGCCCGCCTGCGCCAGAAGGGACATGAGGTGATCGCCGCCTCGCCGAACTCAGGCGTCAATACGATCACGGGAGAAGGGCTGGCAGAGGCGCTCGAGGGTGCCGAAATCGTGCTCGATCTTGCCAATTCGCCCTCCTTCGAAGACAAGGCCGTGCTCGAATTCTTCGAGACGTCGGGGCGCAATCTTCTCGCCGCCGAGAAAGCGGCAGGCGTCAAGCATCATATCGCGCTCTCCGTCGTCGGCACCGAGCGTCTGCAGGACAGCGGTTATTTCCGCGGCAAGCTTGCCCAGGAAAAGCTGATCAAGGCGTCGGGCATCCCCTATACCATCGTGCATTCGACGCAGTTCATGGAATTCCTGAACGGCATCGCCCAGTCGGGCACGGTCGGCCAGACGGTTCGCCTGTCGCCGGCCTATGTGCAGCCGATCGCCTCCGACGACGTCGCCGACGCCATGGCAGATGTGGCGCTCTCCGCGCCCGCCAACGCCACGATCGAGATATCAGGTCCGGAACGGGCGCGCTTGAGCGAACTGGTCGCCCGATATCTGAAGGCCATGAACGACCCGCGTGTCGTCGAGGCCGATCCGGAAGCGAAATATTTCGGAGTTCGGCTCAACGACCAGTCGCTCGTTTCCGACGACAGGCCGCGGCTCGGTTCGATCACCTTCGAACAATGGTTCGCGAAATCCGCCCAGCCGAAGTGATTTTGTCCCTGGACGCGGCCACTGGGACGCGTCCTGCCACCCCAGCAAAGTTGGAGATTCCCATGATCAGAGCTTCATTCCTCGCCGCCGCCCTCGTCTGCCTGGCGGCCACCGGCGCCGGCGCCCACGACAGCAGCAAATCTGCCAAGGTCACCCTCGTCTATGAGCACCCGCTTCCGAACGTGCCCGGCAAGAGCATCAAGGGCGTGCTGGTCGAATATGGTCCCGGTGGCTTCTCCGAAGGCCATACCCATCCCGACTCGGCTTTCATCTACGCCACCGTGCTTGAAGGATCGATCCGCAGCAAGGTCAATGACGGCCCGGTCAAGGTCTATCAGGCCGGCGAGAGTTTTTCCGAAATGCCGGGCGACCGCCACGGGGTCAGCGCCAACGGCAGCGAAACGAAACCCGCCCGCCTGCTCGCCGTGTTCGTGGTCGACACCAACCAGAAAGAACTGACCTACCCCCTCAAGAAATAAGGCGCCGCCAAACCCGTCCGCGCCGGGCCGATGCTTGCGCGGGCGGCCGACATGCTCAATCATATGCCGCCCGCCCCTCCCGGAGACAGAGACCGATGATCTACGACGCGCTCTTCGGCAAGCCTCTGACATCCCTGATAACAGTCGGCTTCGCCGGTATTGTCGTCTGGTACTGCCTCTCCAGCCAGCGACCGACCACCCGGCTGGTGGTGCAGATCCTCTTTTTTGCCGTGATGACGTTGATCCTCGTCGGCAGCGGCATCGAACCCCACCGGTTTCAAGGATATGGGGCCGAGGATCCGCAGGCCTTGCTCGTCATCGTCGCGAAAACGCTCTGGTGGATTCATCTGGCGTGGGCCGTCATCGGTTTCATCAGGCTGTATCTGGTTCTGGAAGGCAGCCCTCGGGAGGCCCGCCTGCTGCAGGATCTCGTCATCGGCGTCGTCTATATCGGCATGGCGCTGTCGGTTCTGGCCTTCGTCTTCGGCGTGCCGATCGGCACCCTCGTTGCGACCTCGGGCGTGGTCGCCATCATTCTCGGCCTTGCGCTGCAAAATACGCTCGCCGACGTCTTCTCCGGCATCGCGCTGACACTCGGCCGGCCCTATGTCATCGGCGACTGGATTCTTTTGAGCGATGGCACGGAAGGGCGCGTCGTCGAGAGCAACTGGCGCGCGACCCATATCCTGACCAGCGCCAACAATGTCGTTGTGCTGCCGAACAGCTTTCTGGCCAAGCTCGGACTGACCAATGTCAGCCGGCCGGACGAGAGCCATCTGCTGATCCTCACGATCCGCATCGCTCCGACACGGATGCCGGCATCGGTTCGCCACGTCATGGCAACGGCGCTGGCAAGCTGCAATTCCATCGTGCGCGAGCCGCCGCCGGTCGTTGCGTTGAAGGGACTGGACGCCACGGCGCTGGAAGTCGAGCTGCAGTTCCGGGTAACGAGCCCCAGCCAGCGTGTGCCGGCGCGAAACGAAGTGCTTGATCTCGTCTATCGCCACTGCAAATCGGCCGGCCTGCTTCTCGCCGTTCCGGCGGCGGCCTCGGTCCTGACCGGCGATCCGCCGACCGAAGAGAGCGCACGGCCGGCGCGTGTGACGCCGCTCGAACTGATCGAAGCCATTCCGATCTTTGCGACGCTGACGGCCGATGAAAAGCAAAAACTCGCCGAGACCGCCGCCGTGCGTGAATTCCGCAAAGGCGACGTGATCGTGCGGGAGGGCGAAATGCTGCCATCGCTGATGATGGTGCGGGCCGGCATTGTTGCGGCGCGGCACCAAGATGGGGAACGCGGGCGGCTCGCGCCGGGTGATTTTTTCGGCGAGACCGGACTGCTCGCCGGCATGCAGGAAGTCTGTACCCTGGAGGCTCTAACGCCGGTGACCGTCTATGAAATAGATCAGCAGGCCTTCGCGCCGCTGCTGAACGAGCGTCCGGCGTTGGCTGAGGAAATTGCCGAAGATCTCGCCAGCCGCGCGGAGCGCTTTCGCAACGGCGCCGCCCTGCCGGCGGAACCCGCCGCCCACAGCCCGCGTGCCATTCTGAAAACCATCAGGACCATCTTCAGGGGGTAATCAGCCGGCGCGCTTGAGAACCCATTCGAAGGTGCTCCGCCAGAGGTCAGCCGGCACTTCCTCGGACAAGGTGCCGACCAGGTCGGAAAGCCGGACGCGCCTCAGCGTATCGCGCCAGGCCTCGTCGGCTTCCCACATGACGCGGGCGACCGCGCAAGGCTTGCTGTCGCAATAGCCGGCCGGCCGGCAGGGATTGTTCTCCCGGATATTCGTGCAGGTGAAGCTGCGCGCCTTGCCCTCGACCGCCTCGACGATCTCGAGAAAATTGATCTCCGACGGCGCCCGGGCAAGCCTGTAGCCGCCGCTCGGGCCGAGTGTGGTCTCGACCAGCGATGCCTGCGACAGGCTCTGCAGCGCTTTGGAGAGATATTCCTTCGGCAGGCCATGAAGCTCGGCGAGCGCCTTGGTGGAAAGATACCTGCCCTCGGGCAGGCTCGCGAGAATGGCGCAGCAATGGAGCGCCCACTCGACCTGGCTTTTCAGGATCATTCAGCAACTCGCGTGATACTGGTTCTGCGACGGAATTAAGGATATACACTATCCGCAAATCGGCATGATGTAAATGACCGCGCAAACAGGCCTCCGCCCCTGCCCGCGGAATGTCGGCACGGGCTCCCGCGCGCCTCCTGCCCTAAAACTTTCCATGCGTCGGGAATAAAACCGCCGCGTCTCGTGTCTCATCTGAGGTATCGCAAAATTGCGTGCCCAGTTCTCAAGGAGAGACATCATGAAATCCGTGAAATTCCTGTCCGTCGTGGCCGCCGCGGCCCTCGCCGCAACCGCTGCTTTCGCAGCCGCTCCCGTCAAGGAAGTCGAATCGGCCAAGGGCAAGGTTCTTGCCGGCGAAAACGGCATGACCCTCTACACCTTCAAAAAGGACGCCAAGGGCGTTTCCAACTGCAATGACGATTGCGCCAAGAACTGGCCGCCGCTGATGGCCGCTTCCGGTGCCAAGGCCGATGGTGCATATTCGATCATCGATCGTAAGGATGGCACGAAACAATGGGCCAAGGACGGCATGCCGCTCTATTACTGGGTCAAGGACAAGAAGTCGGGAGACATCACCGGCGACGGCGTCGGCGGCAACTGGGACCTTGCCAAACCTTGATCGCGGGGGCCTTGATCATCAGAAAGCGGCTGGCGTGAAAACACCCGCACCCGAAAGTTTCGAGGGCCAGATCCTGGCCCTCCTCCCCTCGCTCAGGCGCTATTCGCGCAGCCTGACGAGTTCGGATGCCGATGGCGAGGATCTGCTCCAGGATTGCGTCGAGAAGGTGCTGGCGCGCCGCGGGCAATGGCGCGGCCTGAACCTGCGCGGCTGGGCCCTGACCATCATGACCAATCTCTACCGCAACGGCCGGCGCGGCAAGGCGCGCGACGCTGTCGTCGAACTCGACGCCGCAGGGGACCTCGCCGCACCCGAACCGCCGGCCGATCCGCTGGCGCGCGCCCGGCTCGACGATGCGCTGAACAGCCTTTCGGAGGAGCACCGCGCCGTGCTGATGCTCGTGGTCATCGAGGGCTACACCTACGGCGAAGTTGCCGCCGCCCTCGACATCCCGATCGGCACCGTCATGTCCCGGCTGTCGCGCGCCCGCCAGCGCGTCGCCGAGCGGCTGAAAGCCGATAACGTCATTACGCTTCGGAGACCGAAATGAACGAGACCAACCCGATCGTCACCGAAGCCGATCTTCACGCCTATGCCGACGGCCAACTGGCCGAAGCGGCGCGCGCGCGCATCGAAGCCTATCTTGCCGACAATCCCGACGAGGCGGCCCTGGTCGCTGAATGGCAAGCGCAGAATAGCGGCATCCGGTCGCTGTTTTCAGGGTATGAACAGGCGAAAGACACCGACGCCCTGCTCGTATCACCCCCGCGCACCGTCTCGTCGGCGTGGAGACGCCTGGCGATCGCCGCCGCGGCCCTCGTCGTCTTCGCGCTCGGCGCCGTCAGCGGCCATTACGGCCCGGCACTTCTGACAAAGCCGGAGCTGCAGCTTGCCGGCTCCGAAACCCTGCCGAAGCAGGCCGAGACCGCTTTCTTGGTTTATGCCGCCGAGGTTCGCCACCCGGTCGAGGTCTTCGCCGACGAGGAGGCTCATCTCGCCACCTGGCTCGGCAAGCGCCTCGCCATCCAGAACCTGAAGATCCCGAACCTGCAGCCGCTCGGCTTCAAGCTGGTCGGCGGCCGCCTGCTGCCCGTCGATGACAGACCGGGCGCCATGTTCATGTACGAGAACCAGGCCGGCGAGCGACTGACCGTCATCGTCGGCCGCAACACCGAAAACCGTACGACGAGCTTCCGCTTCGCCTCATCGGGCAATCTCGAGACCTTCTACTGGATCGACGGCGAACTCGGTTATGCCGTCACCGGCGAAATCACGCGTGAGACCCTGCGCGGTGTGGCCGAGGAATGCTATCGGCAGTTCCCTTCGTGAGAATCAGCGCTTTGGATCGTTGGCAAGTTCGATCGGCTGCCCATGCGGCGTGGCTTCGGCGGCCCGCTGCCAGCTCTGCTGCAGGTCGAGAATGGCAGATGCATCCGCTATGCCGCGGCTGACGAGCAGTTCGGAAAGGGCCACCACCCAGCAGTCGAAATAATCGCTGCCATCCTCGGCGCGATGAGGCTTGTGCAATTCCTTTGACAGGACTTCCGCCCATTCGCCCCAGGCGAACAGCCCCTTCTCGTGCAGATGCACCGTCATGGCGAAGGCGTCCGCCGCCCAAGGCTCGGGAAAGACCGGATCCCCCTCCGGCGACTTCGGTAACCCAAGCGATTGCGCCAGCTGAGACGGCGTCTCACAAATGCTCAAGATAACACTCCCACGCATCGATGGAGACCGTCAGCGACGGATCCGCGTCCTCGCCCCAGATCTCACCGCCGCCGAAGACGACCGTATAGAGCCATTGCGGATTTTCGCCGCGGCCATGCGCATTATCGTCGGGGAAGACGAAAGCGCCTTGCACCGCCTCGACGACGCCCGTCTTGGCGCGCGCATAACGCGGCAGCCGCGTATGGGTGGCCGGATTGAAATTCTTCGTCCTCACCGCCTCGCCGACCGCAAAGCGCGGGGCGGTTTCGACTGAACGATCGCAAGGCCCCCCTTTCGCCAGCGCGCCCGGCACCATCTCTGCCTTCAGCACCCGCTTCGGCACCGTGCCTGCCTGCAGCTTTCGCCCGGAGACCAGCTCCTCGAGCGTAGCAAAACCGTGCCTTGCGAGCAGCGTCTCGACACCGCGGATCCAGATCTCGTAATAGCTGGCGGCGAGATAATCGGCCGGCGGAATATTTTCGCGCGCATGCCGACTTTCATCGATCGTCCAGGCGCCGAAAGCGCCGCAGGAAAGTGTGATGCCGAGCGCCCGCTTTTCCCATTCGGCGTGGAAACAGGGCTCGTCCTTTTCGGGCGCGACAGGCCCGAAACCCATCTGCCCGCCGAGATCGTGCGGTCCGTTCATGTCAAAGCCTCCGGGCTGCCGGCAGCTGAAATCTTCGAGCTGCCGGCAATGGCCGTGCCGATCATCGCATCGCGGCTGACGAGGCCGGCCAGTGCGGCTTCGTCCATTCCGTCCGTGCCCTCAGGCCGCTCGGGGATCACGAGATAACGCAGCTCCGCCGTCGAATCCCAGACACGGATCTTTTTCCCCTCCGGCAGCGTCAGGCCGAATTCGGCAAGCACGCCGCGCGGATCGATGACGGCGCGCGAGCGATAGGCCGGCGCCTTGTACCACACCGGCGGCAGCCCGAGCACCGACCAGGGATAACAGGAGCAGAGCGTGCAGACGATGAGATTATGGGTCTCGGCCGTGTTGAAGACGGCGCGCATATGCTCGCCCTGCCGGCCGGTATAACCGAGGCTCGCAATCGCCGCTGTCGCATCACGCTTCAGCCAGTCGGCGAAATCGGCATCGCTCCAGGCCTTGGCGACGACATGCGCCCCGTTCCTCGGCCCCACCTTGGTCTCATAGGTCTCGACAATCGCATCGATCGCCGCCGGATCGATGAGACCCTTCTCCGTCAGCAGCGTTTCCAGCGCTTTGACGCGGGCCTGCATGTCGGAATAGTGGTTGTCGTGGTGGTGGCCGTGGTCGTCATTTTGGTCGTGGTCGTCGTGCATCGCAATATCCTCCCGGAACGCGGATAAGCGCCCCGTTTCCTCAAAGCTTGCGGCTTGCTCCCTCTTCTCCCCAGCGGGGAGAAGGTGGCCCGAAGGGTCGGATGAGGGGGCCGCACGGCACACCTGTCATGATTGCCCTTCGCTTGCGCTACGAGCATTCGCGGCTCTGCCGCTCACCCCCTCATCTGCCTGCCGGCATCTTCTCCCCGCGGGGGAGAAGGGAATCGTGGCAACGTCCCGCAAAACCCTAAGGCATGCTCATAAAGTCATCTTCCTCTTTCTATCATACACCACAACCCCGCCAAGCCCTTCTATGCGCTCTGATCTTTTCCGCTAATCTCCCGCCATGAACATTCTGATTCTCGGCGCAACCGGCTTCATAGGCTCCGTCGTCGCGGCCCGGCTCGTCGCCGATGGGCATTCCGTGACCGGGCTCGGCCGCAACCCCATGCGTGCCCGTCTGAAACAGCCGGCGATCGAATGGCGGCGCGGCGATCTCTCGCGCATGACAAAGCCCGAGGACTGGCAAGACCTCCTCAAAGACCGGCAAGCTGTCGTCAATTGCGCCGGCGCGCTGCAGGATGGGCTCTCGGACGATCTCTCGGCCACGCAGGCCGAAGCGATGCTGGCGCTCTATGCCGCCGCCAAACGGACATCGCAGCCTCTGATCGTGCAGATATCGGCAAGGACGGCGGGCGCGGCGGGCGACCTGCCCTTCCTCGCCACCAAACGGCGGGCCGACGAGGCGCTGGCAGCAAGCGGCCTGCCGCATCTCATCCTTCGCCCTGCCCTCGTTCTCGGCCGCAATGCCCATGGCGGTTCGTCGCTGCTCAGGGCGCTTGCCGCCCTCCCCCTGGCGCTGCCGCTCGTCCATGCCGAAAGCCCGGTCGAAACGCTGCCGGTGGACGATGTGGCGGAAGCCGTGTCGCGGGCGGTTGCAGTCGGCCTCCGCGGTGATATCGATCTCGCCGCCGACGAGACCCTGACGCTTGCCGATCTCGTCAGCCTTCACCGGCAATGGCTGGGCCTGCCCCCCGCCCGCGTCTTTTCCCTTGCGCCGTGGCTTGCAAAGCCCGTCATGTGGCTTGCCGATGCCGCAGGGCTGCTCGGCTGGCGTTCGCCGCTGCGTTCGACGGCGATGGCAGTCATGTCGGAGGGCATACGAAACGTAAAGGGAGAAAGCGGCCTCGTCGCGACATCCGCTGCGGCAACCCTATCAGCCAATCCATCCGGCGTGCAGGATCTCTGGTTTGCCCGGCTCTATCTGCTGAAGCCGCTCGTCATATCGGGGCTCTCCGCCTTCTGGCTGCTCTCCGGCCTGATCCCGCTGCTGGCGTTGCAGAAGACATCCGCCCATTTCCTGCCGTTCATGCCGGAGTCCACGGCCACCGCGCTGACGCTTGCAACTTGCCTGATCGACGTGACGCTCGGCGCTGCCGTGCTTTTCCGTCCGCTCGCCAAACGCGCGCTTCTCGGCATGCTGGCTGTCTCCTTCGCCTATCTCGCCGGCGCCAGCCTGCTCGAACCGATGCTCTGGCTCGATCCGCTCGGTCCCCTCGTCAAGGTGCTGCCGTCGATCTTACTGACGCTGACGGCCCTTGCCACACTGGATGAACGCTGATGCTCGAGCAATGGCTGCTGCTTGCCCATGTCATCGGCGCGACCGTGCTCTTCGGCACCGGCGCCGGCATCGCCTTCTTCATGGTGATGGCGCATCGCACGCGTGATTCCGTTCTGATCGCCCACGTCGCTGGAACCGTCGTCATTGCCGATACGATCTTCACCGCTACGGCCGCCATTTTTCAACCCGTGACCGGATATCTGCTGGTGCGCTCGATCGGCTGGGAGCTGACGGAGGGCTGGATCGCGCTGTCGCTGCTGCTTTATCTTCTCACCGGCCTGTTCTGGCTGCCGGTCGCCTGGATCCAGATCCGCCTGCGCGATTTCGCCCGCGCCGCAGCAGCATCGGGAGGCGCCCTGCCGCCGGCCTATTTCAGCCTCTACCGCATCTGGTTCGCCTGCGGCTTCCCGGCCTTCTCAGCCGTCATCGGCATTCTCTGGCTGATGCTGGCGAAGCCGTCGATCACCCTATTTTAGCATCGGCCAGAGGCTCGCCACCAGAAGCACCGCCATACTGATATTGAACCATTTCAGCCGCACCGGATCGGAAAGCCATTCCCGCAATGCCGAGCCGAAGCCTGCCCAAGTCGAAACGCTCGGCACGTTGACCGCCGCAAAGGCGAGGCCGACGAGAAGCACGCTGACGAGATAGAGTTCGGGATTGGTATAGGTCGCCATCGCGGTGACCGCCATCACCCAGGCTTTTGGATTGACCCACTGAAAGGCCGCCGCCGAAAAGAAAGACATTGGCTTGACGGCGCTCTTGCCTTCGCTAAGCGATCGCGACGAGGCGATCTTCCAGGCGATCCAGACGAGATAGGCGCCGCCGGCAAATTTCAACGCCGTATAGACTGCCGGCATCGTATGCAGCACCGCGCCAAGTCCAAGACCGACGCCGATGAGCAGCGAGAAGAACCCGACACCGATGCCGAACATATGCGGGATCGTTCTGCGGAAGCCGAAATTCACGCCCGAGGCAAAGAGCATCATATTGTTCGGCCCCGGCGTGATCGAGGTCGTGAAGGCGAAGAGAACGAGGGCGACAAACGTATCCAGCGGCATGAGACCTCCCGAACCGGCCTTTTCCAGCCTGTTCATTTAGGTCAGCATAACTGTCCAAAATTATCCATGCCATTGCATCATTGTCATGGTGACAGGATTACTGGAAAGATGGCGACACAGCCCAATCTTTTGCCGAGGAAGAAACCCATGCAGGACGACCCGATTCCATCCGTCAAATTCCCGAACGGCGCTGAGGTGCCTGCGCTCGGCCAGGGAACATGGGCCATGGGCGAGGATGCCGGCCATGCCAGGGCCGAGATCGAAAGTCTCAAGGCCGGCATCGATCTCGGCATGACGCTGATCGACACCGCCGAAATGTACGGTGACGGTGGCGCCGAGGAGATCGTCGGCCAGACGATCAGCGGACGGCGCGACGAGGTCTTCATCGTCAGCAAGGTCTATCCCTGGAATGCCAGCCTGAAAGGCACGATCGAAGCCTGCGAGCGCAGTCTGGAACGGCTCCGCACCGACCGCATCGATCTCTATCTCCTGCACTGGCGCGGCAGTCATCCGCTGGCCGAAACCGTCGCGGCCTTCGAAATGCTGAAGGCCTCAGGCAAGATCGGCGCCTGGGGCGTTTCCAACTTCGACACCGACGACATGGAGGAATTGCTCACCGTACCCGACGGCGCCAATGTCGCCGCCAACCAGGTGCTCTACAATCTCTCCCGCCGCGGCATCGAATTCGATCTCCTGCCCTGGTGCCAGAGCCGCCGCATCCCGGTTATGGCCTATTCACCGATCGAGCAGGGACATATCCTGCACCATCCCGAGCTGATCCACATCGCCAAGGCCTATCAGGCGACACCGGCGCAGCTGGCGCTGGCCTTCCTGCTCGAACGCGACGGCGTTATCGTCATCCCGAAAACGTCGAATCCCGAACGCGCGGCTGAGAACCGCGACTGCGTCTCGCTTGAGATCACCGATGAGGACTGGCAGGCATTGGACGCCGCCTTCCCGCCGACGGAAAGGAAAAAGCCGCTGGAGATGCTTTGATCTCCAGCGGCTTTCGGCACGATTGCACTGCCGGGCTTACATTCCCTGTGCACCACGGTTCATCGCCGCGATGCCGGTGCGGCAGACCTCGATCAAGCCGAGCGGCTTCATGATCGCGATGAACTGATCAATCTTGGAAGACTTGCCGGTGATCTCCAGAATGAAGTGATCGATCGTCGCATCCACCACCTTGGCGTGGAAGGCATCGGCAAGGCGCAGCGTCTCGGCGCGCATCTCGCCCTCGCCGATCACCTTGACCAGCGCCACCTCGCGCTCGATCGGCCGGTCCTGGCCGAGTTCGCGGGCGCGCACTGTCAAATCGACGACGCGGTGTACCGGTACGATGCGCTCGAGCTGCGCCTTGATCTGCTCCAGCACCTGCGGCGTGCCGCGCGTGACGATGGTGATGCGGGAAAGATGCGCCTGATGCTCGGTCTCTGAAACCGTCAGGCTCTCGATATTGTAGCCGCGGCCGGAAAACAGGCCGATGACCCGGGCAAGGACGCCCGGTTCGTTATCGACGAGAATGGAAAGCGTGTGGCTCTCGATCGCCGCCGTTTCCGGCGAGATGAAGTAGGCGGAGCCCGTGGGCTGTAGGTGTGCGTTCATGGTCTTGAGTTTCCTCTTCCCTGTCGCATAACCCCGAAAATGGAAAACGATTTTCGGAAAGGATTATGCGCAAATTAACAATATCAGACGAGCGCGCGGCCCTTGGCGTCGATCGCATTGGCGACCGCTTCGTCGGTGGCTTCATCAGGCAGCAGCATTTCGTTATGCGCCTTGCCCGAGGGGATCATCGGGAAGCAGTTGGCGAGATTGGCGACCCGGCAATCGAAGATCACCGGCTTCCTGACCTCGATCATCTCGACAATGGCGTCGTCGAGTTCATCGGGCTTTTCGCAGCGCAGACCGACGGCGCCATAGGCTTCCGCCAGCTTGACGAAATCGGGCATCGCTTCCGTATAGGAGTTCGACAGACGGTTGCCGTGCAGCAATTGCTGCCACTGGCGCACCATGCCCATATACTGGTTGTTCATGATGAAGATCTTGATCGGCGCGTCGTGCTGGATCGCCGCCGACATTTCCTGGATGCACATCTGGATTGAGGCGTCGCCGGCAATGTCGATGACGAGGCTGTCGGGATGGGCAATCTGGACGCCGAGGGCCGCCGGCAGGCCGTAGCCCATCGTGCCGAGGCCACCCGAGGTCATCCAGCGGTTCGGCTGCTCGAAGCCGAAGAACTGCGCCGCCCACATCTGATGCTGGCCGACTTCGGTGGTGATGTAGGTATCGCGGTCCTTGGTATGCGCATAGAGCCGCTCCAGCGCATATTGCGGCATGATGACGTCATTGCTCTTCGTATATGCGAAGGAGTTGCGCGCCCGCCAACGAGCGATATCGGTCCACCACTCTTCGAGGCGGTTCTTCTCCGGCTTCTTCGGCAGCGCCCGCCACAGGCGGACCATATCTTCGAGGACATGGCCGACGTCACCGCGGATGCCGATATCGACACGGACATTCTTGTTGATCGAAGAGGGATCGATATCGATATGGATTTTCTTCGAATTCGGGGAGAAAGCATTGAGGCGGCCGGTGATGCGGTCGTCGAAGCGGGCGCCGATGCAGACCATGACGTCGCAGTCATGCATCGCCATATTGGCTTCGTAGGAGCCGTGCATGCCCAGCATCTTCAGCCAGTTCTTACCCGAAGCCGGATAGGCGCCGAGCCCCATCAGCGTCGAGGTGATCGGGAAACCGGTGAGTTCGACCAGTTCGCGCAGCAGCTTCGAGGCCTCCGGACCGGAATTGATGACGCCGCCGCCGGAATAGATGATCGGACGGCGCGCCGTCGCCATCAGCTCGATCGCCGCATGGATCTGGTTGAGGTCGCCCTGGATCTTCGGCTGATAGCTCTTCTGGATCATGTAATCGGCGGGCGGCGTATAGGTGCCGGTGGCAAACTGCACGTCTTTCGGAATATCGACGACGACAGGGCCCGGACGGCCGGACTGAGCGATACGGAAGGCCTCGTGAATGATGGCGGCGAGCTGGTTGACGTCCTTGACCAGCCAGTTGTGCTTGGTGCAGGGCCGGGTGATGCCGACCGTATCGCATTCCTGGAAGGCGTCGGAGCCGATCAGCGGAGTCGGAACCTGGCCGGTCAGGCAGACGAGCGGGATCGAATCCATCAGCGCGTCCTGCAGCGGCGTGACCGCATTGGTGGCGCCCGGACCCGAGGTGACCAGCATGACGCCGACCTTACCGGTGGAGCGGGCGTAGCCTTCGGCCGCATGACCTGCGCCCTGCTCGTGACGGACGAGGATGTGCTTGACCTCTTCCTGCTGGAAGATCTCATCATAGATCGGCAGAACCGCGCCGCCGGGATAGCCGAAGATATGTTCGACGCCGTTGTCCTTCAGCGCCTTGAGAACGATCTCCGCTCCCGTCATCCGATTGCCTGCCGCCTGATTGTCCGTGCTCATCTGTCTGTTCCGTTTATGCTGGGATTTGCGTTTGTGGCCGGAAGCCCGAATTTCGGGCATAAAAAAAGGCCCCGGAGGAGCCTGTCATCTAGCGCATGGGTGGCTACCGCCGGATGGTTACACCATCCTGCCCATGCGCTTTCCCACCACGATAAGAGCCATTGCGATTTTCATGGTCGGAAGTGATAGACAGAAAATTTCGCAGCGTCAACGCATGCCGCAATAAAAATCCGCCCGCAGCCTTTACCCCCTGAAATCCGTGGCCTGAAGAATTTGTTAAAGGATTAACTTTATTCTTTTCCCCCATTGTAGGGAGTAGCCCTTTGCTCAACAACGACTTGCGCGTGTCTGGCAAGGCAGGCGAGCACGATCGCCGCGATGGCCATGCGCCGGGAAATCGCTTTCTCGGCCGCGTCGTTGCGTGCAGCGGATCCAGGGCGACGATCGCCGCCGTCGCCGAAGACGGCGGCACCGATCTGACCGAGCTCTGGTCCGTCGGCCGGCTGATTTCGATCAGCGTCGGCCGCAACCGCGTCGTTGCCCTCGTCTATCAGATGAACACCGGCGGCCATGCCTGGGGCGAAGGCGAGGACAATACGTTCAAGATCGAGACCGAGCTGCTCGGCGAAGTCCGTGTCCATGAGGACGGGCGCGAGGAATTCTCCACCGGCATTTCGCGTTATCCCTATCTCGGCGCCATCGCCCACCGCATCCGCGCCGCCGACCTGATGCGCATCTACGATGCCGGAGAGGGTACGACCGCTGTAATCGGCAAACTGACGCAGGACGAAAGCATCGACGCGGCGATCCACATCCCCTCGATGCTCTCCAAGCATTTCGCCGTCGTCGGCTCCACCGGCGTCGGCAAGTCGACGGCCGTGTCGCTGCTGCTGCATAAGGCGATCGCGGCCAACCCGAAGCTGCGGGTGCTGATCCTCGACCCGCATAACGAATTCGCCGCCGCTTTTCCCAAGCACGCCGTCACCATCGATACCGATACGCTCGACCTGCCCTTCTGGCTGATGCGGCTGGAGGAATTCGCCGAAGTCGTCTTTCGCGGCCGCCCGCCGGTGCCGGAAGAGCTCGACATGCTGCGCGATATCCTGCCCGAGGCCAAGCGCGCCTTCCGCGGCAGCGACAACTCGCTGGTGCGCCGCACCACGGAAAAGAGCTCGATCACTGCCGACACGCCGGTTCCCTATCGCATGGCCGATCTGCTGGCGCTGATCGACGAGCGCATCGGCCGCCTGGAAGGCCGCACGGAAAAGCCTTTCCTGCGGTCGCTGAAAATGCGCCTCATCGCCGCGATCAACGATCCGCGCTATCACTTCATGTTCTCCAACAATACGATCAGCGACACGATCACCGAGACCATCGCGCAGATTTTCCGCATTCCCGGCGAGAACCGGCCGATCTGCACCTTCCAGCTGGCCGGCATTCCCTCCGAGGTGGTCAATTCGGTTGCCTCCGTGCTCTGCCGCATGGCCTTCGAAGTGGCACTGTGGAGCGAAGGCGCCATCCATATGCTGGTCGTCTGCGAGGAAGCCCACCGCTACATCCCCTCCGATCCCAGCCTCGGTTTCGTGCCGACGCGCCAGGCGATCGCCCGCATCGCCAAGGAGGGCCGCAAATACGGTGTCTCGCTGGGGATCATCACCCAGCGGCCGGGTGAACTCGACCAGACGATCCTGTCGCAGTGCTCCACCCTCTTTGCCATGCGCCTGGCCAACAACCGCGACCAGGAAATCATCCGCTCGGCCATCCCCAACTCGTCGATCTCGACGACGAGCTTTATCTCCTCGATCGGCAACGGCGAGGCGATCGCATTCGGCGAGGCGATCAGCGTGCCGATGCGCATGCGCTTTTCCCGCGTCGACGAGAGCTTGCTGCCGAAGGCTGCCAGCGCCAACAGCAAACACAGCGAGGAAGATCCCGATACGGTCGATCTGCGCAAGATCGTCACCCGCATGCGGGCGGTGACCGTCGGACCCGACATTTCGAATTTCCAGCAGAGCTATGCTGCCTCAGCGGCAGCCCCCGAGGAGTTTGACGCGATCGACGAGGATATCGACGACAAGCCCTATGCATCGCCTGCCCCCTCGTCTGCTCCGCTCGAATCCTACCGGCGTGAGCTGCTGCCGCAGGCACCGCGACTCGACCCCGCCGCGCCGCCGGCGATCGATCCCCGGCTGGACGCGCTCCGCCGCGAGATGCGCCGCGAAGAACCGGTCTTTCCCCGGCCGGCACCGCCAACGGATCAGCCCGCGGTCACCCGCCGGGAGCCCGGCACGTCGCTCCGCGAAAGCATCCTGAAGAAACCGCTGAGCAGCCTCTACAACAAGGATTGACGTTCCAGCGCGATCAGCGGCTCGGCCACCTCAAGGACACGCTGCCGGTCCGCGGCTCCGAGCGGCATGAGAGGCCGCGGCAGCTCCGCCCGGGTGAGCAAGAGATACTCGACCAGCATATAGACCACGCGGATGCTTCCGAGTTCCTTGAACATCCTCCAAAGCGGCTCAAGGAGCCCATCGAGCCTGCGTGTTTCGTTGCTGTCGCCTGTAATCGCCGCCTTGGTCAGGGCAAGGGCTGTGCGCGGCAGCAAGCCGCCGACGACGCTGTACCAGGCATCGGCGCCAGAGAGCAGCGCCTCGGCCGCACCCCAGTCGCCGCTATAGCCGATCGCGAGATCGGTCTTCTCGCGCAATGCCGCGAGTTCCCCTCGCACATCGCCGTCGGCCGGCAGAGGCATCTTCACCGCCTTGATCGTCTCGATATCGGAGAGGCGCCGCAGTAGCTCGCGGCTGAAGGTGAAGTGGGTCGTGCCGGGATTGTTATAGATGCAGAGCGGCAGCGCCGCCGCCTTCGTGACCGCCAGGAAATGCTGGTAGGCCTCTTCCTGGGTCAAGGGCGTGTAGGACACCGGCGCCAGCAGAAGCGCATCCGCGCCGGCCATTTCGGCATCCCTCGCAAGGTCGCAGGCGCTGTCTGTCCGCAGAGCGCCAACACCGACAACGATGGGAACACGCCCTTTGACGCATTCGACCGCCGCCTCGATGGCCCGCAACCGTTCCTCGCGCGTGAGGTAGGCATAAATCCCAGTGCTGCCGAGAAGGCCGATGGAGGAGACGCCCGCATCACACAAAGGCTCGAGCAGACGGCAAAGGGCTTCGGTGTCCACCCGGCCATCCGCATCGGCGGGGGTTGGCGGAAAGGCCGAAAGAACATGAAACGGAGATGATGAAGACATGATGCGATCCTGAGAAAAGCGGTCAATGGGAGAACAGCAGGCGCGATCCAGCGCCCGCGAAGAAGATGGCGAGGCTCCCCTCGATCCAGCGGCGCGCCCGAGCATAACCGCGCACCATAGGCGCCGTCGAAAACAGCACGGCATAACCGGAAAATATCGAGACCCCGAGGAGCACGCATCCGCCGAACGCCGTGACGGCGGTCTCGGGCGAGGCGCCGGGCTTCAGACCGAGCGACATAATTGCGACCCAGGCCAGAACCGCCTTCGGGTTTCCGAGGTGCATCAGGATCCCGCGGCGATAGAGTGCGCCGAACTCCGCAGCAGGCCGGGCGAGTTCATCCGCCGGCGCATCCCGGGCAGTCGCCGAGCGGGCTGCTTTCCAGGCGAGCCAGAGGAGGTACAGCCCGCCCGCGATCTTGAGGACCAGCAGCGCGTGGGCGTAGCGAACAAGCAGTGTCGAGATGCCCGTAACCGCGATCAGCCCCCAGCATGTCGACATTGTTATCACTCCGGCGGCAAGCGCCAGAGCCGGCCGGCGTCCTTGCCGCATCGCCACGTTCATGATGGCCATGTTGCTTGGCCCGGGGCTGCCTGCCGCGATGACATAAGCGATATAGACGACGAGAAGATCTTGCATGTCCATGTTTCCGAAATCGGCCAATTCACTTCCTTCTGCGCTAGAATTGGTCCACCATGAAGCACCATTTTCAACAATCTTCATGGACCATTTTATCATGTCCAAGCGGCGCAACTCCATCGAGATCCCATCGCTCAAAGCCATCGACCGAACCGCCGATGTCGGCCGCCAGCTTGCCCAGGCTCTGCGCAGCGCGATCTCACGCGCAGAGCTCAGGCCTGGCGAGCGTCTCCCTTCGACGCGCACCCTTGCTGCTTCCTTGAAGATAGCCCGCGGCACCGTCGTCGGAGTGTTCGATCAACTGACTGCCGAAGGCTACCTCGAAGCGAGGGTCGGGGCCGGAACAAGTGTCGCCTCGGCTCTGGTGGACGCAACGCCGCCGCTTCCCCCCGCTCAGGCAGCGCCGCCGGGCGCGGATGCCTTCGACCTGCCCTCCCCGGCGACCCGGCTGATATCGATCGCCCGCGCCCTCACCCCTCACCCGCCCATTCCCTTCGCCATCGCCGTCCCGGCTGCCGGTATTGCGCCGGACGACAACTGGCGCCGTCTCGGCAATCGCGTGCGCGCATCGAAACAGGCAGCCCCCGCTAGCTATCAAAATCCCATGGGACTGCACGAGCTGCGGGTCGCCATCGCCGACCATGTCCGCCGCGCCCGGGCCGTTCACTGCGAGCCGGAACAGGTGATCGTCACGTCGGGTACCCAGCAGGGCCTCTATCTGGCGGGGCGTGTCCTGCTGTCGCGCGACGATCCGGTATGGACCGAGGATCCGGCCTATCCCGGGCTCACGGCCGTGCTCGACGATCTCGGCGCACGGACGCATCGCATCCCGGTCGATGCGCAGGGAATGAACGTGGAACGCGGCCTCGAACTTTGTCCGCAGGCGCGCGCCGCCTTCGTCACCCCTTCGCATCAATATCCGGTCGGCATGCCGCTCAGCATGGCCCGGCGCAACGCCCTGATCGCCTGGGCCGACCAAAACCGCGCCTGGATCGTCGAGGACGATTACGACAGCGAGCTGCGTTATGCCGGGCACCCCTTCCCCTCGATGCAGGGATTGCGCCCCTCCCGCGTCATCTATCTCGGCACTTTCAGCAAGGTGCTCTTTCCATCGCTGCGGCTCGGCTATGTCATCGCCCCTGCTGCGCTGACGGAAGCCTTCGCCGGCGCGCGCGCCATTCTCGACCGGCACTCGCCGACCGCAGAACAGCACGTCCTCGCCGCTTACATGAGGGAAGGCTATTTCGAAGCCCATATCCGGCGCATCCGCGGCCTCTATGCCGAACGCCGCGCAATCCTGCTCTCAAGCCTCGAGCGAGCCTTGCCTGAGGGATGCCGTATTCAGCCGAGCGACCAGGGCATGCACATTCTTCTATGGCTGCCCGAGGGGACCGACGACGTACAGCTCGCAGCCCAGGCCCTGTCGGCCGGCCTCGCGGTGCGCGCGATCTCGCCCATGTATGCCACGCGGCCGGCGCGCCCCGGCCTGATGCTGGGCTTCGGCGGATTTCTGCCGGACCGGCTGCAGGCGGCGGTTGGCGAACTCGTCAAATTGCTGAACCTGCAGATCTTCGGAGGCGGAGGCGAACGCCGAGGCTAAAGCATCAGCCGTTCCCAGCTCTCGTCCATCTGGTTGCGGAACCATGTCATTTGACGCTTGGCATATTGCCGCGTCGCCGCTGCCCCCATCTCCAGCACCTCGTCACGCATCATCCCGCCATTGAGCATCGCCGCGATCTGCGAGACTCCGATCGCCTTCATCACAGGCGCCTCGGCCGGCAGGTCGAGCGCAAGCAGCGCCCTCACCTCGTCTTCCGCGCCTTGGTCCAGCATCTTTTCGAAACGCCCGTTGATGCGCTGATGCAGCACTGCCCGGTCCGGCAGCACGACGATCTTGCGAGCTTGGCCAGCGTCGATCACCACGGGTCCCGACCGGCCCTGGAAATCGGCGATTGACCGTCCCGTCGCCTTGAACACTTCAAGCGCCCGGACGATGCGCTGCCCGTCCTGGCGATTGAGGCTTGCCGACATGGCAGGATCGATAGCCTCAAGTTCGGAATGGAGCCCCTCCGGCCCCTCCGCAAGCAGCCGCGTCCTGAGTTCCTCCCGCAGGTCCTCCGGGATCTGCGGCATGTCGGAGAGGCCGCCGGTCAGCGCCTTGAAATAAAGACCGGTGCCGCCGACGAAGACCGGCAGCCGGCCGGCGGCCCTGAGCGACGGCAGCAGCGTCGAGACATCGCGCAGCCAGCTGCCGGTGGAATAGGGCGCACCTGCCGGCACGTGGCCGTAGAGATGATGCGGCACACCCTGCATCTCCTCTTCCGACGGGCGCGCGGTCAGCACCCGCAGCGTATCGTAGACCTGCATGCTGTCGGCGTTGACGACCACGCCGTCATGGCGCTTGGCCAATTCGACGGCGAGCGCGGACTTGCCGCTGGCGGTCGGCCCGGTTATCAGGATCGCGTTCACTGTGCTCAGAAGGTTTTCCATCATGGCTCTCGTTGCCACGCTTGTTGCCAATCCGTCAAATCCCGTGCTGACACCCAAGATCGCCGAACAGGCGGCCGAAGCGGTGAACGCTTCCGGCCTCTACTGGCTGGCAGACGGCATCGCCTGCGACATCGCGCTGCGTGACGGCACCGAAGCGCCAGCGGCCGAGGCTAATATTCTTGCCGTCATATCAGGCGCGCCGATCGACCTCGTGATCCAGGAGCAGGAGAGCCGCCGCAAGAAGCTGCTGATCGCCGATATGGATTCGACGATGATCGGCCAGGAATGCATCGACGAACTCGCTGCCGAAGTCGGCCTGAAGGAGAAGGTCGCGACCATAACCGCCCGCGCCATGAACGGTGAGATCGCCTTCGAGCCCGCTTTGCGCGAACGCGTCGCCCTCTTGAAGGGCCTGCCGATATCGGTGGTCGACGGAGTGATCGCCAAGCGCATCACGCTGACGCCGGGCGGCCCGGAACTGATCGCCACCATGAAGTCGAAAGGCCATTACACCGCCCTCGTCTCCGGCGGGTTCACCGTCTTCACCAGCCGCATCGCCGCCACCCTCGGCTTCGACGAGAACCGTGCCAATACGCTGCTCGAAGAGGGCGGCATCCTCTCCGGCTTCGTCGCCGAACCGATCCTCGGCAAGCAGGCGAAGGTCGATGCGCTGAACGAGATTTCGGCTCAGCTCGGCATTTCGCCTGAAGACGCGATCGCCGTCGGCGACGGCGCCAACGACCTCGGCATGCTGCACCTCGCCGGCGCCGGCGTCGCCCTCCACGCCAAGCCCGCCGTCGCCGCCGAGGCCCAGATGCGCATCAACCACGGCGACCTGACGGCGCTGCTCTATATCCAGGGCTATCGGAAGACGGATTTCGTGACGGGTTGAATGTTCAATCGTGCTACAGAAAATGAATGAGAAAGCGAGCTTTGACTGACGAACAGCTAGCAGAACTTCGCGCCTTGGAAGCGCTTGAGGATAAACATATCGTCCGGAAATAAAGGATGACCGCTGGCGGTTCGCGCGAAAGGGCAATCTCCGAAGGCCCTCAAATAGCTCACCATCTCTGGACGGCTAATCCCCCCGGTCGATCCGAGCCATTCGGCACGCTATCCAACGCGTCGGCATGGAATTTGGCGCGAACGCTTACCCCAATCTCCCTCATCCCTGTGCTCGTCACAGGGATCCAGCGCGCCCAAGTCCTTGGGCGCGGGAGACTCTTTCTCCGTGCAGAAGCGTCATTCACGGCGCCGACGCGCCGTGGCTGGATTCCTGCGAGCACAGGAGGGAGGAAAAGTTGCGCGAGAACAGGAAACGCGGCGGCTCGGCACCGCCGCAGTCCCCCTTACTCCATCGGCACCGCCACAAAGCGCAGATCGCCATTCGCCGATGCGATCATTAGCTGGGCGTTCCGGCGGCCCTCCTGCTTCAGCGATTTCACCTTGGCGGCGACCGCGTCCGGCGACTTCATGAACTCCTGCGCCACCTCGACGATCACGTCGCCGGGCTTCAGCCCTTTTTCGGCCGAGGCGGAGCCGGGCGTCACCTCGGTCACGACGACACCGTCGACGCTTTCGGCGATGCCGAAAGCCTTGCGCGTCTCGGCGCTCAAAAGCGACAACGACAAGCCGAGCACATTCTTCGGCGTTGATGCATCCGGTGACACCTGGCCCTGGCCCTGGTGCTGGTCCGGCGCGCCCGGTGCAGGCTGGGCCTGATCGCCGGAATCCGGCTGGTCCATGTCGTTGTTCTCGTCCGGATCCGGGGTGATCACGCCGTCATCCTGCGAACCGTCGGGCGCCGCGTCGCCGGATGCCGCCGCCTGATCGCTGTCCTCGAGCCGGCCAAGTTTCACCTTGACGGTCTGCTCCTTGCCGTCGCGCAGCACCACAACGTCGACTTCCTTGCCGACCGTGCTTTCCGCCACGACGCGCGGCAGATCGCGCATTTCGCTGACGGTCTTGCCGTCGAATTTCAAAATCACGTCGCCCGCCTTGATCGAACCGTCGTCGACCGGGCCGCCCTTGATGACGCCGGCGACCAGTGCGCCCTTGGCACTGTCGAGCCCGAGGCTGTCGGCGATATCGTCGGTCACTGGCTGGATGCGCACGCCGAGCCAGCCGCGCCGCGTCTCACCATATTCACGCAATTGGTCGACGACGCCGGAGGCAAGCTCGGAGGGGACCGAAAAGCCGATGCCGATCGAGCCGCCGCTCGGCGAAATGATCGCCGTGTTGATGCCGATCACCTCACCCTTCATGTTGAAGAGCGGCCCGCCGGAATTGCCCTTGTTGATCGCCGCATCCGTCTGGATGAAGTTGTCATAGGGGCCGGCATTGATATTGCGGCCGCGCCCGGAAATGATGCCGACCGTCACCGAACCGCCGAAGCCGAACGGGTTGCCGATCGCCATCACCCAATCGCCGATCCGCATCGTGCTGGAATCGCCGAATTTCACCGATTTCAGCGGCGTCTTCGGCTCGACCTTCAGCACCGAAAGGTCGGTTTTCGTATCCGTGCCGATCAGCTTTGCCTTGAGCTTCGAACCATTGGCGAAGTTGACTTCAATATCGTCGGCGCCCTCGATCACATGGTTGTTGGTGACGATATAGCCGGTCGGGTCGATGACGAAGCCGGAGCCGAGCGAGCTGACATTGTGGTTGCCGCCCTTGTTGCCCTGCTTCTTGTCGAAGAAGTCGTTGAAGAACTCCTGGAAAGGCGAGCCGTCGGGGGCGCGCGGCGCCGGGCCGACGCCCTCGTCGTCCTTCACGTTCTGCGAGGTGGAGATGTTGACCACCGCGTCGAGCAGCCCCTCGGCGAGATCGGCGACCGACGCCGGGCCGTTGTTCGGCACGCCGGCTTGAATTGGTGCGGCCGGCTGCGGTGCAGGCGGCGTGGGCGCAGGAGCAGTCGTTTCCGGGGTAGCCGGAGCGGGTGCGACAACAGCTGGTGCTGTCGTTTCAGGCGCGGTTTGCGCATAGGCGACCCCGTTCATGCCGGCATGCGCAAGAATTGCAGCGCTGGCCATAAGCGCGAGCGTTCGTCTGAAGGGCGAGCGATTCGTGGGGGCCATCAAGCTTCCTCTTAGGGGGTAAATGCGCACATTGAGCACCAGCATAAGGCGGAATGATGGAGGGCGAAATCACCTTTTCGCGAAATCCCCGTGCAATATGACGTACCCTCGCAAAAGCCTGATTATCTCGACCTTTTCACGAAAAAAAGGCCGGCACTCGGGCCGGCCCTTTCAGGATTGTCGGGATGCCAATGGCATCCCTTTGCCGTCAGTTCGCCGGCTGCGCGGGTGCTGTGGGAGCAGCCGCGCCGGGAACTGCCGCAGCCGGATTTGTCGGCGCTTGCAGGGCGCCGGCGGCATCGTCGAAATAGCGGAAGAATTCCGTATTCGGCGACAACACCAGCGTCGTATCCTGCGACGAAAGCGCCGAGGAGTAGGCAGCCATCGAGCGATAGAACTCGAAGAAAGCCGGATCCTTGCTGAAAGCGTCGGCGAAGACGCGGTTGCGTTCCGCATCACCTTGACCGCGCAGGATTTCCGCATCGCGCTGGGCGCCCGCGGTGAACTCGACGACCTGGCGGTCGGCGACGGCCCGGCGCCGCTGACCTTCTTCATTGCCCTCCGCGCGGATGCGCTCTGCTTCGGCCAGGCGTTCCGAGCGCATGGCGTTGTAGGTGTTGGGCGCAACCTCGGGCGAAAGGTCGGTGCGGCGGATGCGAACATCGTCGATATGCAGGCCGAGATTTTCGGCATCCGTGCGCAGGTCGTCCCGGATCTCCAGCATCATCGCGACACGTTCTTCCGAGAGTGCGGCATTGTAGTCACGCAAGCCGTAGACGCGGCGAAGCGATGAATCGAGCTGCGCCCTCAGCCGCGCTTCCGCGGCCTCGCGATCGCCCGACACCGTTTCGCGGAAGCGGCGAACATCCGAGATATTGTAGATCACGAAGGCATCGACGTCGAAGGTCTGGCCGTCCTGAACCTGAACGCGGATATTGTCGAGATCGAGCCTCAGCGCCTGCTTTTCCACCAGTTGGACGCGGTCGGCATCCATGAAGCCGAAGGGCAGCTTGAAATAGATGCCGGGTTCGGTCTTGACCGACTGGATCTGGCCGAAGCGGACGACGATCGCCTGTTCGCGTGCATTCACCACGAAGATCGACGAATAAAGCCCGACCAGCACGATGGCCAGGATGACGAGAATGATGGGAAGTCTGTTCGATGTCATGGTTCAACCTCCCTGCTGCGCCGGCTTGCCGATCTCGTTGAGCGGCAGATAGGGCAACACACCCTGCTTCTCGTCGATGATGACCTTCTTCGAGTTCTTCAGCACCTGTTCCATCGTTTCGATGAACAGCCGCTTGCGGGTCACTTCGGGAGCCTTCGAATATTCGTCGTTGATCGCGGTGAAGCGCTGCGCCTCACCTTCCGCCTCCTTGACGACACGGTTCTTGTAGGCAGCCGCATCTTCACGGATTCGTGCCGCATCGCCTCGCGCCTGGCCGAGCTTCTGGTTCGTGTAGCGGTTGGCATCTTCGATCGTGCTGTCGCGGTCACGGCCGGCACGCTGCACTTCTTCGAAGGCATCGGCGACTTCGCGCGGTGGCGCCACGTTCTGGATCGTCACGCCGGTCACGGTCACGCCCGCGCCATAGCGGTTCATCGTATCCTGCACGATATTGAGCACATCCACTTCGATCGGCTGACGATTGCTGCGGAAGGCGTCCTGTGCCGGACGGCGCCCGACGATTTCGCGCATGGCGCTGTCGGAAACCTGCTGCAGGGTCTCTGCCGGATTTTCGACGTTGAAGAGATAGGCCTTGGGATCGCTGACCGTGTAGAACACGGCGAACTGCACATTGATGACGCTCTTGTCGCTGGACAGCATCAGGCCGTTCGAGGACGATGCAGAGGTCGCGCCGATATTCAGCTGTTGCACGGTCACCTTCACCGTCTCGACGGATTCCATCGGCCAGAAATGGAAATGCAGGCCGGGCATCGAAATCTCTTCCTTCGGCTTGCCGAAGCGCAGCTCGACGCCGCGTTCGTCCGGCTGCACCACGTAGACGCACTGGATCAGCCAGAAAACCGCAACGACCGCCGCGACGATCACCGCCACGCCGCCGTTGAAACCGCCGGGAACGATGTTGCGCAGCTGGTCCTGACCGCGCCGGATGATATCTTCCAGATCGGGCGGTCCGCCCTTGCCGCTGCCACCGCCCCGCGGGCGGTTCGGCCCCTGGCCCCATGGTCCCTGATTATTACCGCCGCCGCCGCCCCAAGGGCCGCCGCCGCCATTCTGATTGCTCCAGGGCATCAAAACCTCGTTGTTCGTTAAGTCTTCCACGCATCCGGAACCGTGGGGGCTGACCGGTGGATGCGTTGGTGACCGTTATAGGTATCGCCGCATCGGCTTTCAACGCAACGTGAGAAACTTGGTCAATTTAATTGGAAAATAGTTCATTTAGGACCGTCAGCCAAACAGCTTGGATTACCGGTACCGGCTTACTCGAAAAAGTCCAACTGATCGGTATCATCCTGCTCCAGCTTGGCCTCGTATCGATCAAGCAAAACTGCGAAATCAGGCTCCCGCCCCATAAGCTCTTCCTTCACCCGATACCGATGGAAAGGTTTACGACGAACGTATTGAGTTATGCGAAATGCATATTGGTCAAAGTCCGTCTTCGGAAAATCGTCTTCGGACCTGACAATCCATTCGGTTTTTGCGTCGTCATCCCTCTGACCGAAATCAAGCTCGAACTTGGCATCGCCGTTTATGTTTCCGCAAAAAACATCCGTAACAAATATACTGTTAATATATTTCTCGAACACTCTATAAATCTGATCTCCACCAATAACGAAAAACTTCATGTTACCAGTAATAA
Source organism: Rhizobium sp. N122 (assembly GCF_002211295.1). NCBI lineage: Bacteria > Pseudomonadati > Pseudomonadota > Alphaproteobacteria > Hyphomicrobiales > Rhizobiaceae > Rhizobium > Rhizobium sp. N122. The sequence goes on along the minus strand of NZ_LOKU01000045.1, from coordinate 124,502 downwards.
TTGACTCAATATCAGCCAGAAGCAACGCAGTCTCTGGGTCTCTTGCCCACTTAATAGCCGGGAATTCATTGAGAAAGACAGGCTTCGAACGAGATAGTATTATATTAGTTCGTTTCGGCAGAGGCTTCCCAATGGATTCAAATGTCTTGCGTCCCATAATCACTGCATGACCTTGGGTGCGCTGCTTAAAGAGCTGCAAATCCGTGCGCAAATGCCAAGGAAGTGAGTTCTCGATACCGATTATCTTGTCGGGATAGCTGCGCGCAACGATAGATGCGGCGGAAGGCATCCGCACCCTCTTCTCCTTTTTTTTCATAAGCTTAGACCGCACAATCTACCCGTCGACTACGAACAAGACGTCCATAGTCCCCGGACGCATGCACTGCAAGTTAAAATCCAAAGGTTTAGACGGCGATCGGCGCCTTGATGCTGGCATCGGCCTCGTAGCCGATCAGCTCGAAATCGTCGAAGGTGAAGCCGAAGATATCCTTCACATCGGGATTGATGCGCATGAAGGGAAGCGGCTTCGGCCGGCGCGCCAGTTGCAGCTTCGCCTGGTCGAAATGGTTGTGATAAAGATGGGCATCGCCAAGCGTATGAACGAAATCGCCGGGCTTCGACCCCGTCACCTGAGCCACCATCATCGTCAAAAGCGCGTAGGAAGCGATGTTGAACGGCACGCCGAGGAAGATGTCGGCCGAGCGCTGATAGAGCTGGCAGGAAAGCTTGCCGTCGGCGACATAGAACTGGAACAGGCAATGGCAGGGCGGCAGCGCCATCTCGTCGACCTCGGCCGGATTCCAGGCCGAGACTATGTGGCGGCGTGAATTCGGGTTGTTGACGATGCCTTTGACGAGATTGGCGATCTGGTCGATATGGCCGCCGTCAGGCGCCGGCCAGGAGCGCCACTGGGCGCCGTAGACCGGCCCGAGATCGCCGTTTTCGTCGGCCCACTCATCCCAGATCGAAACGCCGTTCTCCTTGAGATAGCGGATATTCGTCTCGCCTTTCAGGAACCATAAAAGCTCATGGATGATCGAGCGCAGATGCAGCTTCTTCGTGGTCAGCACGGGAAAACCTTCCTGCAGGTCGAAGCGCATCTGGTAGCCGAAAACCGAGCGTGTGCCGGTGCCGGTGCGGTCGCCCCGGTCGGAGCCCTTTTCCATCACATGGTTGAGGAGATCGAGATATTGCTTCATGGCGCGCTGATTCCGTTTCGGCCAATTTAAGCTGCCGGCAGCAGGAAACCAATCACCGGTGAGTATTATCCCAATGTTTCTGATGCGGTCCATAACGCTTTTATGACGTTGGCCCTTTCCTTGGGCTGAGGAAACCACTATATCAACCCTGCCGGCTTTCGGGCCGGCTATGGCGATAAACGAGCGGTGTAATAAACCTATTGGACCCGGGGGCGGTACCCGGCGCCTCCACCAAAAACCGGCGGGCTTGAAGGCCGGCTTTTGATGGGGGCGAAACAGGATCGACAAGGGTGTAAAGATCGTCTTTTTGCTCGGCATTGTACCGCCGTTATCGGGCTAAAATTGTAGTTGCAAACGACAACTATGCGGAAGCTCGTCTCGCTGCTTAATCGCGGTGTGACACTTCAATCAAAGCCCTAGTGGTTCGCACCTCTAGGCGGGGTCCGAAGGCACCTGGCAACAGAAGCCTTCACCTTCTCCCTGCCGCCGAAATCATGTATGCTGCTGAAAAACGTGACTCGGCTCCGGTCTTTCCCAAGGCGCCCGGACGTGGCATATAACCTTGTGAAAAGACTTCCGAACCGACGAAAGACAGGAAAAGCATGGGGCAGGATCATATCCGCTACGACATTCTGGCACAGGATGCACTTCGCGGCGTCATCCGCAAGGTTTTGGCGGAAGTCGGAGCGACGGGCCGTCTGCCCGGCGACCATCACTTCTTCATCACCTTCCTCACGGGTGCTGCCGGCGTGCGCATCTCCCAGCACCTGAAGTCGAAATATCCCGAGCAGATGACCATTGTCATCCAGCATCAGTTTTGGGACCTGAAGATCACCGAAACGCATTTCGAGATCGGCCTTTCTTTCTCCGACGTTCCGGAAAAGCTGGTGATCCCGTTCAATGCGATCCGCGGCTTTTACGATCCCTCCGTCAATTTCGAGCTCGAATTCGACGTGCCGCTCGCCGATGGCGAGGAAGCACCGTCCGGCGAGATTACCGCCTATCCCGTCGACGCGGCTGGAAAGCCGGATGAGGCTGCGGGCACAAAACCCGCCGACGGTGAAGAGAAGAAGCCGGGCTCGGTCGTCTCGCTCGACTCCTTCCGCAAGAAGCAGTGATTTCAAAGGGAGGCCTGGTCTCCCTTTTTCATAAGGATTCAGGCCCGCATGAGCGCCGAAATCGTCAATCTGCGCCAGTTCCGCAAGCAGCAGGCCCGCTCCGAAAAGGAGGCGCAGGCCGAGCAGAACCGCATTTCCTTCGGTCGCACCAAAGCTGAAAAGCAGCTCACCCGCAGTCTGAACGAGAAGGCCGACAAGGCCCATCGGGCCGGCCGGATCGAGACGGATGACGACGGAGCCTGACACCTTCATGCAGAGCGTGAGCAGCCGGAATCGATTCCAAAATCAGCCACTTATGCGGTTTTACTGAATCAATCCGCGAGAACCAAACCGAGATGCCGCTTCATGATCCGCAAGCATTCGGCGACATTACACGGCCATCGCACCAGTTTTTCGCTCGAAGACGAGTTCTGGGCTGAGCTCAAAACGATCGCCGCAGGCCGTTCCATGCCGCTTGCTGCACTGATTTCCGAGATAGATGATCATCGACCGCCGGACAGCAACCTGTCCTCGGCACTCCGGCTGCATGTGCTCGCCTGGGCGAAAGCCGGCGCTGCTGCATGAGCGCAACAGCGCCCCGCGCTGTAATGCGTGTTCATTGCGCCTGAACGCCCGGCACCTGGTCGAAATTGAGCGAACCGGGCTGCGGCCCGCTGCGCCGGGCCGCTTCCGCCTCGGCGGCTGCCCTTGCCTGCGCATCCGCCTTGTCTTTGGCCTCAGCCGCGCGTGCCGCCTCCGCTTCCGCCAGAGCCTTCCGCGCGGCCGCGGCCTGCGCCAAGGCGCGCAGCCGCTCTTCCTCGGCCTGCCGTTGCTGCTCGATTTCGGCCGCCCTGATGCGCTCGGCGTCGTTGAACCGGTAGAGCGCCGCCTCGCGCCGCAGCCGCTGCTTTTCGAGCACAATCGCCTGCAGGCGCTCGACGCGCCGGCGTTCGCGCTCAAAGGCGCGCAGCGACAGGAAGCTGGTGATATCTGTCACATCCATCGTCTTGCCTGGCGACGGCAGCATGCCGGAAAAATTCAGCCTGAGCGCCGGCTCGGCGCCGGAAAGCGCTTCCGTTCCGGGAATGAGCCCGACGCCCAACGTCGCGCTGATCCGTTCCTCCGGCAGCGCGATCTGCGCATCGGCGGTAATGCGGGCAAGATCGTTGGCGACGGTGACATTCTGCACGCGCAACGTCCCGTCGGCGATATTGAAGGGGATGCCGAGCGGCGGCAGCTTCGCCTCTCCGTTGCTGAGCAGCGTCTCGACGATCGGATGCACCTTGCCGGCATTGATCTGCTCCTGCATCGTATCGGTCGCGGCAAGCAGCGGCGGGAGGATCGCAAGGTTCAGTCCGCGTATGCTGGTATCTCCGAGCCTCAATTCACCCGAACCATTCAGCGAGCTGGCGATCTCGCCGATGGTCTTGCCGGAGGCTTCCATCGACAGCGACAATCCGAATTTGCCGCTGGCGATCGGCGCCCCGTCGCGCAGCCAGACGACGCCGGCCAGATCGGAGTCGGCAAGCGCAAGCTTCGTCTGCACGAAGCCGGTGCCGTCGGCATTGGTGAACAGCAGATTGCCGGAGAGCTTTCCGCCGTCCCAGTTGCCGGCCATGTCGTTGAGCTGCAATTCGTCGCCCTTGTAGGCGACGTTGCTGGTGAAGTCGGTGACCGCCGTTTCCGGCAAGCCAGGCCAGAACTGCTTGGCCGTCAGCTTCACGTTGACGTCGAGATCCTTGAAGACGGGCAGCCCGAGCGGCGCCGTCGTTAGCGCGCCACTGGCGGGATCGACGATCTGCCCGAATACCGCCTCGCCAAGCCAGCCGGCATCCGCCTTGGAAAGCGTCAACGCGCCGCTCGCCGTCGTCTTCGCAGCCTTCCGGTCGAAGCTCAGCGCGCCTGAAAACTCGTTGTCGGCCGCATGGCCCTTGAGATCGGAAAAAACGATCTTGTCGCTATCGACGCCGGCATTGACCTGCAGGCCGAACGGGAGCCCGGTTCCCGTCTGCGGCAGGGCGATCCCGTTCATGATCAGATAGGGGTCGATATCGGCGCTGTCGAGCGAAAGCGCGATCTGGCCGTGCATGAAAGTCTCCGGCCGGACATCGACCTTGCCGTTGGCGGTAAACGAGGTCCGGTCGGTCGCAAAGGTCAGCGCAGCATCGGCCGGATCGTTGCCCGATGCCTTCACTTTCAGAGTCAGGCGGCCGTTGGCACCGACATCGACCGGCAGCGGGTCGAGCCCGGCCTGGCCGAACAGGATGGACGGCACGGCGTTTTCGAGCGTCGCCTCGAGGCTCGTGGTCCCGTTGCCGGTCAGCGCCAGCAGGTCGGACATGCGGTAATCGAGATTGACGCGGCTGCCGTTCGCCACACCGGCAAGCGTCACTGTCAGGGCATCGCCCTCGTCGCCGCCGAGCGTCAGCGCGCCGCGCAGCGCCGTATTCCCGTACCAGCCAGCATTGCGCACCAGCCGGTCGAGCACCGGATGATGCGGCAGATGCTCGCGCAGCATGGTGAAAAAGCCACCGGGATCGGCCGATTTGAAGGTGATCTCACCCGCACCCTTGTAGTCGAGCAGCGAGCCTTCCGCCCTGCCCGTGGCCGTCAGCTCTGCGCCCGCGATATTCTTGATCGACAGCCGGTCGACGGCAAGCGCCCCGTCGGCGATCGTGAAGGTGGTCTCGACATTCTCGGCCTCGACGCCGAAGGCGGTGAACTTATCGGCCTTGAGCTGGGCGGCAATCTTGTGATCGAGCACATTGTCGCCGGCATCCTGGCCGGTCATCAGCCCGCTCAGCGCCTGTAGCGCGTCCAGATCGAGCGTATCGCCGTTCAGGGCCACCGACAGGGTCGGCGTCTGGCCGGAGATCGCCTGCCGCTCCAGCCGGCCCTTCAGCGTCGCCGGTCCCATGGCGATCTCGAGATTTTCGAAACGCTGCAATTCAGGTGTCAGGCTGACATTGGCGGAAAAGCCCGCCTGCCGCAATTGCCGGATGGCCGGATCGACCGAGCCGGCAAGCCAGGAGGCAAGCCCCGTCGGCTGGCTGGAAGCCACCACGATCTGGCCGTTGAAAGAGGCTTCGCCCTGCAGCAGGAGCTTGCCTTTGCCTTCCACCTGCGTGCGCCCCGGCAACGTGCCGGTGGCGCTGTCGATCATCCAGCCGGTACCGGCCGGTTCGAGTTCCAGCTGCACGTCGCGCAGCGTCGTATCGCCGGCGACGATCGCCGGCAGCTTGACACTCGCCTTTCCAGGCACTTGCGGGATCGGCACCTGCCCGATGACATCGATCAGCGAGTTCAGCCGCTGGCGTGCCGAAACGGCCGCATCGCGCGTCGTCTTGCCGGCCGCGCCCTGATTGCCGATGCGGTTGACGTCGATCTGCTGCCCGTCGGCAGTCAACAGGAATTCCGGTGCATTGCCGGTATCGAGCGTCGCCTCGCCGGTGATGACATAGGGATCGTCCGTCGGGCCGATCTCCATCCGGTATTCGGGAATGCGGATGCGTTCGTTGGTGAGTTCGAAGCGGCCCTTGACGCGGGGCGGCTGCTCTTTCTTGTTGGCCGGTTTGGCGCTGTTGCCGCTTTCGATCGCCGCCGAAAGCTGGCCCTGATAGTTCGGCTTGCTGTCGACGAGTTTCAACTCGCCATCGAGATCGACGCTGACAGGATGTTTGTCCGGCGAAAGCTTCGTGCGCATGCGCAGCACGCCCTTCTCGTCCGGCTGGCTGCTCGCGATCAGAAAGCTGCCGTGCTCGCCGTCAAGCGCCGCATCGCCTTCGATGCGCCAGGGGCCGGCCAGCGACTTGGCCGACATTTCCGCATTGAGGCCGGTGATCCGGCGCGAGCGGCCGGACTGGTCGTCGATGAACTCGACTTCGCCGCCATTGACATGCACGTTTTCGAGAACGACGGTTTTCGCCGGTATTTCGGCATGGCTGCCGCGCATCCAGTCGAGCGTGCCGTCCTTGAGCAATCTCAGGCGCACCTTCGGATTGACGATGCGCATGTCGAAAATCAGCGCCTCGCCCGACAGGAAAGGCGCAAGCTCCGCATCCATGGAGAACTGCTCGACCTTGACGATCGGCGTGCCATCCGCTTCCTGGCCGACGCGCACGTCATGCAGCGTCACCGACGGAAACGGCAGGAGCCGCGCGTCCACGGTGCCGTAGACGGTGACTTTCTTGCCGATGATGCGGCTTGCCTGATCCTCGAAATTCTTGCGGAAATCCGTCCAGTCGATGAATAGCGGCGCAAGCAGCGCCACAAACAGCACTACGACGATCACTCCCCCCAGAAAGACGAGGAACCGGCCTACCAATGCAAGGATTCTCCATTCGGGATACTATTGCCGACACTACCGCTATTCATGCCGGGGGCAAGGCCCAAGTTCATGAGAATATTCCGTTTTCAGCCCTGGTGGAAAATCTTGCCGGGATTGAAGATATCGTCCGGATCGAGCGCCTGTTTCACCTGTCGCATCAAATCCACCGTGCCCCCCAGCTCCTGTTCGAGGAACGCCATCTTGCCCTGCCCGATCCCGTGTTCGCCGGTGCATGTCCCGTCCATGTCGAGCGCCCGCCGATTGAGCCGTTGCACGAAGCTTTCGGCTTTGGCGATGTCTTCGGCGCTTTTGTCATCGAACAACAGCAGCACATGGAAGTTCCCGTCTCCGGCGTGGCCGACGATCGGACCGAGCAGTCCATGCGCCTCGATATCGGCCTGCGTTTGCGAAACACAATCGGCAAGCCGCGATATCGGAACACACACATCGGTCGAAAGTGCGGCAAGCCCGGGCGCCAGCGCCCTTGCAGACCAATAGGCATCGTGGCGCGCCTTCCAGAGCTTGGTCCGCTCCTCGGCATTGGCGGTCCACAGGAACTCGCCCCCGCCGCATTCCGCCGCGATCTCGCCAAAGGCTGCCGATTGCAGCGGCACCGTCTCGTCGGTGCCGTGGAATTCGAGGAAGAGCGTTGGGCTTTCAGCATAGGAAAGCTTGGAATAGGCATTGCAGGCCCGCATCTGCACCGTATCGAGCAGCTCGATGCGCGCCACCGGGATGCCCATCTGGATCGTCATGATGACAGCGTCGCAAGCGGCCTTGACGCTCGGAAAGGCGCAGGCGCCGCCGGCGATCTTCTGCGGGATCGCCTGCAGGCGCAGCGTCACCGAGGTCAGGATGCCAAGCGTGCCCTCGGCGCCGACGAAGAGCCGCGTCAGGTCGTAGCCGGCGGAAGATTTGCGGGCGCGCCGGGCCGTGCGGATTTCCTCGCCATTGGCGGTGACGGCGGTGACGGCAAGCACATTGTCCTTCATCGTCCCATAGCGCACGGCATTGGTGCCGGACGCCCGGGTCGAGGCCATGCCGCCGATCGAGGCATTGGCGCCGGGATCGATCGGGAAGAACAGGCCGGTATCGCGCAGGTGGATGTTCAGCGCCTCGCGCGTCACACCCGGCTCGACGGTGCAGTCGAGATCCTCGGGATTGACCTCGATCACCCGGTTCATGCGGCTGAAATCGATCGAAATTCCGCCATTGGCGGCGTTGACCTGGCCCTCCAGCGAGGTGCCGACGCCGAAGCCGATCACCGGCACCTTATGCGCCGCGCAGACCCTGACCGCCGCCTTCACATCCTCGGCGCTCTCGGCAAAGAGCACGCCGTCCGGCAGCTGCGGCGGGATGTAGGTAGTCGTATGGGCATGCTGTTCGCGGAAGGATTGGCCGGTCTGGAAGCGCTCGCCGAAGCTCTGCTTGAGAATGCCGAGCACGGCTGATATCCCCGCCTCGTTGCGTGTGCCGGCCTTCGCGTCCTTCAGCGCCATCCCTTTGATCTCCCTGCCGTTTCACAGAAACCACATCGTGTCCTGCAGGCTAAAGCACCGCGCATCTTTTCAGACGCGCAAAGGCCGCTGTAGACCTTTAAAATTACTGGATAATTTCATCCTTAAATCGATTCCGGTTCAAGGAATTATCCAGCAGGCTGGGTATGGGGCAAGTCAAAGCGGCTGTCCAGTTAAGTTTGCCAGAAGATTTCATTCCCCCTTTGTTATAGGCCCATCGGCACATACAAGTCCGCCGTCCCCGGCGCCTCAGACGATCGGTGGGTTGAGCCGCGCAAAAACCTCCTGCCGCCGATAGGGGAAATAGGGATAGGGCGCTGTAACGGCGCTGACGGCGTCGAGCCTTGCGATCTCATCCTTCGAAAGGCTCCAGCCGACCGCGCCAAGGTTCTGCCTGAGCTGCTGCTCGTTACGGGCTCCAATGATGACGCTCGAGACCGTCGGCCGGCCAAGCAGCCAGTTGATGGCGATCTGCGGCACCGTCCGGCCGGTCTCCTCAGCGAGGGCGTCCAGCACCTCCACGATGTCGAACAGCTTCTCGTCGTCGACAGGCGGCCCGTACTGCGCCGTATCATGCAGCCGGCTTGCCGCAGGCAGCGGCTGGCCGCGGCGGATCTTGCCGGTCAGCCGCCCCCAGGCAAGCGGGCTCCAGACGAGAGCGCCGACACCCTGGTCGGCGCCGAGCGGCATCAACTCCCATTCGTAATCGCGCCCCGCCAGCGAATAATAGACCTGATGGGCGACATAACGGGGATGGCCGTGGCGCTCGGCGGCGGCAAGCGACTTCATCAGCTCCCAGCCGGCAAAGTTGGAAACACCGACGTAGCGGATCTTGCCTGCGGAAACGAGCCCGTCGAGCGTCGACAGCACCTCCTCGATCGGCGTCGAGGCATCGAAGGCGTGCAGCTGCAGGAGGTCGATATAATCGGTCCCGAGCCGGCTGAGCGCTGCCTCGGTGGCGCGGATCAGCCGGGTTCGCGAGGTGCCCCAGTCCTGCGGCCCCTCACCCATCGGCAGCGCTGTCTTCGTCGAGATCAGCACGGCGTCGCGCCGGCCGCGGATCGCCTGACCGAGCACCTCTTCGGAAGCGCCGGCCGAATAGACATCCGCCGTATCGAACAGCGTCACACCCGCCTCCAGGCAGATATCCACCATCCGCCGCGCCTCTTGCGCATCCGTCGTGCCCCAGGCGCCGAACAGCGGACCGCTGCCGCCAAATGTGCCGGCCCCGAAGCTTAAGACCGGCACCCTCAAGCCCGATGCGCCAAGATTTCTGTATTCCATGGTGCAATCTCCTGTTTGTTTTGCAGAGATAGACCTGGTGGAAACGATGATATAGATTACCTAAAAGCATATCATCTGTGATTTGAATTCATCATGAGCCGTCAGGACGTCAATCGATCAGGCGAAATGGAAGTCTTCGTCAGCGTCGTCGAGCGCGGTGGCTTTTCAGCTGCCGCGCAAATCCAGCGCATGACGCCATCGGCCGTCAGCAAGCTGGTCGCCCGGCTGGAAGCGCGCCTCGGCGCCCGCCTCGTCAACCGCTCGACCCGCAAGCTGCAGCTGACGCCGGAGGGCTGCGTCTTTTATGAGCGCAGCATCGCCATCCTTGCCGACATCACCGCGGCCGAGCGGCAGGCCTCGACTGGCGAGGAGGTCTCGGGCCGCATTCGCATCAACACCAGCGGCTCCTTCGGCAATCATGTGCTGGCGCCGCTCGTTCCCGCCTTCATGACGGTTCATCCCGCCGTGACGCTGGATATTTCCCACACCGACAGGATCGTCGACCTGATGGAGGAGCGCGCCGATGTCGCGATCCGCGCCGGCCCTTTGAAAAATTCCAGCCTGATTGCCCGCAAGCTCGGCGCCACCGGCAAGATCATCGTCGCCTCGCCCGATTATCTCGAGCGTCACGGCGAGCCGCTGAGCGTCGCCGATCTCCGCCGCCATTACCGCATCGGCTTTTCCTACGCCCGCGCCGTCGAGGGCTGGCCGATGCGCGAGGACGGCGAAACGGTGACGGTCCCGATCACGCCGGGCGTGCAGGTAGCGGACGGCGAAGCCATGCGCCATCTCGCGCTCGCAGGCGCGGGCCTCGCCCGCCTTGCCGCCTTCACCGTGCGCGCCGATATCGATGCCGGACGGCTGGCGCCGGTGCTGGAAGAGGCCAATCCCGGCGATCTCGAGGAATTCTACGCCCTCTATATGGGCCAGGGCGGCCCGCTGCCGGCGCGCGTGCGCGCTCTGCTCGACTTCCTCGTCAGCCATGTGCATCTCTGATGAGATAACAAAGACTTGAAGCGGCCGCTTGAATCACATTCGCATGACAGGCCGCCGCAAAGCCAGATTTCGCAATTGACCGCGCACGCAGCGCCCGCCTATACGAGCCGTACCGACCGGCCCTTGCCGCCGGCCTCTCTTCGTCATGCCGGAGCCTCCTCCCATCTTCAGCCTCGGGGCTTGGCGCCGGCCAGGAAAGATACGGGGATCATGCCATTCAGCGACGCACGCCGCCTGCTGCGCGATACCGCCCTGCCGAAATGGGCGCTGCTGCTGGCGCTCTCCACCGCCCTCACCCTCTTCCTTGAACTCTTCGCCCTGCCCGCCTCGCTGCTGATCGGGCCGATGGTCGCGGCCATCCTGCTGGCGCTGACAGTCGGCAAGGGAAAGCTTCGCGTGCCGCTCTGGCCGCTGCAGTTCGGCCAGGTTCTTGTCGGCCTCATGATGGCGCGCACCATCACCGCTGATATTCTCGGCGCCATGGCGAAGGACGCGCCGCTCTTCCTGCTGTTCGTCTTCTCCGTCATCGCCATCGCCACCGGCCTCGGCTGGCTGCTGACGCGCTGGCAGGTGCTGCCGGGAACGACCGCCGTCTGGGGCTCCTCGCCGGGTGCTGCCTCCGCCATGATGATCATGTCGGAGGCCTATGGCGCCGATGCCCGCCTCGTCGCCTTCATGCAGTATCTGCGTGTCGTCTTCGTCGCCTTCGGCGCCTCGGTGGTCTCGCGCCTCTGGGTGGCGGCTGACGGCGGGGAGCCGCCACCGCTCATCCTCTTTCCCGCAGTCGACTGGCCGGCCCTTGCGACGACCGCCGCCTTTGCCGGCTTTTGCGCCTATGGCGTGCGGCGCCTGCGCATCCAGGGCGGCATGATCATCGTGCCGCTTTTTCTCGGCGCCTTCCTGCAGGGTGTCGGCCTCTTGAAGATCGAGCTGCCGATGTGGCTGCTCGCCATCGCCTATGCGCTCGTCGGCTGGAGCATCGGCCTGCGTTTCACCCGCTCGATCCTCGAGCACGTGGCGCGCGCCCTGCCGCGGGTGTCGGCCTGCATCGTGCTGCTGATGGCGCTCTGCGGCTGCATGGCGGCAGCCCTTCACGTCTTCGCCGGCATCGATCCGCTGACGGCCTATCTCGCCACCAGCCCCGGCGGCGCCGATTCCGTCGCCATCATCGCCGCCTCCAGCGATGTCGACGTGCCCTTCGTCATGGCGATGCAGACCGGCCGTTTCCTGGTGATCCTGATGATCGGCCCGGCGCTCGCCCGCTTCATCGCCCGCCGCTCCGGCCTTGCGGAAAATCCCGTATAAGGCGCCGCGGGTTATGCGCCAGCGTTGCCCACTGCCCAAGCGTCATTCCGTAAGCCTTCTTGAAATGCCGGTTGAGATGGCTCTGGTCGGCAAAGCCGGTCGCCGCCGCCGCGTCCGAAATCCCCTCTCCCGCGCCGATCATGGTGCGGGCCCGCTGCAGGCGCCGCATCAGCAGATAGCGGTGCGGGCTGGTGGCGAAGGCCGCCCGGAAATGCCGCGACAGCGCGAAACGGTCGAGCCCCGTCACCGCTTCCAATTCGCCGGAGCGTACCGGCCGCGTCGTATGCGCCTCGAGATAGTCCCGTGCCGCCCGCGCCTGCCGCCAGGCGACACCGCCGAGCGGCCGGCGCGGCATCAGCGCATGCCGGGACAGACCGCCCGCCACCTGCGACAGGAAATCGTCGACGAAAAGCTCGTCCAGTTCGCGGTCGAGCTCGCCGAGCGCGGCGAGCAGCACGGCGGCCAGCGCCGGATCCCCAATGACGGGCTGGTCGACGAAAGGCAAACCGATGCCATCAGCCTCCAGGCATTCAAGCAGCAGTGACGGCTCCAGGTAGAGCATGCGGTAGTGCAGTCCGTCCTCGGTCCCGGCCCCGCCGTCATGCTCCTCATCGGGATGCAGCACAATCACCTGGCCCGGCAGGCTGAAGCGCCGCTCGCCGCGATAGCCGAAAGTCTGCACGCCCTTCAGCGTCACGCCGAGTGCATAGGTGTCGTGGCGGTGCGGCTCGAAGGCATTGCCTGAAAACTGCGCCTCGATGCGCTCGATGCCGGGAAAAGCCGGCGCCGCCAGGATGACGTCGCCGGATGGTCCCGCGCACAAACGTTCAAGACCTTCGAAGGCCTGCGGATGTAGATCCTGGCTCAACGCGCCCGAGACTCCATAACCCGAGATGAAAGACTATCCGATGTTTGATACCAAAATTGCCGTCGTCCTGCGAAACAATCTTGCCGGCTGGCAGAAACTGAACGTCACCGCCTTCCTGATGACCGGCATCGCCGGCGGCCATCCCGAAATCATCGGCGAGCCCTACAAGGACCGCGCGGGCAATCTCTACAATCCGCTGTCGATCCAGCCGATCATCGTGCTTTCCGCCGACAAGGCGACGATGTCTGCCATCCACCGCCGCGCGCTGGAACGCGACGTTACCGCCTCGCTATTCATCGAGGAAATGTTCGCCACCGGCCATGACGCGGCCAATCGCGCCGTGTTTTCCGAATATGCACCCGACGATGCCAAGGTCGTCGGCATCGCGCTACGCGCCGACAAGAAGATCGTCGACAAGATCACCAAGGGCGCGGCGATGCAGCAGTAACAAAAACGGCCGGGCTTAGCCCGGCCGCTTGAATGACGGAAAAATTCCAATTCAGCCCTGTGTGATCGGCGCGATCTGGATTTCGACGCGGCGGTTCTGGGCGCGGCCGGCCTCGCTGGCGTTGGAGGCGACCGGCTGTGACGGGCCGAAACCAACAGCCGAAACGCGGCGCTGGTCGATGCCCTGGCCGCCGAGATAATCGGCGACCGAAAGCGCGCGGCGCTGCGACAGATCCTGATTGTGCTGCAGGCTACCGGTCGAATCCGTATGGCCGTTGACGTCGATCAGCGTGCGGTTGAACTTGCGCAGCACGATCGCCACCGAATTCAGCGTCGGATAGAAGCCCGGCTTCACCGCATCCTGGTCGACGTCGAAGGTGATGTTCGACGGCATGTTGAGAATGATGTTGTCGCCGTTACGGGTCACGGAAATACCGGTGCCTTCGAGCTGGGCGCGAAGCTCGGATTCCTGCTGATCCATGTAATTGCCGATCGCGCCGCCGGCGAGCGCGCCGACGCCGGCGCCGATCAGCGCTGCGTTGCGCTTGCCGTGTCCGCCGCCGCCGACAGCCACACCGACCAGAGCGCCGCCAAGCGCGCCGAGCGCCGCGCCGCCCGCCGTATTGGAAACCTTCTGTTCACCGGTATAGGGGTCGGTCGTTGTGCAGGCGCTGAGATAGCTTGCTGCAACAGCCAAAAGTACGAATTTCTTGATCATGGACAGGATGGTCTCCGTTCGAAGCTGATGCGAGCAAATGGCAAGGATTGCGGCAAGAAAATGAAGATGCTTTCGTGATAGGGGAATTTCAGGCGCCGAAATAGGAGCCATGTTGCCGGAATGCGCTGATACCAACAGTTTTAATGGATCGACCGCGCCCATAGGCAGCAGACACGACGATCAGCCCTCATGGTGAGGGGGCCCGCGGGCCCGTCTCGAACCACGAGGGCGGGTGACGGCTCACAACCTTAGAAATTCTGGAACAACTGTCTGACCGTATCATAAGTCGCGTTGGCAATATTCAGCGATTGCAGGCCGAGCTGCTGCTGCGTCTGCAGCGCCTTGAGCTTGCTCGACTCTTCCTCCATGTCAGCATCGACGAGCCGGCCGATGCCGGCGGTGTTGTTGTCGTGCAGTTTGGTGGCAAAGTCGTTCTGCAGATTGATGCGCTTCTCAAGCGCGCCAAAGGCCGAACCGACCGTCGTCAGCTGCGTCAGCGCGGCATCGACGACACTGATCATTTCGCCGATCTGCCCCTGCGTCGTGGCGGCCGAAAGCGAGATCACCACCTGCCCGGTTGTGGTACCGTTCTTGCTCGTCATCAATACGTAGTTCTGCGCGGCGCCGAGCTCGGTGGCAAAATAGGACGAGGTCAGCACGCCGTATTCGCCAGAGCCGGTGGCACGGTCGTCGATCAGATAGCGCGCGTCCTTGGAGGTCGTCGCTCCGACCGGCGTGTTGTCGATATGATAGCTCAGCATGCCGACCGAGACCGTGCCGTCGGCATTGCGGATGAAGGAAGCCGGGATCTGGCGCGGCTGCGTCGGCGTCGCGTCGTTGTTAAGGATCACCCAATTGTCGCTGTTGAAGGTCGCTGATTCCGAAACGCTGCGCAGCTGTTCCTGCAGCTGCTTGATCTCTTCGTTGACCTTGTTCTTATCAACGCCGTCTTCGGTCGCGGCAACCAGCTTGGCCTTGATCTCGGAGACGACGTCGATGACGTTCTCGACGCCGGTATAGGCTGTGCCCATCGTCGCCGCCGCCATGCCGAGCGCATCCTGGATCGCCGAAACAGCCTTGTTGTCGGTGCGCGCCGTGGTGGCGACCGACCAGTAGACGGCATTGTCGGCAGCTTTTGCGACACGCATGCCGGTCGTGATGTGATTTTGCGTGACCGTCATATTGCGGTTGATATCGCGCAGCACATGAAGCGCCGCGTCCACGGAGACGCGCTGATAAATACTCACGGGAACTAAACTCCAAAACGCAAACAGGACGCAAACTGCACAAGAAATGAACCGTTGCCGCGCGGACATTCATGTCCGGGGTCGCTGAAAATCCAGCGCGTTGCAGCCTTCGAGAAACGAAGAAGACCAGCCGGTTGCTGCCCACGATCATTGCCGTTTATGCTTAACAAACGGCTAAACTTCAGAAGTAATTTATCTTATTTCGCAAGGTTTCATACACCATAGGAAACGCCGCCGAATGGCGATCCGGCGGCCTGTTCAATTCGGATAGAAGACCTATTCGGCGGCCTGCAGCTGTTCCTCGTCGGGTGCGGCGCGTGGGCGCGTGGCGACGGCCATCTCCTCGTGCAGCCGCGCTTCCTCATGGGCATGCGGCTTGCCGAAGCGGGCGAGCAGCAGATAGGCGACCGGCGTGATGAACAGCGTCACCAGCGTCGCGAAGCCGAGACCGCCGACGATCACCCAGCCCAGCGCCACGCGCGCTTCGGCACCGGCGCCATGGGCAAAGACCAGCGGCACGCCGCCGAGGATGGTGGCGATCATCGTCATCATGACAGGGCGAAGGCGCAAAGCGCAGGCCTTTTCGATCGACGAGCGCACGTCCTCGCCCCGGTCGCGCAGCTGATTGGCGAATTCGACGATCAGAATGCCGTTCTTCGCCATGACTCCTACCAAGAGCACCAGTCCGATCTGGCTGTAGATATTGAGGCTGGAGCCGGTGATCACAAGTGCGAAGATGGCGCAGGCAAGGCCGAGCGGCACCGTCGACATGATGATCAGCGAGGACAGCACGCTTTCGAACTGCGCCGCCAGCACCAGGAAAATAATGACGATGGCAAAGCCGAAGGTCAGCGCCATACCGCTTGAATTCTCCTCCAGCGTCGCGGCTTCGGCAAGCGGCAGCAGGCGCGCGCCGGCCGGCAGCAGCGGCTGCGCAAGCTCGGTTACCTGCTTGACCGCATCGCCGAGCGACATGCCGTCCTTCAGGCCGGCGGTGATCGCGACGGAGGCGAGCTGCTGTTCGCGGTTGAGCTGCGGCGCAACCGAACCTTCCTTCATCGTGGCGATGACCGACATCGGCACGATCTTGCCGTCGCCGGTTTTCAGGAACACGTTTTCCAGGTCGGTCGGATCGTCGATCGGCCGCGTCGTCGAGGTCAGAAGCACAGGATAGGACTCGCCGTCGACAAAGACGTCGACCACCGAGCGCCCTTCGAGCAGCGACTGGATCGCCGTCGAAAGCCCCGTAATGTCGATGCCGAGATCGGAAGCACGCTCGCGGTCGATCGCCACCGACACCTGCGCCTGGCTAGGCTCGTTGGTCAGGCGCGGCGTATCGTACCGGCCGGTGGCGTCGAGTGCCTGGACCAGCTTGGCGGCAGCTGCCGTCAGCGCGTCGTGATCATTGCCGATCAGCGCCATCTGCACGCCGCTGCCGGCACCGCGGATGCGCAGGCTGTTGGAGGAGATGGCATTGCCGCGTAGGGCCGGCACCCTTGCTGCCGCCTGATTGATGTCGCCGACGATCTCCGCCTGTGTCCTGTGGCGCTCTCCCCAGGGGGCAAGTGTGAGCACCATGAAGCCGCTATTCAAAGAGCCGCCCTGGCCGGAGATCGAGAAAATGTTGCGGATGTCGCCGCGGTCGACGAGCGGCTGCAGATTTTCCTCGACGAGCTGCATCTTGTCGCGAGTGTACTCGAGGCTCGATCCCTGCGGCGTCGTCAGCCGCATCATCACCATCGACCGGTCCTCTTCCGGCGTCAGTTCGCTCTTGACGCTCGAGAAGGCGACGAGTGCCGCGCCGGCAAAGATCACCGAGAACAGGAGGACGACGAAGGGGGCGTTGAGGCAGCCATGCAGCGCCCATTTGTAGAGCCGGGCGAGCGCCCCGCCCAGACGGCCGAGCGCGCCGTGATCTTCTATCATCGGCTTCGTCAGCATGCGCGAGGCCAGCATCGGGCAGAGCGTCAGCGCCACAAGCGACGACAGGCCGACGGAGAAGGCGAGCACGAAGCCGAATTCACGGAAGAGGCCGCCGACCTGTCCCGGAAGGAAGGAAAGCGGGATGAACACGGCCGCAAGCGTCGCGGTCGTGGCGACAACCGCGAAGAAAACCTCGCGGGTCCCGAGCACGGCGGCGGCGCGCGGCCCCATGCCTTCGGCGCGCCGGCGCACGATGTTTTCGAGCACCACGATCGCGTCGTCGACGACGAGGCCGGTCGCCAGCACGATCGCCAGCAGCGTCAGGATGTTGATCGAGAAGCCGACCATATAGATCGCCGCCAGCGTGCCGATCAGCGCCACCGGCATGCTGACCGCCGGGATCAGCGTCGCCCGCCAGTCGCGCAGGAAAAGATAGATGACGGCGGTGACGATGACGGCGGCAAGCACCAGCGCCAGCACCACCTCGTGGATCGCGCCCTGGATGAAGACGGCGTCATCGCTGGTGATCGCGATCGTCGTGCCCTCGGGCAGCGTCTTCGACAATTGCTCGACGGCGGCCTTGATGCCGGTCGAGATATTCAGCGTGTTGGATTGCGCCTGGCGGATGATCCCGAGGCCGATGCCCGGCTTGCCGTTCGATCGCAGCGCCGTTTCCCCGTCGCGTGGGCCCAGCGTCACCGTCGCGACGTCGCCGAGCCGGACGCGGTCCTGCAGCATGACGTTGGAAAAATCCGCCGGCGTCTGCAGGTTGGCGGTGGCGCGCACCACGATATCCTGCGTATTGCTCTTCAGCGATCCCGCCGGCACGTCGAGCGCGGCATTGTCGAGCGCCTTGGTCAGGTCGCCGATGGTCAGCCCGCGGCTCGCAAGAGCCCCCTGATCGACATCGACGCGGAAGACCTTCTCCTGGTCGCCATATTCCTCGACATCGGCAACGCCGTCGACGGAGGCAAGGCGATCGATCACCTCGTTTTCGACGAGCTGCGTGAGATCGTCCATATTGAGTTTGGTGGAGGTGACGGCAAGGCGCATGATCGCCGAGGAATCCGAATCCGCCTTGACGATCTGCGGCGCATCCGCCTCATCGGGCAGGTTCTGGGTGATGCGGCCGATCGCGTCGCGCACGTCGTTGGCGGCGACGGCGAGATCGATCGTATCCGAGAATTCGAGCGTCACCCGGCTCTGGCCGAAGGAAGAGGTGGACGAGATCGATTTCAGCCCGCTGACGCGCGCGACCGCGCCCTCGATCACTTTGGTCAGTTCCTGGTCGATCGTCTGCGGCGATGCGCCGTCGAAAGTGGTGCGTACGGTGACGACGGGACGGTCGACATCCGGCAGTTCGCGCACCTCCACCCCGACATAGGCCGCAAGGCCGGCGACCACCATCAGCGTGTTGAACACCAGCGCCAGGATTGGCCGGCGAACGAAAAGTGCGGTGAAGCTCTGCTTGCCCGAGGCCCTGTCCTGATGAATCTCGGTCACACTCATTGCGTGGCGACCTCCGCATTCGCGGCCGCGTCGGCGGAAACGCGCACCGCCCCGCCCTCACGCACCCGCTGCAGGCCCTGCGTCACAATCTTGTCGCCGTCCTTAAGATCGGCTTTGACGAGCACGAAATCCGGGTTGCGCTGCACCACGCTGACCCGCACCTTATGTGACTTGTCGTCGTCAACCAGCCAGACGAAGGACCCTTGCGAATCCCACTGAACGGACTGCGGATCGACCGCCGGATATTTGTCACCTGGGAATTTCATGCTGACGCTGAAGGACATGCCGGCGCGCAGCTCATCGGAAGAGTTGTCGATGCGGGCGCGCAATCGAAGCGTACGGCTTGCCGCGTCTATGCGGTTGTCGACGGCCTCGACCACGCCGGCAAACATCTGTCCCGGTTTTGCCACCGACATCGCCTCGACCGGCTGGCCGACCGATACCGTGTTGGAGAAGCGCTCAGGGACCCAGAAGTCGACGAGGATTTCCGAACGGTCGTCGAGCGTGACGATCGGGATGCTCGTCGTGACGTTGTCGCCGATATTGACCGGCACGATGCCGACGATGCCGTCGATCGGCGCAATAATGTTGCGCCGTGCGAGATTGAGTTCGGCGGCCTGCAACTGCAGCCGCGCGCCCTGCTCGGCGATCTCGGAATCGAACACGTCCATGCGCGACACGCTGGATTTGATGTTGTGATAGAGATTGGATTTCTCGACCGCGGCCTTGACCGCCACATCGGCCTGGCCGCGGGCGATCACCTGCTCCTCGCTGTCGAGCTTGGCGAGCACTTGGCCGGCCTTGACCCTGTCGCCCGACTTGATGAGGATTTCGCGGATCGTACCCGATGCCTGCGGTGTCACTGCAACCGAGCGGATCGCGTCGCCCGTGCCGATGGCGTTCAGCCGGTCGTTGACGACGCCCTGAACGACCGCCTGCGTCGCAACGAGAATGGCGCCGTTGCGCGCCCCGCCATTGCGGCGGTTCTGTCCCTGACCCTTGCCCTGTCCTTGGCCCTCGCCACGCTGCTGGCCTTGCGCCCGGGCGGGAGCCTCGGCATCCGCCGTCTCCTCAGTCTTCGGCGCGATCCTGGAAACGATGCTCTCTGGAATACCTGCATCGCGCATCGTATCGCCGGCGCCTGGGACAAAGAAAACCCACGCGGCAAAGCCGGCAATAATGACGATGAGCGAAAGTATAAACTGCTTCCAAAAGGCCATTCACGTCTCCAGAGGGACTCGAGGTTGGACCAGGGTCGGTCGAAAGAGGCGCTGCGGGAAGATCCCGTCTGATGCGACAATATCGCGCGTTTGAAGCTTACCGGCAAGCATAAGCAGCCGGCATTACCGATTTGTAATTTCAGCAAAGAATGGAAATAACCCGGCCGCTCACTTTTGCTTGAACGAAGCTCGCAAACGTCTCGGACGCTCCTGAAAAAACAGCCGGGATCGCCGATTTACCGGCGCATCGACCATCGCAAGCCCATGACGGCCGCAATCCCCGGTATCGGCCACACCGCCCAGAACTGCCCCGTCCAGGTAAAGAGGTTGATGCCGACCATGCCGAGGGCCACGATCGCCAGCGAGGTGACCTTCCGGTTGAACAGGGTCTGGCTGCGATTCCAGGCCAAGGCTGCGACGACGGCGAGCGCAAGCACCGGAAAGCGCGCCCAGAAAACGCCCTGCCACGATAAAAGATTGATGCCGATCAGCACAGCCGCGATGACACCGAGCACACCGAACAGCCTGCGTCTGCCAGGCACTGGGCTTGCTTCGGCGATTTGAGCCGCCGGCTGCGGCCGCGGGCCTGGTCGTTGGGGCGGCGGCGTCTCGTCCTTGGCATCGCCGATCTTCACCGCGTAGCTCGGCACGCCTTCATCGACGTTCTTCACCATCAGCGGCCCGAGAAACTCAAAACCGACCGCCACCTTGTTGCGGACCTGGTCGTAAACGGTGCTTGAGATGACGATGCCACCGGCCGAAGCCGAAGCCTGCAGTCGTGCGGCGATATTGACGCCGTCGCCGTAGATGTCGTCGTCTTCGACGATCACATCGCCGAGATTGATACCGATGCGGAACAGCATGCGTCCGTCTTCCGGGCGGCGGGCGTTGAAACCGGCAAGTTCGTTCTGGGTATCGACGGCGGCGCGCACCGCCTCGACCACGCTCGGGAAATCGGCGATCAGTCCATCGCCCCAGGTGTTGATGACACGCCCGCCATGGCTTTCGATCAAGCGCCCCATCGCTTCGCGGCAACGCTTCAGCGCCGCAAGCGTCCCTTCCTCATCGGCCCCCATCAGCCGCGTATAGTCCTGCACGTCAGCACAGAAGATCGTCGTCAGCTTGCGCCGCGTTTCACTCATGGTGTCTCGTCTCCGCGCTCTCCGCCGGAAAGATCGCTGCAAAGGCCGAATTTGCTTGAGTGGAGATCAATAGCGACGATTGCAGCGCCGATAAATTACGCAGCCTTTGTGTTTGTTACCATCGATAATTATAGATCACCGTCCTTCACGTTCCGGCCCTCGAACGGATCACGATCATACGAAGGCGGTCGGCCGGCCCCATGAAATCATCCGGAATCGGATCTTTCTCATGGGGTCGAAAAGGTCGTCCCGTGACTCCGGCTTGCGTGACAGAATGACATCGCCGGTCTTCGGATCACGACGAACGAACACCTCGCTCTCCTCGAAGCGAAATTCGGCGGGAAGCCTGACCCGTCCACCTTGCGGTAGCTATCATGATACATACCGCTGACCAGCAGCCAGCAAGAGCGTCACCCGGCCCTTCCACGTCCGGCGCCTTAAAGAAAAACGTTGGATTACTGAACGATCTTGCGCGGGCTCGCAGTGTGCTCTCTCGCCACCGTGCTCGAGCTATCGATTTCCTGCAGCAAGACGTCGTAGCCCCAGAGATCGGCGAGATGCTGGAGGACGAGCTTCGTGTCGTTTTCCTGAAGATAGCAGCCATTCATTACGATGTGCTGCAGCAACAGCCGGCGGTCGCCGGCGAGGTCGACGTCGACGATATCGATGGCCGGATCGGTCCAGCCGATATCGTATTCCCGGGAGAGTTGGCGGCGGATGCGCAGGTATCCGCGCTCATTGTGGATCGCCGAAACCAGCACCCCTTCGGTCTGTTCCGGATCGTCGTAGAGATGGAACAGCCGCAACTGGCGAATCAGGTTCGGGCTCAGGAACTGGCTGATGAAACTCTCGTCGCGATAGTTGGCCCAGATGTCGCGCAGGATCGCCATCGCATCGCCGCGTCCGGCGATATCGGGAAACCATGCGCGGTCTTCTTCGGTCGGCGTCGTCACGATCCTCTCGATATCCTGCATCATCGCAAAACCAAGCGCATAGGGATTGAAGCCCGAGAACCGCCGGTCGTCATAGCTCGGCTGGAACACGACGTTGGAGTGCGACTTCAAGAATTCGAGGAAGTTTCCGTCGCTGATCTGTCCCCGCTCATGAAGCCGGTTCATGATCTGGTAGTGGACGAAGGTGGCGGTTCCCTCGTTCATCACCTTGGTCTGCCGCTGAGGATGGAAATATTGCGCGACATGGCGGACGATGCGAAGAATCTCGCGCTGCCATGGCTGCAGCCGCGGCGCCGTTTTCTCAAGAAAGTAAAGGATGTTGTCCTGCGGCAGGCCGAGGGCGGCGCGGCGCTTTTCCAACCCGATGTCGCCCGTCTTTTTGGTTTTGCCGACGGGAACCGTCCGCCAGAGGTCATTGAACATCTGCTCCTCGTGGGCGCGGCGCTCCTGCTGGCGCTTCTCCTCCTGGCGAAGATCGATGGTGGTCTTGCCCGCGAATCGATGCACCCCGTGCGACATCAGCGCATGGGCTGCGTCGAGTGTGCGCTCGACGGCCGTCTCGCCGTAGCGTTCTTCGCAGCGGGTGATGTAACCCTTGGCGAAGTCGAGGTAATCGAGGATGCCCTCCGCATCGGTCCAGAGCTTGAAGAGATAATTGTTCTTGAAGAAATGGTTGTGGCCGAAGGCTGCATGCGCGGTGACGAGCGTCTGCATCGTCGCCGAGTTCTCCTCCATCAGGTAGGAGATGCAGGGAGAGCTGTTGATGACGATCTCATAGGCAAGGTCGCGCATCCCGCGGCGATAGAAAGTTTCGTGATGCGCGAAATGTTTGCCGAAGGACCAATGGCGGTAGAAGAGCGGCATGCCGGTCGAGGAATAGGCATCCAGCATTTGCTCCGAGGTGATAACTTCGATCTGATTTGGGTAGACGTCGAGGCCGAGTTCGTTGAGCGCGATCTCCTCGCAGGCGTCGTGGATGCGTTGGAGTGTTGAAAAGTCCCAGTCGGCACCCTCGAACAACAGCCGCTCTCTGGGCCTCATCGTCACGGTCATGGTGTCACCCTCGGCTGTGCGTCACGTTTCTGGAAGAGATCATGGAAAACCGGGAATATTTCGTTTCGCCGGCAGACCTTGCGCATCGAAAGCGGCTGCAGCTCGGAACGGATCCCGTCATAGAGCATCCAAAGCGGTGAACGGGATATCGAGGAGTCGCCGCCTTCCTCGCCGACCTCGATATAGGCGAAATACTGACACAGCGGCAAAATCTCGCGCAGCAGCTGCCCGCTCAAATTCCCGTCCGAATGGGCGTTGTCGCCATCGGAGGCCTGGGCGCCATAAATATTCCATTCGGCCGGATCGAAACGCGCCGCGATGATCGACCGCATGGCCGCAAGGGCGCTGGAAACCAGCGTACCGCCCGTCGCCGGGCCATAGAAGAAGGTTTCCTCGTCGACTTCCTCCGCCTTGTCCGTGTGGCGGATGAAGACGATCTCCACTTTCTTGTAGCGCTTCGACAGGAAGAGATAGAGCAGCAGATAGAACCGCTTGGCCAGGTCCTTCATGTGTTCCGACATGGAGCCGGAGACGTCCATCAGGCAGAACATCACGGCTTTGGCCACGGGCTTCGGCTCGTTTTCGAAGCGGCGATACCGCACGTCGAGCGGATCGATATAGGGAATACGCCGGCTTTTTTCCGTCAGGGATTTAAGTTTTGCTTCAAGGGCCAGGCGGCTCTCGTCGTCCTCGCACTCCTCGATCTGTCGCTGCAGGGCTTCGATCTCTTCGCGGCGCGGACGGTGAAGTGCGACACGGCGCATCATCGCCAGCCTGGTCGTGCGACCGACGGCGATATTGGACGGCGATCCCGATACGGAATAGCCGGCGCGGAAGGGCGTTTCCTCTTCGGTTTCGGCCAGACGCCGCTTGGCAAGGTCGGGCAGTTCCAGATCGTCCAGGAACACATCGAGGAATTCCTCGCGCGTCAGCACGAAACGGAAGCCGTCCTCGCCGTCGCCCTCGCCCGCATCCTTGGGTTTTCCGCCCCTGCTCCCCGGCGGGCGCGGAAGAATGTCGCCTTCGACGAAGGCCCTGTTTCCAGGCAGGATATGATCGCGGATGCCGCCATCGCCCCTCCGCAAGTTCGGCTCGGCCATCCCGTCGATCGGCAGGCTGATTTCCCCGCCGTCGAGCACATCGCGAATGTTGCGGTTTTGCAGAGAACGTTTGACCGCCTGCTGCACGGCGCCCTTCATGCGTCGAAGGAACCGCTGCCGATTTTCCAGACTTTTACCGCGCGGATTTAACCGCCGGTCGACAATGTGCATAATGGCTCCGCATTAACTTGCCTGTTTGACGCGCATGTACCATTCCACAAGGCGTCGAACCTGCCTCTCGGTGTAACCCCGCGCTGCCATGCGCGAGACGAATTCGCTGTGCTTCTTCTCTGTCTCCGAGTCCTTCTTCGATCCGAAGGAAATGACCGGCAGAAGATCTTCGACCTGCGAGAACATACGTTTCTCGATCACTTCCCGGATTTTCTCGTAGCTCGTCCATGACGGATTTTTTCCGCCGTTGGCTGCCCGCGACCGCAATGAGAACTTGACGATTTCGTTGCGGAAATCCTTCGGATTGGCAATTCCCGCCGGCTTTTCGATTTTCGTCAGTTCCTGATTGAGGAGCTCGCGGTCGAGAAGCTGGCCTGTATCGGGATCCTTGAAGTCCACGTCTTCGATCCAGGCATCGGCATAATCGACATAGCGGTCGAACAGGTTCTGTCCGTAGTCCGCGTAGGATTCAAGATAGGCCTTCTGAATCTCGTTGCCAATGAACTCTGCATAGCGTGGCGCAAGATCGGCCTTGATAAATTCCATATAACGCTTCTCGACATCGTCGGGAAACTGCTCGCGGCGGATCGCCTGCTCCAGCACATACATCAGATGCACAGGATCGGCACCGATATCCGTGGTGTCGTGATTGAAGGTGGAGGCGAGCACTTTGAAGGCGAAGCGGGTCGAAATGCCGTCCATACCCTCGTCGATGCCGGCAGCATCCCGGTATTCCTGAACGCTGCGGGCGCGCGGATCGGTTTCTTTCAGGCTCTCGCCGTCATAGGTGCGCATCTTCGAGAAGAATGTCGAGTTCTCGTGTTTGCGCAGCCGTGACAACACCGAAAAACGGGCTAGCATTTCGAGCGTTGCCGGGGCGCATGGCGTATCGGCGAGTTCCGATCCCTCGATCAGCTTTTCGTAAATCTTCTGCTCTTCCATCACCCTCAGGCAATAAGGCACCTTGATCACGCAGATGCGGTCGATGAAGGCCTCGTTGTTCTTGTTGGCCTTGAAGGTCTGCCATTCCGCTTCGTTCGAATGCGCGAGCACGATGCCCGAAAAGGGTATGGCGCCGATATTCTCGGAGCCGATATAGTTCCCCTCCTGCGTCGCCGTCAGCAGCGGATGCAGCATCTTGATCGGCGCCTTGAACATTTCGACGAATTCGAGAATGCCCTGGTTGGCGCGGTTGAGGCCGCCCGAATAGCTGTAGGCATCGGGATCGTTCTGGGAGTAGGTCTCCAGCTTGCGGATATCGACCTTGCCCACCAGCGACGAGATATCCTGATTGTTCTCGTCTCCGGGCTCGGTCTTGGCGATGGCGATCTGGCGCAGCCGCGACGGCTGAATTCTGACGACACGGAAGCGGGAAATATCGCCGCCGAAGTCGTCGAGCCGCTTCAGGCACCACGGGCTCATCAGCCCGTTCAGACGCCGCAGCGGGATGCCGTATTGCTCCTGCAGCAGCGACCCCATCGTTTCCGAATCGAAAAGGTTGAGCGGGCTTTCGAAAACCGGGCTGATCTCGTCGCCCGCCTTCAGCACGT
Source organism: Rhizobium sp. N122 (assembly GCF_002211295.1). Classification (NCBI taxonomy): domain Bacteria; kingdom Pseudomonadati; phylum Pseudomonadota; class Alphaproteobacteria; order Hyphomicrobiales; family Rhizobiaceae; genus Rhizobium; species Rhizobium sp. N122. The sequence continues at coordinate 98,876 of NZ_LOKU01000045.1, read as the reverse complement.
AGATCGGATGAACCTCCATCAATTGCTTCAGCCGCTCCGCGAGCGACGACTTGCCGCCGCCGACCGGGCCGAGCAGATAGAGGATCTGTTTGCGTTCCTCGAGCCCTTGCGCCGCGTGCCGGAAGAAGGAAACGATTCGTTCGATCGTCTCTTCCATGCCGTGGAAGCCGGTAAAGGCCGGATAAATCCGGATCGTCCTGTTCATGAAGATCCGGCCAAGCCGCGCATCCCTGGCGGTATCGACCATCTGCGGCTCGCCTATCGCCGCGAGCAGACGCTCCGTCGCATTGGCATAGGCGATTGGGTCCTTTTTACAGAGATCGAGATACTCGGCCACCGACATATCGGTTTCGCGGCGCGCTTCGTAACTGCGCGTAAAGGCATCGAATACGGATTCGTTCAGCATGGGCCCTCCAGTAAGGTTATGCCGCAGGCTTCAAAGTCGTATAACCATCGAGATGGCTACGACGTTCCTAAGAATCAATAATTTCGTAGGTATATTCGACGCTCACCGGACGTTTCTTGCAACGCACAAAAGCGTGCATGCACCGGTTATTTTTACTCTACGAAACTGTTTCTCATTATAGTTGAAAAAAGCACCCGTGCGGTATCAGCACATTTCGCGACGTGACAGAAAGATGAAAAGGGTGTGCAATGTCGCCCGTGATTCGAACTCTCGAAAAATCGACGATTGCCAGCCAAATCTGCGCAGAGTCGATGCCGGGCAGCATGTGCGGATCCTTCTGAGATGACGAAAAACGGGCGCATCCGCGCCGATCATTGAGATCATGCGCCCGCCGGCGAATTCAGCCGTTGAATGCCTTTTCCAGCGCAGCGACATCGATCTTGACCATGCCGAGCATCACCTCGGTCACGCGCTTGGCCCGCTCGCGGTTGTCGTCGGCAATCATCTCGGAAAGTATGCGCGGCACGATCTGCCAGGACAGGCCCCAGCGATCCCTGAGCCAGCCGCAGGCCTCCGCCGTGCCGCCATTGGCGAGGAAGGCGTCCCATATCCGATCGATCTCGGCCTGACTTTCCAGGAGAATCGCGATCGAGAAAGAATGATTGAAGCTGTCGAGCGGGCCCGCCTTCATCGCCAGGAAGGCCTGATCGCCGAGCGTGAACTCGATCAGCTCGACGCTGCCGGGAGGCCCGCTCGGCGTTTCCGCCGGAAGGATGGTGGTGCGGCCGATGCTGGATTCCGGGATGACGGACACATAAAATTCGACGGCTTCGCGCGCTTCCTGCGCGAACCAGAGATTTGAAACGACCTTCGCCATGATGCAGCCTCCTTGTTGACGGTAGATCCGGACCATTGTCCGATGATCCAAGGACGCCCCGCCGACGCGGTTTCCGACAAGTGCGGCTGAAATTTTCCGTCGGGTCGCCTTTCTCTATCAAGCAGCCTTGCCGCCATGCGCAAACCCCTTGGGATAGCGGCGGCTTGGGAATGAAAGCAGAACATCTTTTCTGGTCTTTCCTTCCCGAATCACTACATTACGCGCCATGAGCAATAGTTTCGACGATATTCCCTTCTTCGACGAAGAGCCGGGCGAGATGGCGCGCAAGCCGCAGCCGCCTGCCGCCCCGGCTGGAAGGGCGCCCGCCACCGGTGGCATTGCCGCCCGCGCCATGGCGGCGCGCGACGGCGGCAGCCGGCCAGATTATCTCGCCGGGCTGAACCCCGAACAGACCGAAGCCGTCGAAACGCTGGAAGGCCCGGTCCTCGTGCTTGCCGGCGCCGGCACCGGCAAGACGCGCGTGCTGACGACCCGTATTGCCCATATCCTCAATACCGGCCGCGCCTTCCCCTCGCAGATCCTCGCCGTCACCTTCACCAACAAGGCCGCCCGCGAGATGAAGGAGCGCATCGCGCTGCTCGTCGGCGGCGCCGTCGAAGGCATGCCCTGGCTCGGCACCTTCCACTCGATCGGCGTCAAGCTTCTGCGCCGCCACGGCGAGCTCGTCGGCCTGCGTTCCGATTTCACCATTCTCGATACCGACGATGTCGTCCGCCTGATCAAGCAGTTGATCCAGGCCGAAGGCCTCGACGACAAGCGCTGGCCTGCCAAGCAGTTCGCCGGCATGATCGATACCTGGAAGAACAAGGGTCTCGGCCCTGCCGACATCCCCGAGGGCGATGCCCGCGCCTTTGCCAATGGCCGCGGCCGCGACCTCTATTTCGCCTATCAAGCGCGCCTGACGACGTTAAACGCCTGCGATTTCGGCGACCTGCTGATGCATCCGATCGCGATCTTCCGCAAGAACCCGGATCTCCTGAAGGAATATCACGGCCGCTTCCGCTACATCCTCGTTGACGAGTATCAGGACACCAACACCGCGCAATATATGTGGCTGCGGCTGCTCGCCCAGCGCGCCAAGGGCGAGCCGCAGAACGTCTGCTGCGTCGGCGACGACGACCAGTCGATTTATGGCTGGCGCGGCGCCGAGGTCGACAACATCCTGCGCTTCGAAAAGGATTTCCCCGGCGCCAAGGTCATCAAGCTTGAGCGCAACTACCGGTCGACCGAACATATCCTCGGGGCTGCCGCCCATCTGATCGCCCATAATGAAGGGCGGCTCGGCAAGACGCTGTTCACAGACCGCTCCGATCCTGATGACGTCAAGGTGCAGGTGCACGCCTCCTGGGATTCGGAGGAGGAAGCCCGCGCCATCGGCGAGGAGATCGAGCAGCTCCAGCGCGGCAAGCATCTGCTGAACGACATGGCGATCCTCGTGCGCGCCTCCTTCCAGATGCGCGAATTCGAAGACCGCTTCGTCACCCTCGGCCTCAACTACCGCGTCATCGGCGGCCCGCGCTTCTACGAGCGCCTGGAGATCCGCGATGCCATGGCCTATTTCCGCCTCGTCGCTCAGGCCTCCGACGATCTCGCCTTCGAGCGCATCATCAACACGCCGAAGCGCGGCCTCGGAGATACGACGGTGCGCGCACTGCATGATTATGCGCGTGCCCGTGATATCCCGATGCTGGCGGCCGCCGCCGACATCATCGAAACCGACGAGTTGAAGCCGAAGGCGCGCAAAGCCCTCTTCGACGTGATTCAATCTTTCCGCCGGTGGCAGGAACTGCTTGAAAACACACCGCATACCGAACTTGCCGAGCAGATCCTCGAAGAGTCCGGCTATACCGATATGTGGAAGAACGACAAGAGCGCCGAAGCGCCCGGCCGCCTTGAGAACCTCAAGGAACTGATCCGCTCGATGGAAAGCTTCGAGTCGATGCGCGGCTTTCTCGAGCATGTCTCTCTCGTCATGGATGCCGAGACCAACGAGAACCTCGATGCCGTCTCGATCATGACGCTGCACTCGGCCAAGGGCCTGGAATTCGACACCGTCTTCCTGCCGGGCTGGGAGGAAGGCCTCTTTCCGCATCAGCGTTCGCTGGATGAAAGCGGCCGTGCCGGCCTGGAAGAGGAACGCCGCCTCGCCTATGTCGGCATCACCCGTGCCAAGCACCGCTGTCACATCTGGTTCGTCTCCAATCGCCGTATCCACGGCCTCTGGCAATCGACCCTGCCCTCGCGTTTCCTCGACGAGCTGCCGGAAACCCATGTCGAGGTCGCTGAAATGGAGCAGAGCTATGGCGGTTACGGCCGCGGCGGCTACGGCCAGTCCCGCTTCGACAAGGCCGAGCCCTTTGCCAATTCCTATTCCACTCCCGGCTGGAAACGCGCCCAGGCCAACAAGACCGATGCCACGCGCGACAATTGGGGCTCCCGCTCCGGCCATGCCGTCGAACGCATCGGTTATGGTGAAAGCGGCCCCAAGGGCCGCATGATCGAAGGCGAATTGGTGGCGAAATCCACATCCTCGGAGCCGTCGCGTTTCACCGTCGGCGACCGCGTGTTCCACCTGAAATTCGGCAACGGCAATATCACCGGTATCGAAGGCAACAAGCTGACGATCGAGTTCGACCGCGCGGGACAGAAGCGGGTGCTGGACGGCTTCGTCGAGCGCGTATGATAGCGCGTCAGCGCGGAGCGAGAAGGTTCATCCGAGCATCCGCATGCTTCCAAGACCGAGCATGTCGTTGACGAGCGCGATGCCGATTCCTGCGGCGACGATTCCCAATCCGATCAGAAAGAGCCGGCGCGACCGATCATATTTGACGGCAAAGAGGGAGTCGCGCGCCAGCAGATCGGCGAAGACCTTCACCTGAATGGCTATGCCGATGGTCAGGAACAACATCGGCAGGATATCGATGCGGCTCCAGTCATTGGGATTGGAAACCCAGACACTGATGAAATTAAGAGAGAAACCGAGGATGATCCCGGCCGCCGTCAGCGACCCGTTGCGGAACGTCGCATCGATCTTCTCGTTCGGCTCTGGCTCGGACATGGCTTCGCTTCCGGCTTGGGTCTGAGCAAGAAAGGCAGAAATCGCGGCCGGGAGCAAGATCGGCCTCGCATCGCGCTTCCGCGACCGGTGCAGAACTCCATCCGATCGAACCCATCTGCCTATAAAAACACAATAATTCCAAAAAGATACCTTTGGTAACCGAAAAGTTAACGTGTCAAAACGTCGCTTTGACGCTTGGCGCAAATCAGCTTAGCCCGGAATCTGCCCGCCCATGAAAGGCGGGCTTCACGACGAACTTTTCGAAGGAGGTTCAAGTGACCAGTGTTTCATCTCTCGGCAGCGCCTTATCCCAATACCAGTCTCCGCTTTCCAGCCTCGACAAGAATGGCGACGGCGTCATTTCCCCGGATGAGCTCGCCGCCGCATCGCAGTCCTCGTCATCCGGCACGGCTGCGACATCAGACGACGGCGACGATAGCAGCGCCGATATCGTCAAGAAGATCACCGCCGACATTCTGTCGCTGATGCTGTCTCTGCAGAAGACCGACGGCACGGATGATCAGAGCGACGGCAGCGATCAGGGCGACGACGATTCCAAGGGCGTCTTTGCCGCGATGGATAGCAATGGCGACGGCAAGTTGACCGAGTCCGAATTCCTCGCCGCCGATCCGAACAAGATTAATACGTCAGGCGATAGCGACCCGCTCCTCACCAAAGTGCTGAGCGACATGCAGACGGCCCTCCAGGCCCACCGCAATACCTACGGCGCTTCCGCCGCAGCGGATGATTCCACAGCCGATGGCGTGACCGCGGCATAGTTCGGCGTGGGGCTCCGCCGGGGGAGCCTCGGTCCGCCGGACGCAAGAGCGTCTTGCGCCGTCCTCCCATTTCGACACAAGAGTCACCTCCACCTATCGCACTGATTGTATTAGCACATTCTTTTTCAGCCGATTGCTACCGCTAGTGCCAGATTTAACACTTGCGCGTCCGCGCCCGGAAATCCACAAGTTGATATTGCGATAAAGCGAAGGGACTGGCCTTGATGAAAGCGCTGCTGCTCGTCGACATTCAGAACGGCTTCTGTCCGGGCGGCAATCTGCCGGTGCCGGATGGCGACAGGGTGGTTCCCGTCGCAAACAGCCTGATCGACAGCGGCAAATACGACCTGATCGTCGCCTCACAGGATTGGCACCCGCCGGGCCACGGCAGCTTCGCCTCGGCCCATCCGGGCGCCGCGCCTTTCGAGATGGGCGAGCTGTCGGGCAAGCCGCAGATGATGTGGCCCGACCACTGCATTCAGGGCACGCTCGATGCCGAACTGCATCCGAAGCTGAAATCGGAAGAGATCGACCTGATCCAGCAGAAGGGCGAGGATCCCGATATCGACAGCTATTCGGCCTTTCGCGACAATGACCGCGATGCCTCGACCGGCCTTTCCGATTTTCTCGAGGACCAGGGTGTCACCGATCTCGACGTCTGCGGGCTGGCGACCGACTATTGCGTCAAGTTCTCCGCGCTCGACGCGCTGGAGATGATGCCCGGTGTGCGCGTCCGCTTTATCGAGGACGCAAGCCGCGGCATCACCCCCGAAGGCGTCGCCGCCGCCGTCGACGAGATGCGCGCGCATGGCATCGCCGTGGTCAACAGCGTGGACGTGCTTCTGCGCGAATAGATCGGCGCCCTATTTGAGCAGGTACACGTCGAAATCTCATCCCTTCCGGCAACCGGGCCGAAGCGCTTGATGAGGCCTGATTGACCTTTCCATCCCGGACACGACCTGTAGAGCAGCAGGATAACCGAAGCGCAGATGCCCCAACTTATGATGTGGGCGGACTTACGCTTGCGCAGGTAGGGAATCTGAAAGGTCGCGACGCTCTTCAGAATTTTTCCTCCCTCTCAAGCAGATGGATATCCTCGGCAAGGTCTTCTACTCTCTTCAACAAGGCGGCCTGGGCATCTCTCAGCCCTCGATTGTAGAAGTACGGCCCGATCTCCTCGGCGAAGAAATCGAGCAGGAATTCAGCCGGCAACGCACCAATGGGATCGAGTTCTCGATCGAAATAGGCGCGGATGCGCAAAACGATCTCAGCCTTTTCGTCCTTCGAAAATTCAATCTTCTTCATGAGGTTCTCTCCGGTCGATGTGATCAGGACTTTGATGCTTCAGCGAAATCGATCGGTCAATCAACGAAATTCAATTGCCGCAGCAGGCCATAGCCCATAAGTGAAAGCTGAATTTCCAACAGGATCATTCCCATGAATCGCGCCGACTTTGTTGAAGGTTTGCGGGGCGGCTCCGCCGTTGCGCTGGCGTCGGCACCCTTCGGCGCTCTGTTCGGGGCGCTCGCGGTCGAAAACGGCCTGTCGCTTTCTGAGGTCGCGTTTATGAGCGCCACCGTCTATGCCGGCGCCAGCCAGATGGTCGGCATCGAGCTATTCGGTCACCATGTCCATGCCTGGCTGATCGTGCTGTCGATCCTCGCCGTCAATTTCCGCCACGTGCTCTACTCGGCGGCCTTGGCGCGCTATATCGGCCATTTCACGCCGGTGCAGAAATTCTTCACCTTCTTCCTGCTCGTCGATCCGCAATTTGCCGAGGCGGTGAAGCGCAGCGAGGCCGGCAAACCGCTGACCTTCGCCTGGTATTTCGGCTTCGGCATCATCATCTACATCCCCTGGGTGCTGATCAGCGTCGTTGGCGGCATGCTCGGCGGCTTCATCGGTGATCCCAAGGCCATCGGCCTCGATATCCTGCTGCCGGCCTATTTCCTCGGCATCGTCCTCGGCTTCCGCAAGCGCGACAATTTCCTGCCGGTGGCGCTCGTCAGCGCGGTGGCTTCCGTGCTCGCCTATCGCTATGTCGGCTCGCCCTGGCATGTGAGCCTCGGTGCGGCCGCCGGCATCGTGCTCGCTGCCCTGTTGCCACTGCCGCCGCAGGAGCCCGATCTTGAAGTCGACGCCCTGCAACCCGAAGTGCGGGAGGTCTGAGCCATGGAATTCGATCTTCACATGGCGCTCGTCATCCTCGCCGCCGCGGTCGCCACCTTCGCCACACGCATCGGCGGCTACATCCTCATCACCCGGATGAAGAGCATCCCTCCGCGCATGGAGGCGGCGTTGAATGCCGTGCCGGCCGCCGTGCTGACGACGCTGGTCGCGCCTGCCTTCTTCATCGGCGGCTGGGACTCGAAGCTGGCGCTGATCGTCGCCCTCTTCGTCGGCCTGCGTTTCAGCCATACATGGATGCTGGTCGCTGCCTGGATCACCGTGATGATCTGGCGCCATAGCGCCGGCGTCTGAGTCCGGCGGCAGACGCCATTATCCTAATATTCCAGCGGCAGCGTCGCGTTTTCGAGCCACGCTCTGACGTCGTGGTCGTGGATCAGCGGCATCAGCGCCTCGCGCGTGCGGCGGTGATAGTCGTTGAACCAGTGCAGCTCGTCATGGGTCAGAAGCTCCGGAATAACGAGGCTGCGGTCGATCGGGCAGAAAGTCAGGGTTTCGAAGCCGAGCATGGCCGCATCGCCGCCGTCGATCTCCTCTGCCCCGCGCACATAGATCAGGTTCTCGATGCGGATGCCGAAGCTGCCGGGCCGGTAATAGCCAGGCTCGTTCGACAGGATCATGCCGGGCAGCAGTTCCTGCGTCGAAAGCCTGGAGATACGCTGCGGCCCCTCATGCACCGAGAGATAGGAGCCGACGCCATGGCCCGTGCCATGCGCGAAATCGGCCCCTGCCCGCCAGAGCGCAATGCGCGCCAGCGGATCGAGGTCGCAGCCGCGCGTGCCCTTCGGGAAACGCGCCGTGCTGATCTGGATCATGCCTTTCAGCACCAGTGTGAAGAACCGCCGATGCTCCTCTGAAACCGCCCCGATGCCAACTGTGCGAGTGATGTCGGTCGTGCCGTTGATATATTGCGCGCCGGAATCGATCAGGAAAAGTTCGCCGGCCTCGATCGTCCGGTTGGTCTCGGTCGTCACGCGGTAGTGCATGATCGCCGCATGTTCGCCGGCCCCGGAAATCGTGTCGAAGGAAATCTCCTTCAATGGGTTCTGCATGTTTTGGCCGACCCGGGCGCGCGCCGCTTCGAGGTGCTCGGCGGCGGCAATCTCGCTCACCGTGCCGGGTTTTTCCTGCGACAGCCAATAGAGGAACTCCACCATCGCCGCTCCATCCTGCAGATGTGCTGCGGCCGAGCCATTGATTTCGACGTCGTTCTTGACCGCGCGCGGCAGCTTGGCGGGATCGGCGCCCTCCACCCCTTCGCCGCCCGCCTTGCGGATGATCTCGGCCAGCGCATAGGAGGCGATATCAGGGTCGATCAGCACCCGGCCGCCATCCCTGGAAACAGCAGCCAGCCTCTCCTCCAGCGCCGAGGGCGGCAGCTGCGTGCAGATCTGCGCGAGATAGGCCTCCGGCTCGATGCCGGTCTTGCGCTTGTCGAGGAAGAGCTCGGCCCGCCCGTCGGCATGGACGATGGCGCGCGCCAGCGGATGCGGCGTATGCGGCACGTCGGCGCCGCGGATGTTGAAGATCCAGGCAACCGAGGAGGGATCGGCGATCAGCACCGCCGCAAGGTTTTTCTTCGAAAGATCGGCGGCGATCGTAGCGATCTTTTCCCTTGCCAGCACCCCGGCTTGCGCGACATTCTGGATGCTGACGGCACCGAGCGGCTCGGCCGGCCGGTCGCTCCAGAGCCTGTCGAGCGGATTGTGCGGCAGGAAGGTGAGCGTGCCGCCGATCTGCGAAAGCGCTCGTTCCAGACGGCGCACCTCAGCACCGGCATGCAGCCAGGGATCGATGCCGAGCCGAAGACCCTTGGCTCCGTTTGCGGCCAGCCAGAGATGCGGCGGCTCATTGACGAGATCGCCGCCCGAGAAGACCGAACCGTCGACCTGTTCTGCAAGCTGCGTCACATAACGCCCATCGACGAAGACGATCGCCTGGGTACGCAGGATCATCGCAACGCCTGCCGAGCCCGTGAAACCGGTCAGCCATGCCAGCCGCTCCGAACAGGCGGGAACATATTCGCCGTTGAACTCGTCGGCGCGCGGCACGAGGAAGGCGTCGATTACAAGCGAATCGAAAGCGGCGCGCAACGCCGATACGCGATCCCTGCCGAATTGGGGCGTGGAGGTGACTTCGAAGGACTGGAACATGCTGGAAACCCGAATGGTTGAGACGAATCCGGTAAAGGGGATGCCGGCCATGTTAGCGAAATTTCAATCGATGGGGAGAAAAAGCGACGAAACGAGTCGAACCCTGGGTGCCGCCCAATATTTTGACAGAACTGTGACGCCAAAAGTTAATTTGGCACGCTTTATGCATTGGCCGCATGGCTCCCATGAGGGAAACCCTCTGCCTCGGCTTTTCAGAATAGCTATATAGGCGGCATCGAACGGTTCGCGATGAACCCGCAACAAAGGAATTTTTGAAATGACCGCCTCTCTCTCGCGCTTCGCATACAGCAGCCCGGTGCAGGCTGGCGAACGCCAGACCGTACGTCACGTTATCGGCGCCCGCCGGCCGCAGAACGACGACAGCCTCAAGCTGCTCGGCGCCAGCCAGCGCGCCACGCGCCACAACGGCGCTCCCAGCTACGCGTTCTAAGTCTGAAAGCCCGTCCGTCTCCTCCCTCCCGGACCGGCCTATTGGAATGCAGTAGAGCCCGCTCGAGCGCTCCTCCCCTTGAGCTCGCGGGCATTGGCCGGATAGACCGGTCCAAGGCGGTGCCATCGGCACCGCCTTTTTAGTTGTGTTGAGGCGAGTTTGATTATTTTCGGGGCGGTGCAAAGAATGGTTTCGCCTCGGTGAAATGCACAACCTCTCCTCCCTCATCCCTGTGCTCGTCACAGGGATCCAGCGCACCCAAGTCCTTGGGCGCGGGAGACTCTTCAAAGTCTGCTGGAGTCATTCACGGCGCGGACGCGCAGTGGCTGGATTCCTGTGACAGGCACAGGAATGAGGGTGGGGAGGAGGCGGAGCGGCGACAGCAGGCGTGCTGCAGACCCAGCCTCAGAAACTCACGGCCGATCGAAATGGATCGTCACCCAGCCGTTCCGCCAGATCGTCCTGACATGCCGAAGCTTCGCGCCGCTATAGGCGGCGATCACCTTCCAGCGCTGCGCGGCGAGAATGCCCGAAAGGATCACCGAGCCGCCCGGTGCCAGATGCGTCGCAAGCTTCGGCGCCATGCGGATCAGCGGCCGGGCGAGAATGTTGGCGATGATGAGATCGAACGGACCATGCTCGGAAAAGGCCGTCGAATGAAAGCCCGGCGCAGTCCGGGTGGCGATGCCCGACGCGATGCCGTTGCGTCGCACATTCTCCGCCGCCACCCGCGTCGCGATCGGATCGATATCGGTGGCGAGCACCGGTATGTTCTTGAGCTTGCGCACCGCAATCGCCAGCACGCCGCTGCCGGTACCGAGATCGAGGGCGTTGCGGACCGGGCGCGAGCGCACCACGCCGTCGATGGCCTCGAGGCAGCCGGCAGTCGTACCATGATGGCCGGTTCCGAAGGCCTGGCCGGCATCGATCTCGATGGCGATATCGCCGGGGCGCACCTTGTCGCGGTCATGCGAGCCATGCACGAGGAAGCGCCCGGCCCTGACGGGTTTCAGCCCCTCCAGCGATTTCACCACCCAATCGACATCGGGGATGACCTCCCGCTCCAACCGGGCATCGGGGAAAGAGGCCCTCAACGCGTCCTCGACGCGAGAATGCACCTCGGCCTCGTCCTCGGCCATCATATAGATCGAGGCTTCCCAGATATCCTTCTTCTCATCGATTTCGGTGGTGCCGATGGCAAAGTCTTCTTCGCCGAAGACTTCGCTCAAAAGGTCGAGGATCTCTTCGGCCCGGCTTTCGGTCGTCGTCACGTAAAGGCGGATTTCACTCACGATAGGCGGTCTTTCCCGTTTCCGTTGCCCGCCACCGGTCGAGCCAACGCCCCATCACGCTGAAACCATCACCCCTTGTTGACGAGATTCTCCAGCTTCTTTACCGCCGTGTCCGGGTTTTCGCCATAGGCGATCGTTCCGGAAAACCGCCCGGCCGAATCGAGCAGGAAGACCGAAGCCGTATGATCCATCGTATAGTCGCCGTTCGGATCCTTCTCGTCGACCGGCACCTTCTTGGCGTAGACGCGGAAACCCTTGATGACCTCGGCAATCTTGTCCGGCGGGCCCGAAATGCCGGTAATGCGCTTGGAAACGTTGGAGACGTACCCATTCATGATCTCCGGCGTGTCGCGTTCCGGATCGACGGTCACGAAAAAGGCCTGCAGCTTGTCACCCTTCGGATCGACCTTCTCCATCCAGCCATTCAGCTCGAAAAGCGTCGTCGGGCAGACTTCCGGGCAATGGGTGAAACCGAAGAACAACGCCGTCGGCTTGCCGCGCAGCGCCTGCTCGGTGATCGGCTGCCCACTCTGCGAGACCAGGGTGAAAGGAACACCGAAGGGCGCCTCCACCGCCACATCCCCCGATTTCAAAGGATACCACCTGATAAAGCCTAGAACCCCGGCAAGTATCAGGACACCGACCCAAACGGCAATGCGGAATGTCTTCATTGGCGAGATCCTCGATCCAGGCGGATGTGCCGCCCGCCTCTGCCGGCGTGATTATAGTCTCGACCGAAGGCGCGCAACTCAACAATATGTTTTCTGACCCGTGATTAATTGTCTCATCGGTCAGGCCGTCCCCGACCGGAAATCGGCCCCCCAGAAATCAGCACGGATCAAAAAAGCAATGTTTGTGAACAGCTTGCCTTCACAGCGACGGGCAATCTCAAAATACATATCGTTAGGAAAGACTTAAGCCGTCACATCTATATTTAACGGCGGTTCTGCATCGCTACTCCGCCGGGGATAACTGGGAAGAATTCTGACCATGAACAACAACAACGCCATCAAGCAGTCGGGCGCTTATCTCGAAATCGTCTCGTTCCACCTGGGCGACCAGGAATTCTGCATCGACATCATGGCCATCCGCGAAATCCGCGGCTGGGCGCCGGTAACGCCGATGCCGCACACCCCGCCCTACGTGCTCGGCCTCATCAACCTGCGCGGCGCAGTCATCCCCGTCATCGACATGGCCTGCCGCCTCGGCATGAAGATGACCGAGCCCTCCGAGCGCTCGGCGATCATCGTCACCGATATCGCCGGCAAGCTGGTCGGCCTGCTGGTCGAGCAGGTTTCCGACATGATGACCATCAAGAGCGAAGACCTGCAGCCGCCACCGGAAATTATTCCGGAAGCCCAGCGCGCCTTCTGCCGCGGCATCGTCGCCCTCGAAAAGACCATGGTCTGCTTCCTGAACCTCGATACCGTCATCGCAGACGAACTGACTCAGGCCGCTTGATACTTTTCCATTCTGGTGTTGGAAGGCCCGGCTCGTCCGGGCCTTTTGTTTTGAAGACCGATTCCCCGCCAATCTCTCCAAGGGCATGGCACACCCTCTCCTCCCTCATCTCTGTGCTCGTCACAGAGATCCAGCCACCGCGCGTCCGCGCGGTGAATGACTCGATGCGGTTTGAGGAAGAGTCCTCCCGCGCCAACGACTTGGGTGCGCTGGATCCCTGTGACGAGCACAGGGATGAGGGAGTTCCGTGAGAGGCCTCAGCCAAGAGAAACTGTGCCCTGCGGTACCAACCTGCAGGCGACTACGGCTTCCCATTCTTCCATGTCACATTCTGCCCATAGAGCGGAATCGTCGAAATAGACATCTTCGCCGAACCATCCGTCAGCTCCCGCGAGTGAGCGAGATAGATCAGCGTATCGTTGGTCTTGTCGTAGATGCGGTTGACGACCAGCGTCTTCCAGATCAGCGACATGCCTTGGCGGAACACTTCGCTGCCATCCTTGGACAGGTCGATATTGCCGATCTCGATCGGTCCAGTCTGCCGGCAGGCGATGGAATTGTTGGACGGATCTTCGAACCAGTTACCGTTCTTGAACCGGTCGATGAGGCTGCGGTCGAAATAGGTGACGTGGCAGGTAACGCCCTTGACCTCCGGATCGGAGACCGCCTCGACGATGATGTCGTTGCCGATCCAGTCGACCCCGACCTTGCCGACGACTTCGGCCGCGGCGGCGCCGGCCGAGAGGGCAGCGAAGGAGAAGGCGGTGAGGAGAAGATTGCGCAGCTTGGACATGACGGCTCCTGAGAGCGCCGCGTGTCCGACCGGACGCGCTAAGGACGCTCTATCGCTTTGAATCTGCGCATAATCCTTTCCGAAAATCGATTCCGATTTTAGGTGTTGTGCGCTGATCCGCATTCTAGATAAGTACGTCCCGATGCTTTGCAAGAAAGGCCGACTGCGGGAAACGATCAGCCTTTCCGGCAGGTGCAGGGCTCATAGGCCCGCGCCGTCAGCCGGCCGGGCTTCATGCCGATCAGCGCCGGTATGGCGTGAACGGCATTGGCCTTGACCGCTTTCGCCATCTCGATGGCAGCGGCCGCGCAGACGACGGCGTCCTCGGCGGCGTTGTGGTGCACGAAACGCAGGCCGAGATGCTCGGCGATCAGGTTCAGCCGATGCGAGAGGAAGTGCGGCCAGATCCGCTGCGCCATCTTCAGGCTGCAGAGATAGGTCAGTTCCGGATAGGATTGCCGGTAGAGATCGAGGCACGCCCGCCAGACGCTGAAATCGAAGGCGGCATTATGCGCGATCATCGTCGCGCCGCTGATATCCTCGTGGAACTCGTCCATCACCTCGGGAAATTCGGGCGCATCCTCGACGTGCTCCGGCCGGATGCCGTGGATAGCGATGTTCATCCCGGAAAAACGCATGTCCCGCGGCCGGATCAGCCGCTCCTCGACACGAGTGACCCTGCCCTCCTCGATCCAGGCAAGGCCGACGGAACAGGCGCTGCCGCGCTGTTCGTTCGCCGTCTCGAAGTCAATCGCGATGGTCTTCAAATTAGTACCCGAATCATTTCCTCGGGAACAGAAATACCGCCCCGCTCCCGGCCGCGCAAATTCGGCACGACGGACGGTTGACATTTCACCCCGCATATCCAAACCTGCCGCCATGATCGGCTCAGTGACCATGGCAGCGCTTATTCATCACACCACGACCCTTGAAGGGTACGCGGGAGCGATGGCGCGTTAGCAGCGATCCGATCATCCCGAAAACCCTGCCGAGGCGAGCAGGGTTTTCCAAAACTCGGGCTCTCCTCCTGAAACGAACGGAGAGTAGCCAATGTCTGAAAACGAAGAGACTGAGCCTGGCCGCCGGGCGCGCCTGCCGGAAGGCGTCCTCGTGCGCGCCGTCCGCCTTGCCGATGCGGAGGAAATCACCGATCTGATAAATCTGCCAGGCTATCGGGCCGGCACCCTGCGGCCGCCGTACCAGAGGGTCGAAGAGGTACGCAAATACATGGAAAACCCGTCGCCGGGTGCGCTCAACCTCGTCGTCACCCTGAATGGCAAGATCGTCGGCAATTGCGGCCTCAACCGCCTCTCCGGCCGCAGACAGCACGTCGCCAGTCTCGGCATGGGTGTGCATGACGATTTCACCGGCCGCGGCTTTGGCCGCATCCTGCTCGGCGCCATGGTCGAGGCCGCCGACGACTGGCTGGATGTCAAACGGCTGGAACTGACCGTCTACTCCGACAACGACGCCGCCATCGGCCTCTACGAGACGTTCGGCTTCGAGCGGGAGGGCCTGCTTAAAGCCTTCGGCTTTCGAGCAGGAAAGTATGTCGACGCCTATACGATGGCGCGGCTCAGGTTGTGAGTGGACGAGGCTGGCGGCTTGCCGTCAGCCTCTCACCCGCTGATCAATGCCAGCCACTCGTCCTCGTCCATCGTCTGCACGCCGAGTTCGCGCGCCTTGTCGAGCTTGGAACCGGCGCCGGGGCCGGCGACGACGATGTCGGTTTTCTTCGACACCGATCCCGCCACCTTGGCGCCCAAGCTTTCCGCCCTCGCCTTCGCCTCGTCGCGGGTGAATTTTTCCAGCGAGCCGGTAAAGACGACGGTCTTACCAGCCACCGGACTGCCTGAGGTGACCGGCTGTTCGGCTTCCGCAGGCGTCACTTCCTCCAGCAGGAGGCCGATCACCTCGACATTGCGCGGCTCCTTGTAGAATTCGACCATGGCGCGCGCCACGACCTCGCCGATGCCCTCGATGGCGTTGAGATCGTTCCAGGCGTCGCCGGACAGCGGTGCTGCTTCCTTCATCGCCGTCGCAAAGGCTTCGTAGGTGCCGTAGGAGCGCGCCAGCAGCTTCGCCGTGGTCTCGCCGACATGGCGGATGCCGAGCGCATAGATGAAACGGTGCAGCGCAATGCTGCGTCGCTCATTGATCGCCGCATAGAGCTTGCCGACACTGACCTTGCCGAAGCCGTCGATATTCTCCAGCTTGGTCAGCGATTGCTGCTGGCGCTTCTCCAGCGTGAAGATTTCGGGGGCCGTGCGGATTTGCAGCGACGCATCCTCGTGTTCGAAGAAGAAGTCGATCTGCTTCGAACCGAGCCCCTCGATGTCGAAGGCGTTGCGCGAGACGAAGTGCTTCAGATGCTCCGTCGCCTGGGCCCGGCAGATGAAACCGCCGGTGCAGCGGCGCACCGAATCCATCTTGCCGGTCTTCTCGTTGACCTCGCGTACCGCATGCGAACCGCAGACCGGGCAGGTCTTCGGAAACTCGTAGGAGCGGGCATCGGCGGCGCGTTTTTCCATCACCACGTCGAGGATCTGCGGAATGACGTCGCCGGCACGCTGGACGATGACGGTATCGCCCTCGCGGATATCGTGGTCCTCTGGCCGGATGCGCTCGCCGCTATTGCCGATGCCCTTGATGTAATCCTCGTTGTGCAGCGTCGCATTGGTAACGACCACACCGCCGACTGTGATCGGCTTCAGCCGCGCAACCGGCGTCAGCGCGCCGGTGCGGCCAACCTGGATCTCGATTTTCTCGACCTCGGTGAAGGCCTGTTCCGCCGGAAACTTGTGCGCCGTCGCCCAGCGGGGGCTGCGCGAGCGGAAGCCGAGGCGCTGCTGCAGCTCGAGGTTGTCGACCTTATAGACGACACCGTCGATGTCGTAATCGAGATCCGGGCGCTCGAGACCGATCTCGTCGTAATGCGCCAGGATGTCGGCGACCGAATTCAGCCGCTTCATCAGCGGATTGACCGGAAAGCCCCATTTCTTGAAGATCTGCACCATGCCGAACTGGGTATCTTCAGGCATCTCCGCCATTTCGCCCCAGGCATAGGCGAAGAATTTCAGCTTGCGGCTCGCCGTCACCTTGGCATCGAGCTGACGCAGCGACCCGGCCGCCGTATTGCGCGGATTGACATAAGTCTGCTTGCCCTCCGCCTCCATCTGCCGGTTCAGCGCCAGGAAATCGCTTTTGGCCATATAGACCTCGCCGCGGATCTCCACCACGGCAGGCACACCCTTCGGCAATTCGTTGGGTATCTCGGCGATGGTGCGAATGTTGGCAGTGACGTTCTCCCCCGTCGTGCCGTCGCCGCGTGTGGCAGCCGTCACCAGCCTGCCGTTTTCGTAACGGATCGACATCGACAGGCCGTCGATCTTCGGCTCGGCGGTAAAGGCGATCGACTGGTCCGGCAGGCGGCCGAGGAAGCGATAGACGCCGGCGACGAAATCCTGCACGTCCTCCTGCGAAAACGTGTTGTCGAGCGACAGCATCGGCCGCGCATGGACGACGGGTGAGAAGGTGACCGAAGGCGCAGCCCCCACCCGCCGCGACGGGCTATCCGCGCGGATCAGCTCGGGAAACCGCACTTCCAGCGCATCGTTGCGGCGTTTCAGCGCGTCGTAATCGGCATCCGATATCTCCGGCCGGTCCTTGCCGTGATAGAGCGCGTCGTGATGCGCGATCTCCCTTGCCAGCCGCTCGAGCTCGGCGGCAGCCTCTTCGATCGTCAACGTGTCGACGGCGGAACCTTCGGTGGACATGGAACATCACTCCAGAGAATCTGGCATTGTTTTTAGAGCAAAATTGCCGGATGAAAAGAGAGGGGGAAGATGCCGCGTCGGGAAGTTTCTCTATTCTCAGTCCCAGGCATGACGCAGCCAGAGCTCGCAGGATGCAGCGCTTGGCATGCCGGATAGTCCCATCATCGGACAGGGCCGCCTACCTCTCTACCCTCATCCCTGTGCCTGTCACAGGGATCCAGCCACGGTGCGTCTGCGCCGTGAATGACTGACGACAGGCAAGGAGCTTCCGCGCCCAAAGACTTGGGCGTGCTGGATCCCTGTGACGAGCACAGGGATGAGGGAGATTGAGGTGAGCGTTCGCGCAAAATTTCAAGCCAGTGGAACGCTCATCACCGCCGTCGACCGAGGCAACGGCGAACACTGCCTTCAGCGTCAGGAGGAAGTGGTACAGCTCGCCGCACTCCCCGCCCTATTCCCACTCCCGCGCATTGCGCAACCGGATACCGCTGACATGCAGGCCCGTGTTCCACAGATCCTTCAGCGGCCGGAGACTATCGACCACCCGAAGTTCCGCCCCACGCGGCGCAAACTCCCGATCGAGCCGTGATATGGCAATCCGCTCCGTCGGAATGAAGCGCCGGCGGCACACCCACATGCCCGCATCGCCGAGGTCTTCGAAATCCTCAGCCGGCATCTCATAACGATAGATGGCCTCTGCCTCGAGCCTTTCCAACCAATGGCGTTCGACGAAGGCGACAGCGCGCCAATCACCGAGCCAGCGCCGCCGTTCGGCCTCCGACGTATCCGGCGTTGCCCAGATCAGGATGCGCGGGCAGTCGCGCGGAAAGAGATACATGAAGTCGTGATCGCCATCGATCGCCCAGACGAGCGGGCCATTCAGCCATTCCTGGCCGGCGGGGCGAATGGAGGGGATGCGGACCGGGCGCGGTTCGAACACGGCAATATCGGTATCATCGCTGAAATGGAAAAGACGCATCGTAAGAGA
Organism: Rhizobium sp. N122; assembly: GCF_002211295.1. Classification (NCBI taxonomy): domain Bacteria; kingdom Pseudomonadati; phylum Pseudomonadota; class Alphaproteobacteria; order Hyphomicrobiales; family Rhizobiaceae; genus Rhizobium; species Rhizobium sp. N122. The sequence continues at coordinate 80,634 of NZ_LOKU01000045.1, read as the reverse complement.
TCACCGCTGATCGAGTGATTCGCATAATGTGGATCGGAATGCCTGTCACGGCGGCCGGTCTGGCGATCAGCCGTTGCCGGCCAGCAGCCGCTTCGCGGCCGCCCTCGCCTCTTCGGTCACCGAAGCCCCGGCCAGCATCCGGGCAATTTCCTCGGTGCGGTCCTTCTGCGCCATCGTCGCCACGCGTGTGGCGATCTTTTCAGATCCCTCGGCCGCCGGCCCCTTGGAAATCAGGAGGTGCGTTGCTGCCCTTGCGGCAACCTGCGGGGCATGCGTGACCGACAGCACCTGCACTCGCTCCGACAGCCGCTTCAGCCGCTGGCCAATCGCATCGGCCACCGCCCCGCCGACGCCGGTGTCGATTTCGTCGAAGACGAGCGTTGGGGCGGATCCGCGATCGGCGAGCGCCACCTTCAGCGCCAGCAGGAAACGCGACAGCTCGCCGCCGGAGGCGACCTTCATGATCGATCCCGGCCGCGTGCCCGGATTGGTCTGGACATGGAACTCGACGACGTCGATGCCTTCGGCAAGCGCCTCCTGCGCATCCGTGGTGATCTCGACCATGAACCGGGCGCGTTCGAGCTTCAGCGCCGGCAGCTCCGTCATGACGGCCGCAGCCAGCGCGGTGCCGGCGTGATGGCGCTTTGCGGAGAGCGAGCGCGCCGCCGTATCGTAATTCTCGTGCGCCAGCCCGACCTCGGCTTCGAGCCTGGCAAGCCTCTCCTCGCCCGCGTCGAGGTCGGCCAGATCGGCGATCATCCGGACGGCAAGCGCCGGCAGTTCGGTGACGGGTACGGAATATTTGCGCGAGGCGGCCCTGAGGGCGAAAAGCCGCTCCTCCACCCGCTCCAGTTCCCTTGGATCGTATTCGGTCTTGCGCAACGCCGCCTCGACTTCCATCTGGGCGTTGGAAAGCTGGTCGAGCGCGGCATCGAGCAGCGTCACGGTGTCTTCGAGCAGGCCGGGCGCCTCATGGCTCTTACGCTCCAGCCGGCGCACCAGCGAGGCGATATGCGGCACTGGCGAGGCATTGCCGTTCAGGAACTCGGACGCCTCGGCAATATCGCCGGCGATCCGCTCGGCCTTCATCATCTTCTGCCGGCGGTCCGCGAGTTCGTCCTCCTCACCATCCTGCGGCGAGAGCTTCTCGAGTTCCGCGACGGAGGAACGCAGATAGTCGGCTTCGCGCGCCGCGCCTTCCACCTTCTCACGGTGCTTCTTCAGCGCCCGCTCGCTGTCGCGCCACAGGCGATACAGCCGGGAAACCTCCGAAACCTCATCGGTAAGACCGGCGAAGGCATCCAGTAGCGTGCGGTGGGCATTGGTGTCGACAAGGGCGCGGTCGTCATGCTGGCCATGGATTTCGACCAGCAGCTGGCCGGCCTGGCGCATCAGCTGCACGCTGACCGGCTGGTCGTTGACATAGGCCTTGGTGCGCCCGTCCGCCGATTGCTGGCGGCGGAAAATCAGGTCACCCTCATCATCGATGCCGTTTTCACGCAGCAGCTTGCGAGCGCCGTGATCCATGCCGACGTCGAACACCGCCGTCACCTGGCCCTTGTCCTCGCCGTGGCGCACCAGGCCGCCGTCGCCACGCCCACCGAGCGCCAGCGACAGGCTGTCGAGCAGGATGGATTTGCCCGCCCCGGTTTCGCCCGTCAGCACGGAGAGGCCGGTCTCGAAGGCAAGATCCAGCCGCTCGATCAGGACGATATCGCGGATCGAAAGCTGGATCAGCATTGGCCTCAGGAACCGAGAAGAAGTTTCTTGCCTGCCGCAGCGATCCACGAGCCCTTGTTCTCACGCGGCTCGGCACCGCCGCTCTGCAGCAGCTTGTAGGAATCGGCGTACCACTGGCTGTCGGGATAATTGTGGCCGAGAACGGCAGCTGCCGTCTGCGCCTCTTCGACGATACCCATGGAATAATAAGCTTCGACGAGACGCGCCAGGGCCTCTTCGATCTGGTTCGTGTTCGGATATTTCTCGACGACGATGCGGAAGCGCGAGATCGCGGCGAGATATTCCTTCCGCTCCATATAGTAGCGGCCGATCTGCATTTCCTTGCCGGCGAGCTGGTCGCGCGCAAAGCGGATCTTCGCCTGCGCGTCGTCGACATATTCGGAGTTCGGATAGTTGTCGATGACCGCCTGCATCGCTTCGATCGTCTTGGCCGAGGCGCGCTGGTCCTGCGTCACGTCGACGATCTGTTTGGAATAGGTGAGACCGATGAGATACTGCACATAGGCGGCATCCTGCGATTTCGGATATTGCGACATATAGCGGTTGCCTGAGGCAAGCGCATCGTCGAGGCGGCCCTGGCGGTATTTGACGAAGGTGCTCATCACAAGCGCCTTGCGCGCCCATTCGGAGAACGGGTTCTCGCGGTCGATCGCGTCGAACTTGCGCGCCGCTTCCGCCATGTTGCCGGCCTTCATATTGGCAAGGCCCTGGGTGTAGAGTACGTCAGGCGGATCGGTTTCGAGGCCGAGTTTGGTGATGTCGATATCGGGATCCGACTGGCAACCGGATATCGAGGCGCCTGCGCTGAGCACCAGAAGCGATGCGAACAAAGCACGCGCTGTCTTCATCATACCTTCAGATCCTGCATAACCCATTCGAAAGAACCCCACTGCCGCCGCTCGCTCCACGGCAGCCACGCCTCGCTGGCGTTTCTAGCCATAAATGTGCATCAAGAGCAACGCAATGATAAGGCATTAACGCATTTTTGTGGCAGCAGCCGGGGAATGGCCGGCTTTTCCTCTTCTTCCCGGACCTGTGGCAGGAAAGCATCTGACCCGCGCACATAAAAAAACCGCCTCCGGGAAAGAGGCGGCCTGGTCTTTAGAATGTGCTGGAGGTCATGCCGACCAGGGAGCGAATTCCGAAGCGCTGACCGCGATCATTTCGCGGGCGGCAACGCGCTGGCGTGGCGTCGACGTCTCCACAACCTCATAGGCGGAGGGATCGGCGAGCAGCGCCTTCAGCGCATTGGCATTCATCTTGTGACCGCCGCGATAGGAACGGTAGCAGCCGATGAACGGGGCGCCGGCAAGCGACAGATCGCCGACGGCATCGAGCGTCTTGTGGCGAACGAATTCGTCCTTGGCGTAACGCAGCCCTTCGACGTTGATGACGGTGTTGTCGTCAGAGATGACGACGGAATTTTCGAGCGAGGAGCCAAGCGCATGGCCCGAGGCCCAGAGCCGCTCGACATCGCGCATGAAGCCGAAGGTGCGGGCACGGGAAAGCTCGGCCTTGAAGACGGCGGCGGTCATGTCACCGGCCCATTTCTGCCGGCCGATCAGCGGGCAGTCGAAATCGATCTCGACTTCGAAGCGCGTGCCGTCATAAGGACGGAATTCGCTCCAGGAGCCGCCATGCTCGATACGCACCGGCTTGGTGATACGGATATAGCGGCGTTTGACGCCGAGCGAGACGAGGCCCACCTGCTCGATCGCCTCGACGAAGGGCAGCGAGCTGCCGTCCATAATCGGCATTTCCGCGCCCTGCACCTCGATCACCACATTATCGAGGCCGAGCGCATAGATCGCCGCCATGACATGCTCGATCGTCGCGACCGAATGGGCCGGCGAGAAACCAAGTACGGTGCAGAGGTCGGTATTGCCGACCTGCGAGGAGACGGCCTTCAGTTCGGTGATGTCGCCATTGGCATGCAGGCGCTGGAAAACGACGCCGGTATCCGATTCGGCCGGGTTCAGCGTGATCGAAACATTCGCGCCCGAATGGACGCCGATGCCCGAAAGCGTCACGGGACGCGATACCGTCGTTTGAAAACCCAGCAAGCCAATTGCCATAAATTCTGCCTTTATTCTCCGCGCCTGCAGTCTGCCCAGTCGGCGCGGTCATCGTTTCATTCTGTACAAGGAGCCCGTCGAAAGGACTCCTGGGGCAGTTTCCTTACATCATACTTACGTGCGCCGGCGCTCCAATCCAAATCACTGTTTCTTTCGCTTTGTTACGAAGTCACGCGATTGAAATCGCTTGCGAATCACCAGCCGAAAAACAGCAATGCCCGGGACCTTGATCCCGGGCATGAACGGTACTGAGTGAGCCGCTCAGTTCGACTGGCGACGCAGGAATGCCGGGATTTCCAGCTGGTCGTCTTCCTGCATCATCCGGGCCTGCGGAACCGCCCGGCCCTGGTCGTCGAGATTGCCGCGGCGCGGTGCGTAGAGGCTTGCCTCGGGCGACAGCGGCCGGCGCTGCTGCGAAGCGGCCGGCGGAGCGGCCGTCATGTCGGCGGCAACGGCTTCGTCGTCGCGGCGGCCAAGCGAATTGGTGATTCGCTTCAGCAGGCCCATTGGACCGCGCTCTTCCACTGCATGCGCCGAAGCCGGCTGCGTGCGGTGGTCGAGTTCGGCCTGGACGACCGGCGGGAAATCCTCGACCTTCGGCATGCGCATCGGTTCGGGCGCCTGGCGGATGATCGGCTCCTGCCGGACCGGCTGCTGCTGGACGGGCTGGCTCATGACCGGCTGGTTCATGACGGGCGCCGGAGCCTGCTGCTGAACCTGCGGACGCATTGCCGGAGCTTCCGGTGCAGGCGCGAAGATCTTGCTCTGCGGACGGAAGGTTTCCTGCTGTACCACCGGCTGCTGCACCGGGGCGCTGGCACGCGGGGCCGGGAATTCGAGTTCGCGTTCCATCTCGGCTTCACGGATGGTCTGCGCGATCGGATCCACGGCCTTCGGTGCCTGCATCACGGGGGCAGGCTGAACTGCGGCCGCTGCCGGAGCAACAGCCGCGGAGGGACGGATAGCAGGCCGTGCGACCGGCTGCAGGTTGCGCTCGGCGGCTTCGCTGATTGCCCGGTCGATGCCGGTTGCGACGACCGAGACGCGGATGATGCCTTCAAGCGATTCGTCGAAGGTGGCGCCGAGGATGATGTTGGCGTCGGGATCGACTTCCTCGCGGATGCGGGTCGCCGCTTCGTCGACTTCGAAGAGGGTAAGGTCGCGACCGCCGGTGATGGAGATCAGCAGGCCCTGGGCGCCCTTCATCGAGGTCTCGTCGAGCAGCGGGTTGGCGATTGCAGCCTCGGCGGCCTGCAGCGCGCGGCCGGAGCCGGAAGCCTCGCCGGTGCCCATCATCGCGCGGCCCATTTCGCGCATCACCGAGCGGACGTCGGCGAAGTCGAGGTTGATGAGACCTTCCTTCACCATCAGGTCGGTGATGCAGGCAACGCCCGAATAGAGAACCTGGTCGGCCATCGCGAAGGCATCGGCGAAGGTCGTCTTGTCGTTGGCAATGCGGAAGAGGTTCTGGTTCGGAATGACGATCAGCGTATCGACAGACTTCTGCAGCTCCTGGATGCCCATCTCGGCCAGGCGCATGCGGCGCCCGCCTTCGAAATGGAACGGCTTGGTGACGACGCCGACCGTCAGGATGCCCTTGTTGCGGGCGGCCTGTGCGACAACGGGCGCTGCACCCGTGCCGGTGCCGCCGCCCATGCCGGCGGTGACGAAGCACATATGCGTGCCGTTCAGGTGATCGATGATCTCGTCGATGCACTCTTCGGCGGCCGCGCGGCCGACTTCCGGCTGCGAACCTGCGCCGAGGCCTTCGGTGACGTTGGCGCCGAGCTGGATGACCCGTTCGGCCTTCGTCATGGTCAGCGCCTGGGCATCCGTGTTGGCGACGACGAAGTCGACGCCCTGGAGACCGGCGGTGATCATGTTATTGACGGCGTTGCCGCCACCGCCGCCGACGCCGAATACGGTGATGCGCGGCTTCAGCTCTGTGATGTCAGGCTTTTGCAGCTTGATGGTCATGGTACCTGTTCCTTCTCTCTCTGGCCGCATCGCCACGCCGGCCAATCACTCAATTTCAGAAGCTTTCCTTCAGCCACTGGCCCATCCGGGCTATGCGGCTGTTATTTCCTCCAAGCGACATGAGCAGACCGCTCTGTGACGCATGTGTCTCCATGTCCGCGACCTGCGGATAGATCATCAGTCCTACAGCCGTCGAAAAGGCCGGACCCTTGGCCGCCGTCGGCAGTCCCGAGACGCCCATCGGACGGCCGATGCGGACGTTGCGGGCAAGGATGCGCCGCGCCACATCGGCAAGGCCTGTCAGCTGGCTGGCGCCGCCGGTCAGGACGACGCGCTTGCCGACGATCGGGCTGAAGCCGGAGCGCTGGATGCGGTCGCGGATCAGTTCCATCGTCTCTTCGATTCGGGCCGAAACGATGCGCGAAACCAGCGCCCGCGGCACCTGTGACGGCTGGTCGCGATCGTCCTCGCCGATCGGCGGGATCGAGATCAGCTCGCGCTCGTCGGAAGAATTCGAAAGGGCCGTGGCATGAACGACCTTCAAACGCTCCGCATCCTCGATGCGGGTCGAAAGGCCGCGCGCCAGATCGGTGGTCACGTGATGGCCGCCGAGGCCGACGGCGTCGGTATGAACGAGCTTGCCTTCGGCAAAGACCGAGATCGTCGTCGTGCCGCCGCCCATGTCGATCGCCGCGCAGCCAAGCTCGACCTCGTCGTCGACGAGAGCCGCAAGGCCCGATGCATAGGGCGTCGCAACGATGCCTTCGACCGACAGGTGCGCACGGTTGACGCTGAGCTCAAGGTTCTTCAGTGCCGAGCGCTCCGCCGTCACGACATGCATGTCGACGCCGAGCGCATCGCCGTACATTGCCAGCGGATCGCGGATGCCGCGCTCGCCGTCGAGCGAAAAGCCTGTCGCCAGCGAATGCAGCACCGAACGGTCCTGGCGCAGCGACTGCTGGCAGGCGGCCGACAGCACCTTCTTCAAATCGTTGAGTTCGACTTCCTGGCCGCCGAGATCGATCGTCGCCGTGTAGATATCGCTGCCGAGACGGCCGGCCGTCAGATTGACGATCAAGCTCTCGACAGTCAGCCCCGCCATGCGCTCCGCCGCGTCGACGGCGAGTCGGATGACGCCTTCCAGCGCGTCGAGATCGGCGATCACGCCGGTCTTGATGCCGCGGGACCTCTGGTGGCCGATGCCGATGATCTCGATATTGTGCGTGCGGCCCGGCAGGATCTGGCTTTCCTCACGCGGCGTCAGCCGGCCGATCATGCAGACGACCTTGGTCGAGCCGATGTCGAGCACGGAAACGACATGCGACCGCTTCGACGAAAGCGGCTTAAGACGCGGCAATCCGAAATGGGACGAACCGAACAAGCTCATATATTCTGCCCCGTCTTCTTCAATTCTTTCGTGCGCTCCGTCACAGCCGTCTGCCGGCGCACTGCGGCCTCCGGCGTCAGCTGGATCGCGGTTCTGTCGGACAGCCTGAGATCGACCGCGGCAATGTCGCGCTCCAGGAGCTGATGCTCCTTGTCGAACTTCGAAAGCGTCGCCAGCGCCTGGTCGATCCCCTCTTCCGGCAGCTTGACGACGACGCCGTTATCCATGTGCAGATCCCAGCGACGGCCCGATATCCAGACATAGGCCTTCACGCGGGCCTTCACGTCGGGCCATTTCGAGAAGGCCTCGTCGAGCGACGCCGCCGCCGTTTCCGCATCGCGGCCGACGACCAGCGGCAGCGCCGAAAATTTGTTGTCGCGCAGCGGCGCAATGACGCTGCCGTTCTTCTCGATCAGCGAAAGCTCCTGCCCGTGCTGCCAGATCGCATAGGCCTGACGCTCCTTGAGCTTCACCTCGATCGTCTTCGGATAGATCTTGCGGACTTCGACATTCTCGACCCAAGGCAGATGCGCGATCTTCCGGCGCGCCGCGTCGACATCGAGGGCGACCAGCGAGGTCGTGCCGTCGAGGCCGATCAGTTGCAGGATTTCGATTTCGGACGTCTCCGAATTGCCCGAGACCTTCACATCTTCGATCGCAAAACCCGCCGCCGTCGTCGTCGCCTGCGCGACGGCTTCGGTGTGACCGCCGAGCGACATGCCGTAAAGCCCAGTCGCAGCCAGGAATGCGACCGCCGAAACGGTGCCCGTATGGGCCGGAATGTAGATGCGGCCGCTGCCGAGGCTGGTCAGGAAACGGGTGACACGGCGCAGCGGACGCGGCAGCACGAATCGCTCCTCGGCTTCCATGACCGGAAGCACGGCATGATGGCTGGGGCGCCCTATCCTCTTGACCGTCAACGCAAACAAGACGCGTCCTCCACCATCCACCGGAGAAACTCACCAAAGGAATAGCCGGCATGGCCGGCCATTTCGGGCACAAGCGAGGTTGGAGTCATGCCTGGCTGGGTATTGACTTCCAGCCAGATGATTTCGCCGTCTTCGGAGAAACGATCGTCGTAACGAAAGTCGGACCGACTGACGCCGCGACAACCGATTGCCTGATGCGCCCTTAGAGCCAATGTTTGTATTTTTTGGTAAATATTCGGTGAAATTTTCGCCGGGATGACGTGTTTTGAACCGCCCGCCGCATACTTGGAATCGTAATCATAAAAATTGTGTCCCTGCGGCACCACCTCGGTGACGCCGAGCGCCGTCTCGCCCATGACGCCGCAGGTGAGTTCGCGGCCATGGACATAGCGCTCGACCAGCACTTCTTCGCCGTAGTGCCACTCGGACGAACTGACCACCTGGGGCGGATGCGCCTGATCTTCCGTGACGATCACGACACCGAAGCTCGACCCCTCCCGGACAGGCTTCACCACATAGGGCGGCTTCATCGGATGCGTCGAGGGAAAGGCGAAACGGTTGACCACCTGCGATTCGGCGACCGGAATGCCGGCAGCGGCAGCGACAAGCTTGGCCTTGTCCTTGTCCATCGCCAACGCCGAGGCAAGCACGCCCGAATGGGTATAGGGGATCTCGAGATATTCGAGAATGCCCTGAATGGTGCCGTCCTCGCCGAACGGGCCATGCAGCGCATTGAAGACCACATCGGGCTTCAGCGCGGCAAGCTTTTCGGAAACATCGCGCGCCACGTCGATACGCGTCACGTCGAAGCCTTCCGCTTCGAGAGCTTCTGCGCAAGCCTTTCCCGAGGAAAGGCTGACAGGCCTTTCCGAGGAAAATCCGCCCATCAGGACAGCGACATGCTTGCGACTCATCAATACCCCCAAAAATAACTTTCATTCTCGAAATCGACGCTTGCGCGAAGCTTTCGGCGCCGTTTCAGGCCTTTGTCCGACCCGCATGCATTAGAGCATCATTATGGTTAATGAAGTGTTTACTTTCGTTAACTTCATCTTGCCCAGTGCGGCATTTGTCCCTGCTGCCGACTTCAATTTTCCGAGCTTCGCTTCTCGGCCGATCGATCACAACGGAAAGATCCAGCGTTGAAAAACCATGCGGGCTCAATGAGATAATCTCAAGTCTTGCAGTCAGTCCTCCATGCGAGGGAGACTGCTGTCCTGGGACAACCGTCACGGCCACCAGCGTGGCTTTTTTATTGATGCGGTCGGCACTTCCGGCTAACCGGAGCACTCAAGGGAAAGCGGGGAACAGATCATGCGATGCCTCATTACCGGCGCGGCCGGCTTTGTCGGTAGGCCTCTTGTCGAAAGACTGCAGGGCGAGCGGCTGTGGGAGCTTCAGGTGACGACGCGGTCCGCAGCCGCCGGCCTTCCGGCAGATATGCCGCATTTCCCCATCGACATAACCGGCGAAACGGACTGGGCGGCCGCTCTCGACGGTGTCGATGTCGTCGTCCATCTCGCCGCCCGCGTCCATATCATGAACGACCGCGCAGCCGATCCCCTGACGGAATTCCGCCGGATCAACACCGCCGCCACGCTGAACCTGGCCGAGCAGGCCGCACGCGCCGGGGTAAAAAGGCTCGTGTTCCTCAGCAGCATCAAAGTCAACGGGGAAGAGAACGACCGGCCCTTCCGCCACGACGACACGCCGATGCCGCTGGATCCCTACGGCGTTTCGAAGCTGGAAAGCGAAATCGGCCTGCATGAAATCGCCGCCCGAACCGGCATCGAAACTGTCGTCATTCGGCCGCCGCTCGTCTATGGGCCTGGCGCCAGGGGCAACTTCGCCCTGCTCGTCGGGCTTGTCAGGAAGAAGGTACCGCTCCCCTTCGCGTCCCTGAAGAACCACCGGACACTGGTTGCGCTTCCAAATCTCGTCGATCTGATCGTCACGGCGATGACGCATCCGGATGCGGCCGGCCAGACCTTTCTCGCAGGCGACGGAGAAGACCTCTCCACTCCCGGGCTGATCGAAGGCATTGCGGCAGGGTTGGGCGTCAAGCCGATGCTGCTCCCCTTCCCCCCCGCCTTGCTGCAGCTGGGGGCGAGATTGACGGGGAAAGACGCCGTCTACCAGCGTCTTTGCGGTTCGCTGCAGGTCGATATATCGCACGCCCGCAATGTGCTCGGCTGGTCGCCGGTCGTCACGCCACGCGAAGGTCTGAAGCTCGCCGTGAAATAAGAGCTATTCGCTGGTGACGCCGTGGAATGGGCGCACTTCGCGGCCGGGCATGAAGACGCCGAGGCGCTTGATTTCCCATTCGAGCTTGATGCCCTCTTTCTCGAAAACCTCTCGGCGCACCTGTTCGCCGAGATATTCGAGATCGTAGCCGGTCGCCTGCCCCATATTGATCATGAAGTTGCAATGAAGCGACGACATCTGCGCTCCGCCGATGACGAGACCGCGGCAGCCTGCCTCGTCGATCAGTTTCCAGGCCGAATGGCCCTGAGGATTCTTGAAGGTCGATCCGCCGGTCTTTTCGCGCACCGGCTGCACCGTCTCGCGGTGATTGCGCACGGCGTCCATCTCGGCTCGGATCTGGGCACGCTCTTCCGGATAGCCCTCGAACAGGACGGAGGTGAAGATCAACTCGCCGGAGGCCGTCGAATGGCGATAGGAATAACCCATTTCGGCATTGGACAGCACGTGCTTGTTGCCCTTGCGGTCGACCGCGTTGACCTCGATCAGCCGCTCGCGCGTTTCGACGCCGTTGGCCCCGGCATTCATGCGCGCCGCGCCGCCGATGCTGCCTGGAATACCGTAGAAGAAATGGAAGCCGCCGATGCCGTTATCCATCGCCATCGCCGCCACATGTTTGTCGGGGCAGATGGTGCCGGCCAGAATACGATTTTCGCCCGCAAGCTCGACAAAACCGAAGCCCTTGGCCGACAGGCGCAGCACGACGCCGGGAATGCCGCCGTCGCGCACCAGGATGTTGGAGCCGACGCCGATCACCGTCAGCGGCACCTCTTCCGGCAATATTTTCAGGAAGGCGACAAGATCGTCGATGTCATGCGGCTGGAACATCAGCTCGGCGAGACCGCCTGCCCTGAACCAGGTGACGCGGTCCATGGGGGCATCCGGCGTGATGCGACCGCGGATATCCTTTACACCGTCTCCGAGAGACGCGAGCAGCTTTTCCCCATTCACCTGTTTCATACGGACTTTCCCGATAGGCCTTCCAATTGCTTGGGCAGCGCGGCTGCCCAGGATGTGATGCTCCCAGCCCCCAACAGAACCACGAAATCGCCCGGCTTTGCAACCTCCGCAACCATCTGCGGCAGAAGCTCGGCGGAGGAGAGGAAGCGAGCGTCGCGATGGCCGCCGGATTTTATCCGCGAGACCAGCGACACGGAATCGATACCCGCGATCGGATCTTCGCCCGCCGCATAGACCGGCGCCAGGAAAATGCTGTCGGCATCGTTGAAGCAGGCGGCGAATTCCTCGAACAGGCTTGCCAGGCGGCTATAGCGATGCGGCTGGTGGACTGCGATCACACGCCCCTTGCAGGATTCGCGGGCCGCGCGCAGCACCGCCTTGATCTCCACCGGATGGTGGCCGTAATCGTCGAAGATCTGCACCCCGTTCCATTCGCCGGTCAGCGTGAAACGGCGCTTGACGCCGCCGAAGGAGGCAAGCCCCTTGGCGATATCAGCGCTCGATATGCCGAGCCGGTTGGCAACGGCGATCGCCGCCGTCGCGTTGGAAATATTATGCCGTCCGGGCATCGGCATGACCAGCCCCTTGAGCTCGATCACCTGGCCGGTGCGGCGGCGGCGGATTTCGACGTCGAAGATCGAGCGCGTGCCGTCGATGCGCACATTGGCGAAGCGCACGTCGGCCTGCGGGTTCTCGCCATAGGTGATGATCTTGCGGTCCTCGATGCGGCCAACCAGCGACTGCACCTCGGGATGGTCGAGGCACATGACGCCGAAGCCGTAGAACGGCACGTTCTCGACGAACTGCCGGAAGGCGGCGCGCACGGCATCGAAATTGCCGTAATGGTCGAGATGCTCCGGATCGATATTGGTGATGACGGCGACATCGGCGGGAAGCTTCAGGAAGGTGCCGTCCGATTCGTCGGCCTCGACCACCATCCACTCGCCCTCGCCCATGCGGGCATTGGTGCCGTAGGCGTTGATGATGCCGCCGTTGATGACGGTCGGATCGAGCCCGCCGGCTTCGAGCAGGGTGGCGACCAGCGAAGTGGTCGTCGTCTTGCCATGCGTGCCGCCGATAGCGATCGCATTGCGGAAGCGCATCAGCTCGGCAAGCATTTCAGCGCGGCGCACCACCGGCAGCAGCTTTTCGCGCGCTGCGATCAGTTCCGGGTTGCTCTTCTTGATCGCCGTCGAGACGACGACGACTTCGGCATCACCCAGGTTCTCGGCCCGGTGGCCGACGAACACTTCGATGCCCTTGTCGCGCAGGCGCTGGACATTGGCGCTGTCGGCCTGGTCGGATCCCTGCACCTTGTGGCCGAGATTGTGCAGCACTTCGGCAATGCCGCTCATGCCGATGCCGCCGATGCCGATGAAATGAACGAGACCGATCGCCTTCGGCAGTTTCATGCGCGTGTCCTCTTCAATTCCGCAATTGTCCGTCCGGCGGCAATAGCCTCAACCATGTCGGCAAGCAAGTTCGCGGCATCGGGTTTTCCGGCGAGCTTTGCCGCCGCTGCCATATGCGAAAGCTTTTCCGGATCGTTCATGACAGCCGTCAGGATCGCCGCGATCTTCTCCGGCGACAGCTCCGACTGGGCAATCACCTTGGCCCCGCCGGTCGCAGCCAGCGCTGCCGCATTCGCCGCCTGGTCATGATCGAGCGCGTGCGGGTAAGGCACCAGAACCGCCGGCCGGCCGATGACCGAGATCTCCGAAACCGTTGAGGCGCCCGAGCGGCAGATGACGAGGTGGGCTTTCGCCAACCTCTCGGCCATGTCGGTGAAGAAGGGCGCGATATCCGCCCCCATCTCCAGCTTGGCGATGCAACCGCCGACCATTTCCATGTCCTCGGGACGCACCTGCTGGGTGACGCGCAGCCGCAGGCGCAGCGCATCGTCGAGCAGGCTAATCGCCGTCGGCAGCGCCTTGGAGAAATATTGCGCGCCCTGGCTGCCGCCGAAGACGACAAGGTTGAAGGCTTCGCCGGGATGCGACGGCGTGTAAGGCACCTCGGCGGCGGCGATGATTGCCGGGCGAACCGGGTTGCCCGTCGTCACCGTCTTGTCCGGGAAGGCGCCGCCGCCCTCCGGCAGGAAACCGCCGGCGATACCCTGTACCCGGGTCGCAAGGGCCTTGTTGGCGCGGCCCATGACGGCATTCTGCTCGTGGATCATCGCGGGCACGCCGAGCCTCGTGGCGGCAAGCAGCGGCGGCACCGTCGGATAACCGCCGAAACCGACGACGATGACGGGCTTCAGCCGCTGGATCAGTTTCTTCGCCGCCCGCATGCCGCTCCAGAGCGTCCACAGCGAACGGGCGACGGCGACTGGGTTCTTCGAGCCGATCGTCGCAGACGGCACGACATGGATCTCCTCGGCCGGAAATTTGCCGGCATAGCGCTCGGCCCGGCTGTCGGTGACGAGATGCACCGAGTAGCCGCGCTCCTTCAGCTTGAAGGCCAGCGCCTCCGCCGGGAATACGTGGCCGCCGGTACCCCCGGCTGCAAGCAGCACGATGCCTTTGCTCATTGCCTTTTACTCCGCCGGCATGCCGTGCGGGACGCGGAAAAGACTCCGGTCCTGCGCGCGTTTTTCCGGTCGATGGCGCGTCAGCGCCAGAATGAAGCCCGCGGTGACGCAGATCGCCACCATCGACGAGCCGCCGTAGGAAATCAGCGGCAGCGTCATGCCCTTTGCCGGCAGCAGCTCGAGGTTGACGCCGATATTGATGATCGACTGGATGCCCATCTGCAGCACCAGGCCGGCAACGGCGAAGCGATTGAAGTCGTTGCGCTCGCGGTAGGCATGCGAGAGGCCGCGCAGCACCAGCACGGTAAACAGCGCCACCAGCGCCATGCAGAAGACGATGCCGAACTCCTCGGCCGCGACCGAGAAGATGAAGTCGGTATGCGCATCCGGGATGATGCGCTTGACGATGCCCTCGCCCGGTCCCTGGCCGAACCAGCTGCCGCGGATGATCGCCTCACGCGCGGTGTCGATCTGGAAGGTGTCGCCCTCGCCGGTCATGAACTTGTCTATGCGCAAGGCCACGTGCGGGAAGACGTAATAGGCGCTGAGCAGGCCGCCGGCGCCACCGATACCGAGCAGCATGATCCATATCCACGGCATGCCGGCCATGAAGAACATCCCGCCCCAGACGGCCGTGGTCAGAATGGTCTGGCCGAGGTCGGGCTGCGCGACGAGCAGAGCGGCGACGATGGCAAACAGGATAATGGCGAAGAGATTGCCGGGAATTTCAGGCTGGCGGGCATGTTCGGCAAACAGCCAGGCGCAAACCACCACGAAGGCGGGCTTCATGAATTCCGACGGCTGGATCGAAAGACCGGCGATCCAGATCCAGCGCCTGCCGCCCTTGACCTCCTGGCCGACGAACAGCACCAGCACCATCATGGCGAGCGAAACGATCAGCAGCAGGATCGCCGTTCGCCGCACCTGCCGTGGGGTCAGGAACGACAGCCCGAGCATGACGGAGATCGAAGGGATCATGAAGGCCGCATGGCGCTTGACGAAGTGGAAGGGCTCGAGCCCGATGCGCTCGGCAACGGCCGGAGATGCCGCAAAGGACAGCATGAAACCAATGCCCATCAGGAAGATGAACATTGCCAGGAAGAAGCGGTCGATGGTCCAGAACCAATCGGCCAGAGGCCCACGTTCCGCGCGGCTTACCATGTCATTTCTCTCCTGTTGCCGAACCGATCAGCATCGCGATCCCGTCAAGCGCCGCCACGTGTCCGACGAAGGCCTCACCCCTGACTTCGAAATTCTTATACTGATCGAAGCTTGCGCAAGCCGGGGACAACATCACGGCCGAAGCGGCGGCCTCGTCGCGCTCGGCATCGGCCGCCGCATGCACGACCGCGCGCTCCAGCGTGCCCGAGATCTCGTAAGGTACAGCCTCGCCGAGGGTCGCTGCGAATTCCGCCGCCGCCTCACCGATCAGATAGGCCTTGGCAATGCGCGGAAAATAGGGAGCGAGCGTCGTGATGCCGCCTGATTTCGGCAGCCCGCCGGCAATCCAATAGATGCGATCATAGCTCGAAAGAGCCGGAGCCGCAGCATCGGCATTGGTCGCCTTGGAATCATTGACGAAGACGACGCGGCCACGCTGCCCCACCGGCTGCATGCGGTGCTTAAGGCCGGGGAACGAGGCAAGACCGGCGCGAATCTCGTCGGCGGAAACACCGACGGCAAGACAGGCGGCAACGGCTGCGGCGGCGTTCTGTGCATTATGGCCGCCGCGCAGCGTCTGGATGCCGTCGAGATCAGCGAAGGGCAGCATGGCGCCGCCTCCGGCCTGAATGAGCCTGCTTCCCTCGGCATAAATGCCCGATGCCACAACGCTGCGGCGCGAAATGCGCACCACCTTGACTTCCGCCCGCTCGACGCGGTCGGCAATCAGCGCCGAATGGCTGTCGTCGACGCCGATGATCGCGACATCGCTGCCGGCGACCAGTCGTTCCTTGACATCGGCATAATGCTGCATGGTGCCGTGACGGTCGAGATGATCGGGCGTCAGGTTGAGCAGAATGCCGGCGGACGGGTTCAGCGTCGGCGCCAGGTCGATCTGGTAGGAGGAGCATTCGACGACGTAATAGCGCCCGGCCTTCGGCGGATCGAGCGTCAGAACCGCAGTGCCGATATTGCCGCCGAGCTGCGTATCGTAGCCCGCGGATTTCAGGATATGGGCAATCAGCGCCGTCGTCGTCGACTTGCCGTTGGTGCCGGTGATGGCGATGAACGGGCAATCCGGCGCATGGGCGCGGCGCTCGCGCACGAAGAGTTCGACGTCGCCGACAATGTCGACGCCGGCGGCGCGCGCAAGATCGACGGTCCAGTGCGGCTTCGGATGGGTCAGCGGCACGCCTGGTGATAGCACGAACAGCGCCTGCTGGCTCCAGTCGATGGTGTGCAGATCCTTAGTGCGGATGCCTTCGGCTGAAGCCTTGGCGACGCTGTCGGGATTGTCGTCCCAGGCGGTCACCTCGGCGCCGCCTGAAACCAGCGCCCGGGCGGTGGCAAGGCCCGAGCCGCCGAGCCCGAAGAGCGCGACCTTCCTGTCCTTGAGCGTCGTGACCGGGATCATCGCCGCCTCACCGCAGCTTCAGCGTCGAAAGGCCGAGCATGGCAAGGCCGACAGCGATGATCCAGAAACGGATTACCACCTGGCTCTCGGTCCAGCCCTTCTTCTCGAAGTGATGATGGATCGGCGCCATCAGGAAGACGCGGCGGCCGGTCATCTTGAAGAAGCCGACCTGGATGATGACCGAGAGCGTCTCCATGACGAAGAGGCCGCCGATGATCGCCATGACGATCTCATGCTTGGTGGCGACGGCAACGGTGCCGATCGTGCCGCCGAGCGCAAGCGACCCGGTATCGCCCATGAAGATGGCGGCCGGCGGCGCGTTGAACCAGAGAAAACCGAGACCGGCGCCGATGACGGCGCCGAGGACGACGGCGAGCTCGCCGGTGCCGGGCACGAAATTGATCTGCAGGTAGTTCGCAAACACCACATTGCCGGCGAGATAGGCGATGACGCCGAAGGAGGCCGCCGCAATCATGACAGGCACGATGGCAAGCCCATCGAGGCCGTCGGTCAGGTTGACGGCATTGCCGGCGCCGACGATGACGAAGCCACCGAAGACGACGAACATGATGCCGATATTGATCATGAAGTCCTTGAAGAAAGGAAAGGCGATCGACGAGCCGAAGGTCGAACCGGCAACGCCCGAGGCAAGGGCAGTGCGCATCATGAAATAGACGGCGATGCCGGCGATGACGAACTCGATCCCGAGACGCGCCTTGCCGGAAAAGCCCATATGGCTCTGCTTCGTCACCTTGAGATAGTCGTCGTAGAAGCCGATCGCGCCGAAGCCGAGCGTCACCAGCAGCGTGGCGACCACGTAGACGTTGGAAAGATCGGCCCAGAGCAGCGACGCGCCGACGATGCCGGCCAGGATCATCAGCCCGCCCATGGTCGGCGTGCCGGCCTTCTTGAAGTGCGTCTGCGGGCCGTCGGCGCGGATCGGCTGGCCCTTGCCTTGCCGGATGCGCAGCGAGTTGATGATGGTTGGCCCGAACAGGAAGACGATCAGGGCCGAGGTGAACAGAGCAGCGCCTGTACGGAAGGTAATATATCTGAACAGGTTCAGAAATTTGAAATATTCCGACAGTTCGACAAGCCAGATCAGCATTCAGGGCCCCTTGTTTACCCGATCAAAGTTCGCGTTGCGTGTCGGAAAATGGCGAGAACTTGTCAAGCAGCGCGGCGACGATCTTGCCGAAACCGATGCCCAGAGACGATTTCACCATCAACACGTCGCCCGGAGCGACCGAGTTCAATACATAATCCGTCAATTCGCCGGTGTTCTCGCGATACTCGACATGGACGCTTTCCGGCAATGATTCCTTGAGCGCAGCCATCTCTGTTCCTGCGAGCCAGACATATTCGATGCCGGCCGCAAGCAGCGGCACGGCGAGATCGGTATGAACCTTCTGCGCATACTCGCCCATTTCAAGCATGTCGCCGAGCACGGCGATACGGCGTCCGCGGCCGGCCGGCTCCGAAGCCGCCAGCAGCGCGATCGCCGCCCGCATCGAGGCCGGATTGGCATTGTAGCTTTCGTCGATCAGCGTGAAGTTGCCGCTGCCGATCGAAAGCCGGTGGCGCTTGCCCCTGCCCTTTTCCGGCTTCAGCGTCGCCAGCGCCGCGATCGCCTTCTCCATGTCGGCGCCGACGATCCTGACGACCCCGAGCGCAGCAAGCGCATTTTCGGCGATATGGCGGCCGGGCGCGCCGATCGCGACCTCCAGCGTCTCGCCGCCGATCGTCAGCCACAGCGTCGAACTCTCGTCCGCGCCGTTGAATTCCGCCAGCCGGAATTCGGCCTTGGCATGCTGGCCGAAGGAATGGATATGCTCGATACCGAGCGACTGTGCCGTGCGGTCGAGGAAATTGAACTGATCGTTGTCGCGGTTGAGCACCACATGGCCGCCCGGCTCGAGTCCCTCGAAGATCTCCGCTTTGGCGGCAGCGATCTCCTTGATGTTCTTGAAATTGCCGAGATGCGCCGGCGCGATCGTCGTAATGATGGCGACGTCGGGACGGATCATCTCGACCAGCGGCCGAATCTCGCCGGGATGGTTCATCCCGACTTCGAAGACACCGTAATCCGTATCGTCAGGCATGCGCGCCAGCGTCAGCGGTACGCCCCAATGATTGTTGAAGGAGGCGACGGAGGCATGCACCTTGCCGGAGGGCGACAGCACATGCCGCAGCATTTCCTTGGTGGTCGTCTTTCCCACGGATCCCGTCACCGCGATGATCCGGGCCTTGGAGCGCTCGCGCGAGGCAAGGCCGAGCCGGCCGAGTGCCGCGAGCACATCCTCCACGACGATCATCGGCACCGTCAGGCGGCCCATGGCCGGAAGCCTCGCCTCACTGACGACGAGAAGGGAGGCGCCGTTCGCCACCGCCATCGATGCGTAGTCGTGACCGTCGACACGGTCGCCCTTGATCGCGAAGAAGGCTTCGCCTTGAGCAATCGAGCGGCTGTCGATGGAAATGCCGGTGATGCCTTCAGGCAGAGTGCCGAAGGGGCGTCCCGCCATTGCTGCGATCATGTCTTCGGACGTCCAGAGCCAGCTCAAGATTGCAGTTCCTCCAAGGCCTTGCGCACCTCCGCATGATCGGAGAACGGCAGGGTCACGCTGCCGATCGTCTGCCCCTCCTCATGCCCCTTGCCGGCGACGATCAGCGTATCGCCGGATCGCAACATACCAACCGCCTCGCGGATCGCGGTGGCGCGATCGGCGATTTCCGAGGCGCCGGATGCTGCCGCCATGATCTCCGCCCGGATCGAGGCCGGCTCCTCCGAGCGCGGATTATCGTCGGTGACGATGACGACGTCGGCAAGCCGGCAGGCGATTTCGCCCATGATCGGCCGTTTGCCGCGATCGCGGTCGCCGCCGCAGCCGAAGACGACGACGACGCGGCCGGTGGTGAAGGGTCTGACCGAGCCCAGCACATTTTCCAGCGCATCCGGCTTATGGGCGTAGTCGACATAAGCGAGCGCGCCGTCTTTCGTATGGCCGACCAGTTCGAGACGGCCGGACGCGCCGACGAGCTTCTCGAGTGCGGCCATCGCCACCTTCGGCTCGACGCCGGTCGACATGGCAAGCCCTGCTGCAACAAGCGCGTTGGCGACCTGGAAATCGCCGGCCAGCGGAATGTCCACCTCGAAAATCTCGCCGCCGATATGGATCTCGGCGGTCTGCTTGTGGCGGAAGTGCTCGACCCGTTTCAAGGCGAGGTAATCGCCCTTGCGCCCGACGGTGCGCACATCGTGACCGGCATCGGCGGCGGCGTTGATCGCCTGCGCCGACCACGGGTCGTCGGCAAAGATCACCGCCGGCGAGCCCTTCGGCAGCAGCACTTCGAAAAGCCGCATCTTGGCGGCCATGTAGGCCTCGACCGTCGGATGATAATCCATATGGTCGCGGCCGAGATTGGTAAAGGCGGCCGCGGCTAGCTTGACGCCGTCGAGCCGGCTTTGGTCGAGGCCGTGGCTGGAAGCCTCCATCGCCGCATGCGTGACACCTTCGCCGGCAAGGTCGGCGAGCAGCTTGTGCAGCGATACCGGATCGGGCGTCGTTAGCGAACCATAGTCGTTGCGTGTCGGCGAGACGACACCTGTTGTGCCGATCATCGCCGCCGCATGGCCCGCATGCGCCCAGATCTGCCGAGTGAAGGAAGCCACCGAGGTCTTGCCCGCGGTGCCGGTGACGCCGACCATGGTCTCGGGCTGTCTGCCGAAGAAACGCGAAGCGGCGATGGAAAGGAAACGGCGCGGCTCCTTGACCGCAAGCACCGGGATGGAAGCCTCGACGGCCTGGGAGGCGATCGCGACGGCAGCCCCCCGGCCGGCCGCATCGGCGATGAAGCCCGCGCCGTCCGCCTTGGTGCCGGCGACCGCGACGAAGGCATAACCCGGCGCCACGTGTCGGCTGTCCGAAGACAGGCCTGAAATATCAAGCAGGCCTGCCGGGCCTTCGAGCTGTGCTTCAATTTCCGGAAACTGATCTCCGGCCAGGTCTCGCAATTTCATCGAATGCACTTTTCTCTCTTGAAGCCGGTCCACCCCTCGCGAATCGGCGCCGATATTCATTCACACTCAATAAGACACCAGCAAGGCCGATCCGCCCTCCCCGAATTTCGGCTCGATACCGAGAATGGGAGCCGCACGGCTGATGATCTCGCGGGCGATCGGGCCTGCGGTACCGGCCGAGATCGTTCCACCATATTGCTTCTCGCCGGTTTTCGGCTCGTCGCAGAAGGTGATCACCGCATATCTTGGATCGTTGATCGGGAATGCGGCAATAAAGGAATTGAAGTTCAGGGTCGCCGAATAGCGGCCGTTCACCACCTTGTCGGCCGTACCGGTCTTGCTGCCGACGGCAAAGCCCGGCACGCGGGCGACGCGGCCCGATCCCTTGTACCCGTTGAAATCGAGCAGGTAGCGGATTTCGTCGCTGGTCGTCTTTTTGATAACCTGCGTGGCGATCTCGTCGGCCTGTTCGCGGCTGCGCGGCAGGAATGTCGGTTCGATCAGCTTGCCGCCGTTGACGAGAGCGGCAGCCGCCACCCCTGTCTGCAGTGCCGTCGTCGAGACCCCGTGGCCGAAGGAAATCGTGATCGAATTGATCTTCTTCCAGACGCGCGGCTGGCTCGGCATCTTCACCTCGGGCAGTTCGGTCTGCATCTTGGTCAGCAGGCCGAACTTGGTCAGATAGTCCTTCTGCGCGTCGATGCCGACGATGTCGATGACGCGCGCCGTGCCGATATTCGAAGAATACTGGAAAATCTCAGGCACGGTCAGCCAGCGGCGCTGCCCGTGGAAATCGTGGATGGTGAAGCCGCCGATGTAGATCGATTTGCTGGCATCGAATGTGTCGGTCATCTTCACCTTGCCGGTGTCGAGCGCCATCGCCAGCGAAAAAGTCTTGAAGGTCGATCCCATTTCGAAGGTGCCGTTGGTCATGCGGTTGAGCCAACCCTCCTTGGCTCCTTCCTGCGGATCGTTCGGATCGAAATCCGGCGCCGAGGCCATGGCCAGGACCTCCCCGGTATGCACGTCGATGACGGCAGCACCCGCCCCCTTGGACTGGAAATTGTTGACGGCGTTGACGACCGCGTCCCGGACGATGTTCTGCACACGCAGGTCGATCGAAAGCCGCACCGGCTCGAGCGGCTGATCGCTGGTCATGCCGACCGAGGCGAGGTCGGCTAGCCCCTGGTCGTCGATATATTTCTCCATGCCGGCGACGCCGCGGTTGTCGATGTTGACATAACCGAGGATATGCGCGGCGGTCGAACCGCCCGGATAGAAGCGGCGCTTCTCCGGCCGGAAGCCGATGCCGGGAATGCCGAGCGCCAGAATCTGACTCTGCTGCTTCGGTGTCAGCTGCCGGCGCAGCCAGGCGAAATGCGAGGTTTTGACCGAAAGCTTCTTATAGGTATCCCGGACGTCGAGCTCAGGCAGAACAGTGGCAAGCTTTTCGACCGCCTCGTCGGCATCGACGATCTTATTGGGCTCGGCAAACAGCGAGACGGTGCGGATGTCGGTCGCCAGCACTTCGCCGTTGCGGTCGAGAATGTCGGGGCGCGAGGCCATCAGCCGATCCGGCGGCAGGATGCTGGAGACGACCTCCTGATCCTTCATCGCATATTCGACGAGACGGCCGCCGATAATGACGTAGACGCCCATGAAGCCAAGGATCAGCAGGCCGACGCGGCTCTTTGCCTGCCCCGATTTCTTCTTGCGCGATCCCTCGATCGCCAGGCCGGCGGGGGACGGACCGCCGAAACGATTGTAGACTCCGGCGGAGAAATGCGCCTGGCTCTTCAAGACCATGATGCGGGAAAGAAACGACATTATTCCACCGACCCCGTTTCGATCTCGTCTGCTTCATCCTCCTCCGCGGCGCGCGGCGCAGGTTTTGGAACGGGCTGCGCCTTCGTCGTGACGGTCGCACCGGCCAGGGCCGCGCCTTTAGCGCCGCCTGCGGTCGCGCCTTTGGCGCTGGCCTCGGTCGCGCCTTTGGCGCTGGCCTCGGTCGCGCCTTTGGCGCTGGCCTTGGCCTCCGTCACGTCAGGCACGGGAACCTCGGATTTCAACATCGGCAATTCCTTGGCATGCACCAGCGCCGTCGATTGCGTCGGCTGCAGTTGCAACTCGTCATCATAGGCTTTCACCAGCCGCTCCAGCCGGTTCGGCTGCGATTGCAGCGCCCAGTCGGCCTTGAGAAGGTCGATCGTATCCTCCTCGAGCTTGATCTCGGCTTCGAGGCGATGAACCTCCTCGAGCTTCAATTCGGCGCGATGCTTGATCGTGTAGGTGACGGCGGCGGTGGCCGTCATGACGCCGATGAGCACGAGATCGAACGTTTTCAGCATATCAACCTCCAAGCTTTCCGAGACTGGCGAGATTGGGAAACCCGAAGAGCGACATATCCGCAGCTTCGGCGGCGGCCTCCGTCCTCAGGCCGGCGCGCAATTTGGCGGAGCGGGCGCGCGGGTTTGCCTCCGCTTCCGCTTCGCTTGCCGAAACCATCGGCTTGCCGATCGCCGCGAATGTTGCCGCCCGTTGATGCGCAACCGGCAGATGCCGCGACCCCGACGCCTTGCCGGCGCGGTCGGAGAAGAATTTCTTGACGATGCGGTCTTCGAGCGAATGAAAGGTGACGACGACCAGCCGGCCGCCCGGCTTCAGCGCTGCCTCAGCGGCAAACAGCGCCTGGGCGAGTTCGCCGAGCTCGTCGTTGACGAAGATACGCAAGGCCTGAAACACCCGCGTTGCCGGATGGATCTTGTCCTTCATCTTGCGAGGAGTGACCAGCTCGATGAGACCGGCAAGATCGCGTGTCGTCTCGAACGGCTTTTCCTCGCGGCGTTTCTCGATCGCATGCGCGATGCGCGGCGCCTGGCTTTCCTCGCCGAGAAAATGGAAGATACGGATGAGATCGGCGACCTTGGCGCGGTTGACGACATCGGCGGCCGAGACACCTGCGGCCGACATACGCATGTCGAGCGGCCCCTTCTTCTGGAACGAGAAACCGCGCTCGGCCTCATCGATCTGCATGGAGGAAACGCCGATATCGAGCACGACGCCGTCAAGCCCGCCTTGCGGCGCATGATCGGCAAGATGCGAGAATTGTGAATGAACAAGCTTGAGACGGCCAGCATGGGCAGCAACCATTGCCTGGCCCGCCGCAATCGCCGTCGGATCGCGGTCGAGCGCGATCACCTCGGCGCCGGCCGCAAGGATGGCCGAGCTGTAACCGCCCGCACCGAATGTACCGTCGAGGATGAGCTTGCCAGGCGCGGGCGCCAGCGCCGAAAGCACTTCATCAAGAAGAACAGGAATGTGACGAACCGGTCCGCCGCCGGCATCAGTTGAACCTCCGCCAGGATTCGCCACCATTCCGTTCCCTCGTTCTTTCAGGAACGCTTGCCCGCCAGCTTGCGCTCCCCTCGTGCCTGCGCCTGCGCAGCCACAAAAGCCTGCGGCTGCCAAAGCTGAAAATGATCCGCCCGACCGACGAAAGTCACTTCGTCCGAGATGCCGGTAAAGCCGCGAATGAAATCCGTGACCATCAACCGCCCCTCGGCGTCGAGCTTCATGAAGACCCCGCCCCCGTGGATGAGGAGCGACATCTCGTTCGCATCCGGCGAAAACGGATCCTCCGCAGCGATCTGCCGTTCGAATCTTTCGAGAAGATCCGGACCGCCGACGCTGATCGCCGGAAACACAAAGTCCTGGAAGCAATAGAGCTCCAGAACATTGCGCTGCGCCAGCACGGAACGAAACGCCGAAGGCACGGAAACCCTGCCCTTGGCATCGATCCTGTTGGTCGCATTCGAAAGGAAGCGGCTCATCACACGAAACATCCGTTCCCGCAGGGATCCGGACCAAAAGACGCCCGAAACTCCCGATATCAGGCACAGCTTCGCAAGCCGGATGAGTAAAGACCCCTCCGACGCTTCCAGAGAGGAAGACGCCTTTGCTTTGCGATGAATGGGCAGGTGATTGCCCTGGTGCAGTGCGCATTTGGGATAGCATGGGACCATATGGGCGTCAATGGGATACGCCCATTTTGCAATAGACGCATGATCAAAAATTTATAAGCCGTTAAGTTTAACAAAGGGTTAGGATCGCCCATCTCGCGATGGCGACCGCGCTGCTTTTGGAAAAAGAATTTTCAACAGGCGGAATGCATGAGCATCCACTTGAAAACTGTCGATTTCAGTGACTTAGCTGGAAGTGATCGCTGACATCGGGGCTTGGTCGCGCCACAAAAGTTAATCGCCAGTTGGCCTGTAAGCCGGGTTCTGTATGGCACCGGCGTGAACCGGAACGTGGCAGCCATTCGTCTGGGACAGCGTTCGCACGCTGCCTCGCGCAACCCACCCGGATGACTGGCCTGGAAACCGGCCGGAAGGCCTTTCGGCCTGCCACGTCATCCCTATTCGGTCTTGCTCCCGGTGGGGTTTACCGTGCCATTTCCGTTGCCGGAGATGCGGTGGGCTCTTACCCCACCCTTTCACCCTTACCTGTCATGACAGGCGGTTTGCTTTCTGTGGCACTTTCCCTGAGGTCGCCCTCGCCGGACGTTATCCGGCACCGTGTTTCCGTGGAGCCCGGACTTTCCTCACCCTACCGCCTTTCGGCATTGGTAAAGCGCGGCTGCCCAGCCAACTGGCAGGGCTCCCATAAACGAGAGAGATGGCAATTGCCATCAAAAACGATGGGCCTAGCGAAATTGCGGTGTGAAATCCGTGGAATAGCCCTGTTCGCTGATTCTGCCCGACAAAAGCAGCTCGGCCCCGAGCCGGCCGATTTCGTCCGAGCTCTTGGCAGAGGTGCCGGCGCAACCCGTCAGCACCGCAATGTCCGGCGATGAAGTGTAGCCGATCATCGGATGGCCCCTTTCCGTCTGCGACACGACGCAGGCGGCGGTCGAAATCGACAGCGGCGCCATGTCGGGCACGAGCCCTTCGACGATACGGTTGAGATATGTGCGCACGATCTCGCGCCCCTCGGTTTTGAACCAGGCGCGCATCGCGACCTCGTCGCCGAGCACCAGATCGTCGGGATCGCCGCCAATCTTCAGGTAGAATTTGCCGTCGGGATAACGGATCGGCGGCAGCAGATAGATATGGATGCCAGGCACATCAAGAATGAGCGACGGCATGGCCGCAAGACGCAGCGCATCGGTCTCGCTCACCTCGAAAAGCGTGACCGTCCGGCCATAAACTGTCATGGCAACCGGACGCGGCAACAGATTCTTCGCAATGGAAAATCCGCCCGCAGCCAGCAGCACCTTCTCACCGCGATAGCTCCGGCCGCCGGCTGTCTCGACCACAGCCGATCCGCCCTCGCTGCGGATCGAGACGGCATGGTCGCGAATGACCGCAGCACCCGCCTTTTCCGCCAGCAGCGACTGTGCCTTGACCAGGCTGCGCGGACTGATGTGGCCGGCCCCCTTCGCCTCGAAGACGCCGGCGGCGTCATCGGGAAAAGCGAAGTACGGAAAGGCGGCTTTCAGCCCGGCCTCATCGAGAAGGCGGGTCTCGACGCCGAGCGAGACCGCCGCCTGCCGGGTCCTCTCCAGATAATCGCTTCCATCCGGCGCGACGACCACGCAGCCGACCTCGCGATAGAAGTCGATGCCGCTGTCGCGGGCAATCTCGCGGTACCGGCCGATCGCGCGGTTGGCGAGCAGCGCCCAGTTGCGGTCGGGATCGATGGTGCGGGTGATCCGCCCCTCGTCGTAATGACTGGCGAAGACGCCCTGATGCGCCTTGCGATCATCAGGCTCGTCGGGGCCGATCACCGCCACGCCATCCGCCTGGCGGGCCAGATGCCGCGCCGCCGCAGCCCCCATCAGCCCGCGGCCGACGACGATATATTTGAAATCGACTGCCATGATGCTCCCTTTCAGGCAAAGACCGGCGTCAGCTCGCCGCGGAAATCACTGTCGCCGAGCGCACCTTCGGTCAGAAGCGCGGCGCCCAGCCGTCCGAGTTCGTCGGAGGATTTGGCTGCGACGAAATTGCCGCCGGTGAGCACCGCGATGCGCGGCGACTGCGTAAATCCGGCATAGGGATAACCGGTCGGCGTGAAATTCGCCACGCAAGGCCCCGAGGTGACCGGGCAGCCGGCAAGCGCCGGCATCAACGTGAGGGCGATGCGCGCGAGATGCTCGCGTTCGGCCACGCTGCCATCGGAATGGAACCACGCGCCAACATCCTCCAGCGCTCTGAAAGACAGCATCTCGGTATCGCCGCCGAGTTTCAGATAAGTCTTGCCGTCGGGATAACGCACTGGGGGCAGGATATAGATGTGGTCCTCCTCCCGCTCGCCGAGCACGATCGTCGACGGCATATCGCCGAAAATCGCCATCTCGCGCTCGCCGATCTCGTAGAAGGCGACCGTGCGAGCCATCACCCTGGTATCGACGGGACGCGGCAGCAGGGCATTGAAATTGCTGAAACCGCCGGCAGCGACCAGCACGCGCTCGGCACTGTAGATTCGGCCACCGGCCGTCACCTCGACATGGGCGCCGGCGTCGCGCACGGATGTCGCGACTGCTTCGATCAGCGAGACACCGCCCTGTTCGGCAAGCCTCGCCTGCGCCCGCACCAACGCCCGCGGGTTGATGTGCCCGGCGCGCTTGCGCTCGAAATATCCTGTGAAATCAGGATCGACGGCAAGATAGGAAAAACGCTGGCGAAGGTCCGACGGCGCGATGGTCTCGATATCGCTGCCGAGCGTCCGGCTGACGGTTAGTGCCCGGTTGATATAGTCCTGCTCGTCCTTCGGCGTCGGACCGGCAAAGAGGCAGCCGACCTCCGAATAAAAGGAAATGCCGCTCCTTGCCTCGATCTCGCGGTAGCGGTCGAGCGCACGAGCGGCGAAACTTCCCCAGGCCAGATTGCCGTCGAACGTGCGGGTGATGCGCGCTTCGTCGTAATGGCTGGCGAATATCCCGTGATGGGCCTTGCGTTGCTCCGGCTCGCGCGGGCCGATCAGCGCGATGCCGTCGGCCATCGAGGCGAGATGCCGTGCGGCGGCCGCCCCCATCATGCCGCGCCCGATGACGATGAACCTGAAATCGACTGCCATACCTAACCTCATCTCGAGGTGGCCTAACCTCATCTCGAGGTGGCCTAACCTCATCTCGAGGTGGCCTCACCTCGCATCGAGGTGGCCCACCTCGTTTCAGGTGGGGATATCACGGCAAGCATCCTGATTCATATCGCAAAAATGCCGGAAGAATTCTCGCCCGACGCGTCCGGCGAAGCTCAGTCGAGCATCGCCAGGACCTTGCCGCAATAGGTCTTGGACACCGGGTTCATGCGCGTGGCGGCATGGCCGGCATTGTACTTCAGGATAGTGTTGCAGGTCTGCCCGCCGCCAAGCTGATGGGCGGCCGCCAGATATTTCATCCCGTACTTGATGTTGGTCTCCGGATCGAACAGGCCCTTCTTCGTGCCGGAATACCCCATCATCCGCGCCGTCGCGGGCTTGATCTGCATCAGCCCGATTTCGCCGGCACTGCCGCGTGCCTTCGGATTGAAATTGCTCTCGACGCGCACGACGGCCTGAGCGAGCGCCACCGGCACATCATATTCCGCAGCATATTTGTTGATCAGCGCGGCATAGGGAATGCTCGCGGAAAAGTCCGGCATGGCATAGCCGCTCTGGCGATCGACGGTTTTCAGCGGGATGGTTTCGGCCCTGGCACCCCAGTCATCACCAGCCAAGGCAAAACTATTTCCCGCCAGCAGCATGCCAACGCATGCCGCAGCACCAACAATCATATTCTTCATGTAGTCTATTCACTCCGACCCATAGAATTGCAGGACTGCGCGCCTCGCCGTCATCCGGTCACACACGATCAATGATTGATCGCGTTCCGCAGCAATTCTTATCGTTTCATTTGGCGCTCGTGGTTACACTTGAAAAAGCCGTGAGCGCTGTTCAGCGGGCGTTCTTAGACCATCGCAATGAGGAGATAATAGGGAGATGATGTGGCGCGCTGGTTTTCTCGGCGGCCGCGCGAAAACTGCCCGGGTGTCCGGCTCTTCCGCTCAGGAATAACGCGGTAGCGCCGACAGCAGCCGGTGCAGCGTGTCGATCGTCGAGAAATCGGCGATGCCGTCCACCCGTTCAGGCCGGAAATGGCGCTGGAAGGCTTCCACGTCACCCGCCGTCCTTTCGGAAAATTGGCCTGTGATTTCAGTGCCGTAACCATAGAGAGACAACATCGACTGCAGTGCCTCCACAGGCTGGCCGGCGTCGCCCCGTTGGAAGAAGCGCCCGCCGGTGATCGTCGCCGGCTCGACCCAGTGCCCGATGCCCGCCTTGTGGAGCTCGCCCCAGGGAAATTTCTCACCCGGATCGACCTTGCGAATCGGGGCGACATCGGAGTGCCCGAGGATCCGTTCCGGCGCGATCGACCAACGTTTGACACAGTCGCGACACAATTCGATCACCGCGGCGATCTGCTCTTTAGGGTAATCGGGAAGTCCGCCGGGATGGCCGGCATTGGCGATCTCGATGCCGATCGACAGCGAATTGATATCCGTCTCGCCGTGCCAGCTGCTCTTTCCCGCGTGCCAGGCCCGCCGCACCTCCGGCACCAGCTGCACCACCTCGCCGTTCTCATGCACGAAATAATGGCTGGAGACCTGGCTCTCGGCGCGACAGAGCCAGTCGAGCGCGCCATCGGCCGTCGGCATGCCGGTATAGTGCAGCAGGATCATGTCTGGACGGCGCCCGTCCGCGCGCTCGCCATGGTTCGGCGAAGGCTGCACGCGGGCGCTCCCGCAGTCGGCCTCGAAAGAGGTCATGCGGCGCGGCGTTCCTTCTCGATCGCCGCATAGGCCGCGTTCAGCGCCGCCATGCGCTCATTGGCGATGACGTGGAACTCCTTCGGCACACCGCGCGAGATCAGCCGGTCGGGATGGTGTTCGCTGACGAGGCCGTGATAGCGGCGGCGGATGGTCGGGAAATCGTCCGAGGGCAACACGCCGAGCACCTTGTAGGGATCGCCGCCTGTGGAGACGTGACGGGCGGCGATCTGCTCGAAGCGCGTCTCGCTCATCTGGAAGATCTCGGCTATATGGCTGAGGAAATTCAGTTCCTTCTCGTGGATCAGCCCATCGGCCTTGGCGATATGGAAGAGACCGTCGAGCACGTCTTCCAGCACCGTGCAATTGGCCGCGCAGGTGATGCAGAGCGTCGAGAGCCGTTCGGCATAGGCTTCGTAGCCGGCCACGTCCTGGCGTGCGAGGTTGTAAAGCCTGGCGACGTTTTTGGCCTGGTCCTGCGGGAATTCGAAGATTTCGCGGAAGGCTTCGACCTCCTTCTCGCTGACGATGCCGTCGGCCTTGGCCATCTTGGCCGACAGCGCGATGATCGCCACGGAGAAAGCCACCTTGCGCCGGGTCTCGGGATCCCCTTCGAAAACCGTTCGGATAGCCTCGACCACCGCAGACAGCGCATTGCCCGCGGTATTGCCAATGGCATTCAACAGTTTTTCCCAGAAGGACATCGAAATCTCTCGCACGCTTGTCACCTTATATACAAACAGCTTGACCAAAGAATCGTAGCCTTTGCAAGGCGACTATTGGTCGTAGGGCCGAACACAGTTTTCACGATTTGGTAATTGTCGCACCGCAGCATATAGCCCTCTGGACCCGGCACCTGCGCCCCGCACCGCGCTCGCCGGCAATTTCCACAAGAGTTGTCGACAGTCAGAACGGGCTTGAAACGATTATATCTGCTGTTCCGGTCGCCACGCGGCAGAAAGGCGCGTTTTCGTAAATTCTTTACTTTACAGGCTCCTTTCCCTGCCGCATCCATGCGCTCATACATGTCGCTCGGAAGTGTGCAGCGGGTCCGGGATGACGACATGCATGAAAACAATGAGCTAAGCGCGTCGCTTGAATCGAATTCGATACGGCGCCGATAGCTGACACCGCCGTACCGAAACGCCATAGGAGGGATCATGGCCAAGCAGAAAGTCGCAATGCTGACCGCCGGAGGCCTGGCGCCCTGTCTTTCCTCCGCCGTCGGCGGCCTCATCGAACGCTACAGCGATATCGCCCCCGACCTCGATATCGTCGCCTACAAGTCCGGCTACCAGGGCGTATTACTCGGCGACAGCATCGCGATCACCCGCGAGATGCGCGAAAAGGCGCCGCTGCTGCATCGTTATGGCGGCTCGCCGATCGGCAACAGCCGCGTCAAGCTCACCAATGCCGCCGACTGCGTCAAGCGCGGCCTGGTCAAGGAAGGCGACAACCCGCTGCGAGTGGCCGCCGAACGTCTTGCCAATGACGGCATCACCATTCTCCATACGATCGGCGGCGACGACACCAACACCACCGCTGCCGACCTTGCCGCCTATCTTGCCGCCAACGGTTACAACCTGACCGTCGTCGGCCTGCCGAAGACCGTCGACAACGACGTCGTGCCGATCCGCCAGTCGCTCGGCGCCTGGACGGCCGCCGAAGTCGGCGCGCATTTCTTCGACAATGTCGGCAACGAACAGACGGCCGCCCCCCGCACCCTCGTCATCCACGAGGTCATGGGCCGCCATTGCGGCTGGCTGACGGCCGCCACCGCCCGCGCCTATCTCCAGCGCACCAGCCGCAACCAGTATGTCGACGGCCTGATGATGGACGCGCATCTGAAGAGCATCGACGCCGTCTACCTGCCCGAGATGGCCTTCGACCTCGACGCCGAGGCTGCCCGCCTGAAGGAGAGCATGGACCGCAACGGCCACGCCACGGTCTTCGTCTCCGAAGGCGCCTGCCTCGACGCTATCGTCGCGGAACGCGAAGCCGCCGGCGAGACGGTCAAGCGCGACGCCTTCGGCCATGTGAAGATCGACACGATCAATGTCGGCGCCTGGTTCCAGAAGCAGTTCGCCAGCCTGTTGAACGCCGAACGTTCGCTCGTGCAGAAATCGGGCTACTTCGCCCGCTCGGCGCCCGCCAACGGCGACGATCTCCGGCTGATCCAGAGCATGGTCGATCTCGCCGTCGAAAGCGCGCTCAATAAAGTCTCCGGCGTCACCGGCCACGATGAAGCGCAAAACGGTAAATTGCGCACTATAGAATTCCCACGCATCAAGGGCGGCAAGGCTTTTGACCTGTCGACGGCATGGTTTGCCGAAGTCATGGACAATATAGGCCAGAAATACAAAGAAGCGTGATTGACGGATGGTTAATATGATGTCTTTGCTTGTTCCTGAGGAATAGGAGGAGACACCATGTCACTTGAAGCTTGGCTCGCTTTTGCGGCCGCATCCGCCATCATGCTGGCCATACCGGGACCGACGATACTGCTCGTCGTTTCCTATGCGCTCGGTCATGGACGCAGGACTGCGTTTGCGACGGTGGGCGGCGTGGCGCTTGGTGACTTCACCGCGATGACGGCGTCTCTCTTCGGTCTCGGCGCCGTCCTCGCCGCTTCCGCCGCCCTCTTCACCGTGCTGAAGTGGATCGGCGGCGCCTACCTGATCTGGCTGGGAATCAAGCTTTGGCGGGCGCCCGTCATCGGCGAACCGGTTGCCGACAACGACAATCTTCCGGAGGAGAAATCGCTCAAGATCTTCCTCCACGCCTATGTCGTCACCGCCCTCAATCCGAAGAGCATTATCTTCTTCGTCGCCTTCGTGCCGCAGTTCCTCAACCCGGCCCTGCCCTTCCTCGGCCAGATGGCGATCATGGAAGCGACCTTCCTCGTGCTGGCGATCCTCAACGCCTCCACTTACGCATTTCTCGCCCATACCGCGCGCGGACTGATTCGCAAGGCGAGCGTCCAGCGCGCCGTAAACCGCACCGGCGGCACCCTGCTGATTGCGGCAGGCGCCGTAACCGCAGGGTATCGCCGTATTGCGGCTTAGAGCCTTTCCCGGTCAGATTGCAGCATTCTGCCGGAGCAGGTTTTCGTCGGGGCAGAGGCGATTGGCGACGGGCATACCCCTTGGTACGTTCCGAGCCGATCGCCTCTGATCCTGGCGGAAAGATGCCCGGCCCACCGGCCGCACCGCTTCGCCATGGCGAAGCGATCAGTGCGTCCGGCGCTTCCCAAGTCTTGCAGATTTGCCTGGCAAATCTGCGGGAGGGTTGGCTGAAACGGGCCGGCTGATCGACCGGCCAGCTTGGCCGTAGAGTTGGGCTACGACGCGCGCCGGCCGGTCGACCATCCGACTCCGTTTGAGCCAACAGAACGCTGCAATCCGACCGGGAAAGGCTCTAAAAATATTCCGTGGTTGCCGGAATGTCACGAATGGGTTAATGGGGTCGTCAGGTTTAAGCTTTTTAGTAACTTTTATAACGCTGCCGGGGCGGCGCGATTTCACGAAAGTGACGGAATGGTAGCGATCGGATTGTCCGGGCTGAAACGCAGTCTTGTCGTTTCTACGGTGCTCTGCTGTGGCGTGATGACCGGCTGCGCAAGCGTCGAATACACCTCCCAGGCCGAACTGACAGCTGCTCAGACCGTGGTGCCGATGCCGAAACCCGGTGAAGACGCCACGCTTGCCGCGATCCCGACAGCCGAAGGCACGGCCGCTCAGGCAGTCGCCGGCGCTACCCTTGCCCCGGCATCCCCTGCCCTGACCGCGACGGCGATGCCGACCGTGACCGCCTCCCAGCCTGCCGATCTCACCATGCAGCCGGCAGCTTACGCGCAGATCCCGCTGACACCCGAGATGACGGCGATCCAGTCCGTGGTGCCGACGCCGCGTCCGGGAGCGCCGGCACAACCGGCAACGCAGCTTGCCTTTGCCGCGACACCGCAGAACGGCGCGCTTGCGGCACTTGCCGCAGTCGACACGACGCCGCGTGCCAGCATGGACTACGGCTTCGATGAATCCGGGCCGATCGATCCGCCGACGGCGCCGCCGATGTTCAGCGACGACGACAAGGACGATGCGCCGACCGTCGAAAAGAGCTTCGTCACCAAGCTCATTCAGAAATATTCGAAACTCTACGAAATTCCGGAGACGCTGCTCCACCGCATCGTCCACCGCGAGAGCCGCTACAATCCGAAGGCCTACAACAAGCGCGGCTATTTCGGCCTCATGCAGATCAAGTACAACACCGCCAAATCAATGGGCTATGACGGCGCCCCGGGCGGTCTCTTCGATGCCGAGACCAACATCAAATATGCCGCGAAATATCTGCGCGGCGCCTGGCTCGTCTCCGACAGCAAGGAAGACGATGCCGTCCGCCTTTATGCGCGCGGCTATTATTATGACGCCAAGCGCAAGGGCATGAATGACGTCGCCCAGGGCAATTACTGACAACTCCCCCAGAAAAACGGCTTCAATGCTTCGGCCTATGGCCGCGGCCGGACCTGCCGCTCTGATCCGGCCTGCTGTTGCGGCATGCCCGATTGCGGCGACGCCGCCAGGACTGCCTTGAGAAGCGTCTGCGGCTGATAACCGAGCCAGCCCGGCGTCAGGCCAAGCCGAACGACGACGAGATTGGCGGACGGCACGATCGCCATGCTCTGCCCGTCATGCCCCGTCAGCCAGAACGTGTCCTCCGGCAGTCCGAATGCAGCACCCGAGCCGCCAGGCGCGAGCCACGCCTGGCCTTGCGTATACCTACCGTTCGATGCTGCTGTCGGCGTGCGCATGGCGCCGACGAACCCTTCCGGCAACAGCCGCCGGCCATTCCAGACGCCATCCTGCAGCAGGAACTGTCCGAAACGCGCCCAATCATGCGCAGTCGCATAGAGATAGGAGCTTCCGGCAAAGGTGCCGCGCGCGTCGAGTTCGAAGACGGCGCTGGTCATGCCGAGCGGGGAGAAGAGTGCGTCATGCGGATAGGAAAAGGCTGCCTGCGCATTGCCGACCCTGTCCATCCAGATGCGTGACAAGAGCGCCGCCGTGCCGCTCGAATAGCGGAACCGCTGCCCGGGTGCTGCCTCCATCGGCGCATTGGCCGGCAGCGAGACCATGTCTGGATCGAGATAGAGCATGCGCGTCACATCGGCGACGCTGCCGTAATCCTCATTGAAGGCAAGGCCGCTCTCCATGCCGAGCAGGTCGGAAACCTTGATCCTCGCACGCTGATCGTCCTTCCACTGTGCCATCAAGTGATCGTCGTCGAACGAGATCTTGCCGTCGAGCATCAGCCGGCCGAGGATGGCCGCGTTCACCGTCTTCGTCATCGACCAGCCGATCAGCGGCGTCTTCGACGAAAATCCGGGACCATAGGCTTCGGCGACGATACGGCCGTCGCGCACCACCACGATCGCCCGCATGGCCGGACCGGCAAATCGGGCATCGGCCAGCACCGCGGCGATCTTCGCGTCCGGCTGATTGCCGGTGCCCTCGCCTTGCGGCCACACCGCGTCATTCGCCTGCATTTTGGCCGGCGGATCGAACGGCACCGCGCCAATCGCCGCCTCGAAATTGCCGTCCGGCACGCTGGTGCATCCGAGAGCGCCGCGATAGAGCGCATAACTCGATGCGAACAGCCCCATGAAGCGCGCCGTCACCCGGCCGCTGTCACGCTCGACACCGACGCGCACCAGCCTCAGCAGCGGATTTCCCGGCGCCTGGACGTCGTCATGCAGCACATCGTCGGCATCCCGGCCGGCGACGAAGACATTGGAGCAGACGATCTTGGCGGCGTAGCCGTCCCCGACGCGCAAGAGCTCCGGCGGCCAGGCGAAGAGCCAGCCGGTCCCGGCAGCGATGATGAGAACCACAAGGAGAGCAAGCGCCTTCAGGACACGCAGCACAAATCGCATGGCATTCCTCCATGCCGGGAGAGAAGCAGGAATCGCACCTGTCGGAAAGGGGCCGGCGCGAAGTAGGCGCACCATTTCGATCACTCTTCATTGATGCCGGAGCCTTCCGAGAACGGCGCCCACAGCCCGCGTCATCAAACTGTAGCAGTGGCGCGCTACACGCCCTGAACGCTAAAAAGGTGACAGACTCATGTCAGAATTTGCACCGGATGCCGGCTTCCGCAAGAACCGGAAACTCAAGGACGCCCTTCTCCGCCACAAGGCTTTTTCGAAGGAAGGTTTCTCCGAGCGCCTCTTCGGCCTCCTCTTCTCCGGCCTCGTCTACCCGCAGATCTGGGAGGATCCGGATCTCGACATGCAGGCGATGGAGCTGAAGCCGAACCACCGCATCGTCACCATCGGCTCCGGCGGCTGCAACATGCTCGCCTATCTCTCCAAGGCGCCGGCCTCGATCGACGTCGTCGATCTCAACCCGCACCATATCGCGCTGAACCGCCTGAAGCTTACCGCCTTCAAGCACCTGCCGGATCATGTCGATCTCGTCCGCTTCCTGGCGATGCCGAACGAGAAGTCGAACAGCCGCGCCTACGACCTGCATCTCGCCGCCAAGCTCGACGACGCGACGCGCAGCTATTGGAACGGCCGCAAATTCGGCCGCCGCCGCGTCACCGTCTTCGACCGCAACATCTATGAAACCGGCCTGCTCGGCCGCTTCATCGGCGCAGCCCACCTTCTGGCCCGCCTGCATGGTGTCAAGCTGGGCGAGATGACCAAGACCCGCTCGATCCGCGAGCAGCGCCAGTTCTTCGAAGAGCAGATCGCGCCGCTGTTCGAAAAGCCGGTCGTTCGCTGGATCACCGGCCGCAAGAGTTCGCTCTTCGGCCTCGGCATTCCGCCGCAGCAATATGACGAACTTGCAAGCCTTGCCGCCGATCATTCGATCGCACCGGTGCTGAAGCACCGCCTGGAAAAACTCGCCTGTCATTTCCCGATGCGCGACAATTATTTCGCCTGGCAGGCCTTCGGCCGCCGCTACGGCACGGAAGAGGAAGGCCCGCTGCCGACCTATCTGAAGTCGGAACACTACGAGGTGATCCGCGCCAATGTCGACCGCGTCAACGTCCATCATGCAAGCTTCACCGAGCTTCTGGCCCGCGAGCCGGCCGCCTCGCGCGACCGCTACATCCTGCTCGATGC
Source organism: Rhizobium sp. N122 (assembly GCF_002211295.1). Lineage (NCBI taxonomy): Bacteria > Pseudomonadati > Pseudomonadota > Alphaproteobacteria > Hyphomicrobiales > Rhizobiaceae > Rhizobium > Rhizobium sp. N122. The sequence continues at coordinate 44,239 of NZ_LOKU01000045.1, read as the reverse complement.
GCAGGACTGGATGACGGATGAGCAGCTGAACGACGTCTGGCGGGAAATCACCCGCACGGCACGCGACGGCGCCCGCGTGATCTTCCGCACCGCCGCCGAAAAAAGCATCATCGAAGGCCGCCTGTCTCCCTCGATCCGCGACCAGTGGGAATACTTCGAAGAGAAGTCGCGCGAGTTGACGGCGCTCGATCGCTCGGCGATCTATGGCGGCTTCCACATTTACGGGAAGAAGGCGTGAGCAAGGCCGGCACCGACACGGCAGGAAAGAGCGGCGAACATGCCAGCCTGATGGATGGCATGTACCGCTACCAGCGCCATATCTACGACCTCACCCGCAAATATTATCTCCTCGGCCGCGACAGCACGATCCGCAATCTCGACGTGCCCGAGGGCGGCACCCTGCTCGAAGTCGGTTGCGGCACCGGGCGCAACATGGCCTTCGCCCACAGGCATTTCCCGACTGCCAAGCTGTTTGGGCTCGACATTTCCCAGGAAATGCTGATCTCGGCGCGCAAGGCCTTCGCGACCAAGGCAACGATCCCGGATTTCCGCGTCGCCGATGCCACCGCCTTCACCCCGCGCGAATTCGGCGTCAGCGGCTTCGACCGCATCCTGATCTCCTATGCCCTGTCGATGATCCCGGATTGGGAGCGCGCCGTCGATGCATCGATCGCCGCACTCAACCCCGGCGGCCAGCTGCACATCGTCGATTTCGGCCAACAAGAAGACCTGCCCGGCTGGTTCCGCCGCATGCTGCAGTCATGGCTTGCAAAATTCCACGTCGCCCCGCGGCCCGATCTGCGCGAAGTCCTGGAAGCGCAAGCCCATGAAAATAACGCGAGATTGCTGTTCGACACCATCGGCGGCGGCTATGCCTGGCGGGCTGCCATTATCAGCAAGCGCTCATAATTCGCTTGAAACTAACCGATTTTTTACGTTGATATGGTGAAAAGAGGGTTATTCCTCTGCTGGACTCGTTTTTCTCGAAGGTCAGGCTGTGGGGCAAAGAGATCATTCGGTTCACGACGGGATACCCATGCGCCGGCTTTTGTTTTGCGTTCTGCCTTTGGCCATCCTGCTGGCTGGCTGCTCCTCCTCCGGTCATGACTATCTCGAAACCGCGTCGATAAAGCCGAAGACACGCTTCCAGGACACCGATCCGCAGGATTTCGGCCCGAAACATCCGCAGCAGAATGCGATCCATGGCATCGACATTTCCAAGTGGCAGGGCGATATCGACTGGAGCACGGTGAGGAGCTCCGGCGTCGCCTTCGCATTCATCAAGGCGACGGAAGGCAAGGACAGGGTCGACCCCCGCTTCGACGAATACTGGCGGGAAGCCCGCAACGCCGGCATCCCGCACGCGCCCTATCATTTCTATTATTTCTGCTCTTCGGCCGACGAACAGGCCGACTGGTTCATCCGCAACGTGCCGAAGGAGGCCATGCGCCTGCCGCCGGTGCTCGACGTCGAATGGAACGCCGAATCGAAGACCTGTCGCTATCGGCCCGGCCCGGAAACGGTACGCTCCGAAATGCAGCGTTTCATGGACCGGCTGGAGGCTTATTACGGCAAACGCCCGATCATCTACACTTCGGTCGATTTCCACCGCGACAATCTCGCCGGCTACTTCCAGGATTATCATTTCTGGGTCCGTTCGGTGGCGAAACACCCGGAAGTGACCTATTCCGACCGCCGTTGGGCCTTCTGGCAATATACCTCGACCGGCGTTATCCCCGGCATCAAGGGACCGACCGATATCAACGTCTTTGCCGGCAGTGCAAAGAACTGGAACAATTGGGTCGCGGCCGTTTCCAAGGATAGAAATTCTTAGTAACGTCTTTCCATGTTTCTTGCTTCCGTCACATTCCTCTGGGAAAGCGACGGACATCCATTTGATATAAGGACCGCATCCATGCACCGCTCGCTCGCAAGCCGCTCTGCACTCGCCCTTCTGTTTGCCCTCGCCCTTGCGGGCGGCGCAGCCGCCCAGCAGGCGCCTACAGCCGACCCTGCTGCCCCGGCAGCACCCTGCGGCGGCGATCTCACCGCCTTTCTTGAAGGCGTCAAGAAGGATGCAGTTGCCGCCGGCGCAAGCGCAGCAGCCGCCGACTCCGCCCTTGCCGGCGCCGAGATCGACCCCAAGGTTCTGAGCCGGGATCGGGCCCAGGGCGTCTTCAAGCAGACCTTCCTTGAATTCTCCCAGCGCACCGTCAGCCAGGCCCGCCTCGATATCGGCCGCCAGAAGATGAAGCAATATGCCGACGTCTTTGCCCGCGCCGAACAGGAATTCGGCGTTCCCGCCGGCGTCATCACCGCCTTCTGGGCGATGGAAACCGATTTCGGCGCCGTCCAGGGCGATTTCAACACCCGCAACGCCCTGGTGACGCTATCGCATGACTGCCGCCGCCCGGAACTTTTCCGCCCGCAGCTGATCGCCCTCATCGAGATGGTTCAACACGGCGATCTTGACCCCGCCACCAATACCGGCGCCTGGGCCGGCGAGATCGGCCAGGTACAAATGCTGCCGCGCGACATCATCGCCTACGGTATGGACGGCGACGGCGACGGCCATGTCCGCCTGAAGCAGAGCGGGCCGGACGCCATCCTGACGGCGGCGAAATTCATCCAGCACCTCGGCTTCGAGCGCGGCCAGCCCTGGCTGCAGGAAGTCACCCTGCCCGATAACCTGCCCTGGGAGAAATCCGGCCTCGGCGGCACGATGACGGCAGGCGAATGGTTCGCCCTCGGCGTCAAGCCGCGCGACGGCAATACCGCCTTCGGCAACCTCGAAGGCGACCTTGTTCTGCCGCAGGGCCGGATGGGACCGGCCTTCATCGCCTACCCGAATTTCAAGATCTATCTCGAATGGAACAAGTCGTTCATCTACACGACCTCGGCCGCCTATTTCGGGACCCGGCTTTCCGGCGCCCCGACCTATCTCAAGGGCGTGCCGGAACAGGGCCTCGCCAACGACCAGATGAAGACACTGCAGACCAAGTTGCAGTCGCTCGGCCACGATGTCGGCGAGATCGACGGTATCCTCGGCTCCGGCACGCGTGTCGCGATCCAGAAAGAGCAGCAGCGCCTCGGCATGCCGGCCGACGGCTGGGCGACGCCTGCCCTTCTCAACGCTCTCTGATCGCCGCCAGCACCTTACCGCCACCCGCTTCGCAAGAAACGGGTGGCGCGGTCCGCCGTCTGCGCTAAGCATGAGCCTGAAAGCTGGTGCCGGCTTTTGGCAACCGAGCGGCTTAAGGTGGAGAAACCGGTATGGACAGCAGAATGAATGCCTGGACCTGGGCCCTGCTGCTCCTGCTCGGGCTGATCTGGGGAGGCTCCTTCTTCTTTGCCCGCATTGCCGTCCAGCACGTGCCGCCGCTGACCCTTGTCTTCCTCCGGCTGCTGCTCGCCGCGCTGGCCCTGCACGTCTATATCGCCGGCCGCTTCGACGTCTATTCGATCCTCAAAGCCCGCTGGCGCGAATTCTTGATCCTCGGGCTGATCAACAATGCTCTGCCGCATGCGTTGATTTTTTTCGGCCAGACCCGCATCGGCGCCGGCCTTGCCGCGATCCTGAACGCGACGACGCCGATCTGGACGGTGCTGATTGCCAACTACTTCACATCCGATGAGAAGCTGTCCTCGGCAAAGATCGCCGGCTGCGTGGTCGGCCTCGCCGGAACGATCGTGCTGATCGGCCCCGGCCTGGCAGCTGGCGGCGAAGCGCCGCTCTGGGCTCTGCTGCTTCCCGTGCTTGCCGCCGTCTCCTATGGCTTTGCCGCCACCTACGGCAAGCGGTTCAAGGATGTTCCGGCACCGGTCACCGCGGCCGGCCAGTTGACGGCTCCTCGCTGATAACTCTGCCGCTGTCGTTGCTGGCCGATCGTCCCTGGACGCTTCCGATGCCGCCGGTCGATATTCTCGCCGCCGTGCTGGCGCTGGCGCTGGTATCGACCGCCTTCGCCTATATCCTCTATTTCCGGATCATGGCGGCGGCAGGTGCCACCAACGCCTCGCTCGTCACCTTGCTGGTGCCGCCGAGCGCCATCCTTCTCGGTGTGCTTTTCCTCGGCGAGAGGCTCACATCCGGCGAATTCGCCGGCATGGCGCTGATCGGTTTCGGCCTCGTCATTCTCGACGGCCGCGCCTATCGCCGGCTGGTGAAGACCACCTGATCTCAGTTTCGAATTCCGCGTGTTTTCAACCGCTTGCCGGTTCGCCATGTTTTCGGCGCATAGGTAAACCCGCAATCGCCGGATTTAACGGCATGTTAAAATCTGTGAACAAAAAATTATCGAATATAATCGATTAGTTTCAACGGCTTGCCGACAGGCTCTTCAACTTGTTCACCGCGCTCTTCTGCAGCGCAGCATAGAATTCGCTTTCCAACCGACATATTTCGGACATATTATCCACCGGTTAACGCGAGGAGACAGACATGGGACTCACGCAATCCTTGAATGTTCTGTTGGTCAGTGCAGCGTTTGCTTTCGTCTTGTCCATGCTCTTCATCTGAGCCGGCCGATGAAAGCGGAATGACTGGTAGTACCTGAACTCCCCTGATCAATCCGCCAATGAAAAAGCGCATGTCCCGCCCGACATGCGCTTTTTCACTTTTTTCAACCGTGTAGATCAGGCGGCCGCGCCCGCACTTTTTGCCGCCCGGCGGGAAAAGCCGAGATTGTCGAGCACGGCGGAAACCAGCGGCGCGCGGTTCATCGTGTAGAGATGGAACTCATTGATGCCGCGCCGGACGAGATCCTCGATCTGCTCGGCGGCGACATCGGCGGCGACTTTCGCCCGCTCCTCGGGCTTGTCGTCGAAGCCGGCGAAGCGTTCATCGAGGAAGGCCGGGATGATCGTGCCGCAGGCGCCGGCGAAACGCTTCAGCTGCGTCAGGTTCTGGATCGGCATGATGCCGGGCACAACCGGGATCGAGATCCCGGCAGCGCGCACCTTCTCCAGGTAGCGTTCGAAATTGTCGTTGTCGAAGAAGAACTGTGTCAGCGCCCGGTCGGCGCCGTTATCGGCCTTGCGCTTTAACATGTCGATATCGGCGGCCGTATCGCGGCTTTCCGGGTGTTTTTCCGGATAGGCGGAAACTGAAATCTCAAAATTGCCGACCGACTTGAGGCCGGCCACTAGCTCGGCCGCATTGGCATAGCCGCCGGGATGCGGCTGGTAGGGGGCGCCGGCGCCGCCGGGCGCATCGCCGCGCAACGCCACGAAATGCGTGACACCGACCTTGCGGAACGTCTCGATCATCTGGTGCGTCTCTTCCTTCGTCGCGCCGACGCAGGTGAGGTGCGAAGCGGTGGCAAGCGGCGTCTGCGACAGGAACCGCGTGACGGCGGTCAGCGTCGGCGCCTTGGTGGTGCCGCCGGCGCCATAGGTCACAGACACGAAATCCGGGTCCCAGTCCTGCAGCTTGCTGACAGTATCCCAGAGCTGCCCTTCCATCTCCTCCGATTTCGGCGGGAAGAATTCGAAAGAGATCCCGATATTGCGGCCGCGTGCCTCGTTATTCAAAGCCATGTCATACTCTCCCGGCAAATGTAGGTTCGGCGCCTTCGCTTAGTTGTGAAGCCATCAGGCGCCTTGGGTCGCGCGCGAGCCAGACGGTGACCGTCAATCCCTGCCCGCTTTGCTGCCCCGGATGAAGATCGACGACCTGCTCGACGTCGAGCCCGGCCCTGTGCAGCCAGTCGGATATCGCCTGGTGCGAGAAGCCGAGACGGACATGCGCATGCTCATCGCGGAGATATTCGAGCGCATGCGGCGCAAGGTCGATGACCACGAGCCGGCCGCCCGGCCGGAGCATGCGCGCCGCTTCGGTGATCGCAATCTCCGGCTGATCGAAGAAATGCAGCACCTGATGGATCGTCACCAGGTCGAAATCCTGGCCTTCGAACGGCAGGTTCAGGATATCGGCGTGGCGGACGGTCGCCTTGGTGATGCGGGACTTGTCGAGATTGGCGCGCGCCACGCTCAGCATGTCGCGGCTGGCATCCACACCGATCGCCCGGCGGTAAAGCCCGGAAAGAAGCTCGAGAATGCGGCCGGTCCCGGTGCCGAGATCGAGCAGCGAATCGATCGGCTGGTTGCCGAGCAGCCGGATGACGGCGGCATCGACCTCTTCGTCGGCCGCATGCAGGCGGCGAAGCTCGTCCCACTCAGCCGCGTTGCGGCTGAAATAGGCCTGTGCCCGCTCAGCCCTCTGGCGCTTGACCTGCGACAACCGCTCGCCGTCGCGAAGCACGGTCGGATCGTTCTCGGAGACATGCTTCAGCAATGCCCGCACCAGCATGGCCGCCTTTCCCTCCTGCTTGAGGCGGAAATAGGCCCAGGCGCCTTCCTGATAGCGTTCGATCAGTTCGGCCTCGCCGAGCAGCTTCAGGTGGCGGGAGATGCGGGGCTGGGATTGGCCGAGAATTTCGGTAAGATCGGTCACCGTCAGGTCGCCGCCGTCGAGAAGCGCCAGAAGACGCAGGCGCGTGGGCTCGCCGGCCGCCTTCATGACGTCCACCAGCGCATCCAGTCCAAGCTTCAAGGGTTCGCTCATCTTCGATCCAATCAAGATATAAAGATATCTTTATGTGATTTGATCAATGGTGACAAGCGGCAATTCGCACTTGAGCGAAATTGCCTGCTCAAATTGCGACAGGGCAGATGCGAAAAAGCCCCGGTAGAACCGGGGCTTGTCGACGGCGAAAACGGCTGCGATCAGCGTGTCAGGCGCTTATGGGCCTGGCTGCCCGGGTTGAGGGCATCGGGACCAAGGCGGCGGATCTTGTCCTGCTCATAATCCTCGAAATTGCCTTCGAACCATTCGACATGGCCTTCGCCTTCGAAAGCCAGGATGTGCGTCGCCAGGCGGTCGAGGAACATGCGATCGTGGCTGATGATGATGGCACATCCGGCAAAGGCCTCAAGCGCGCTTTCGAGCGCACCCAGGGTTTCCGTATCGAGGTCGTTGGTCGGTTCGTCGAGCAGCAGAACGTTGCCGCCGGCCTTCAGCATCTTGGCAAGGTGAACGCGGTTGCGCTGACCGCCGGAGAGGTTGCCGACCTTCTGCTGCTGATCGCCGCCCTTGAAGTTGAAGGCGCCGCAATAGGCGCGGGAGTTCATATCGAACTTGCCGAGCTTGATGACTTCGGCGCCGCCCGAGATTTCCTCCCAGACGGTCTTGCTGCCGTCAAGTGCGTCGCGGCTCTGGTCGACATAACCGAGATGGACCGTCTCGCCGATGCGGACAGATCCTGCATCCGGCTTTTCCTGGCCGGTGATCATGCGGAACAGCGTCGTCTTGCCGGCGCCGTTCGGGCCGATGATGCCGACGATGCCACCCGGCGGCAGCTTGATCGACAGGTCGTTGATCAGCGTGCGGCCTTCGAAGCCCTTGGTGATGCCTTCCATCTCGATGACCACCTGGCCGAGCCGCTCGCTGACCGGGATGATGATCTGGGCGTCGCCGGGACGCTGCTTTTCGGCCGCTTCCACCAGCTGTTCGTAGGACTTGATACGCGCCTTGGATTTGGCCTGACGGGCCTTCGGGCTGGAGGCGATCCATTCCTGTTCGCGGCTGATCGCCTTCTGGCGGCCTGCCTCTTCCCGGTTTTCCTGCTGCATGCGCTTGGCCTTGGCGAGCAGGTAGGCCGAGTAATTGCCTTCGTAGGGAATGCCGCGGCCGCGGTCGAGTTCGAGGATCCAGCCGGTGACGTTGTCCAGGAAGTAGCGATCGTGGGTGATCATCATCACGGCGCCCGGATAATCGCGCAAGTGCTTTTCGAGCCAGGCGATGGTCTCGGCGTCGAGATGGTTGGTCGGTTCGTCGAGCAGCAGCAGGTCCGGCTGCGAAAGCAGCAGGCGGCAGAGCGCGATACGGCGGCGCTCGCCACCGGACAGGCTGGTGACATCGGCATCGCGCGGCGGGCAGCGCAGCGCTTCCATCGCCATCTCGACCTGGCTTTCCAGATCCCAGAGGTTCTGGCTGTCGATGATGTCCTGAAGCTTGGCTCCCTCTTCCGCCGTCTCGTCGGAATAGTTCATCATCAGTTCATTGTAGCGTTCGAGCACCGCCGTCTTCGAGGCAACGCCCTCCATGACGTTTTCGAACACCGTCTTGTTGGGATCGATGTGCGGCTCCTGTTCGAGATAACCGACCGTGGCACCCTCGGCGAGCCAGGCTTCGCCGGTATACTCCTTGTCCTGGCCGGCAATGATGCGCAGCACAGTGGATTTACCGGCGCCGTTCGGCCCGAGAATACCGATCTTGGCATCCGGGTAGAAGGAAAGGTGGATGTTCTCCAGGATCTTCTTGTTGCCATAGGCCTTGTTGAGGCCGGACATATGATAGATGAACTGACGTGCCATGCTGCGCTGCTCCGGGCGGGAAACTTCGATCGTGCCGCTATGTAGGCGAAACAGCGCCTGCGGGCAACGCCGAAACCCGGTTTACGCAGGATTTCCGGTCAGAAGCCCGCAGCGTCGACGACACCCTCGTCGCAGCCGAACGTCGTTTTTCCCGCGCCCTGGATCAGATCGCCAAGCCCGGTGCTTTTCGCCGACGCCGCGCCGGCAGCTTCGGAAAGCCCGATCGTCAACCCGCTAATCATCTTGACATTGCCGGCCCGCCGGCAGCTCATCTTGACGCGGTCGCCGGCACCCGGCCCGAAACTCTTGTCGAAAGCCGCCTTGATCGCCTCGGCCTTGACCGGCTTGCCGATATTGGCGGCGAAGAGATCGCGCACGGCCGAGGTGTTGAGCGCGCCGACGAGATGCACGCCAACGCCGAAATAATCTTCGGCGCTCATTTTCGTGCAGGTGCCGTGCTTTACCCATTCATGCCGTTCCAGGCCGGATTGCGTGCCGGGCATCGCTTTTGCCAGCGCCGCCTGCGTTTCCGCCGACAGCGTGACCGCCGGCAATGTGTTCCACTTGCCGTCCTTGTCGGCGGCCTTCTGCTCGGCGCTCACGCCGCAGTAGTTCTGTCGCATCGGCCAAAGCCCGTGCAACGAAAAATTCGTCGCGTCGGGGCGCTCGCCGGTCTGGCTCGCACATTCGGCCTTCTTCTGGTTCGTCTGGCAAAAGGCCGGCTGCCAGCTTGCTGAAAGAATGAAGCGGGTTGTCCCGCCGCCCTCCTGCGCCAAAGCGGCGCCGGCAAGACCCATCGATACGGCGAACGCCGCGCTACGCAACTGCATGCTGCTCATTTCAACCCCCAAAAGAACAATACAGGAACAAATAAGCACGAAGATTAAAAGCCCGCAACCCTGAATCGCAGCAGGAACGCAATTTGTTATCGGATAGACCCGGAACCGGTGTTGCTTTTGGGCGGCAATCTGGTCTGTTGCCGCGAGGAGGATCCAGATGTTTTCTGAAACGCAATGGCTCGCCGCGCCGGGCGCGTCGCTCGCTTATCATCATGCCGAGGCCGCCGGCCCGGCCCGCGGCATCCTGTTGATATCACACGGCCTCGCCGAACATTCGAAACGCTATCGCGCTTTTGCCGAGACGATGGCGGCGCGCGGCTATCATGTCTACGCTCATGATCACCGCGGCCACGGCGAGACGACGGCGCCCGACGCGCCGATCGGCCGCTTCGCCCGGCGGGACGGCGTCGACAAAGTCATCGGCGACGTCCTTGCCATGCGCGCCCACGCGGCCTCCCGCCATCCCGACCTGCCGGTGATCCTCTTCGGCCATTCGATGGGGGGCCTGATTGCCCTCAATGCCGCCGTCACGGCGCCGGCCGATTTCGACGCCGTCGCCGTCTGGAATTCGAATTTCGCCGTCGGCCTTGCCGGCCCCGCCGCTCAGGCAATCCTGCTTGCCGAACGCATGCTGAAAGGCTCCGACGTGCCGAGCAGCCTGTTGCCGAAACTCACCTTCGCAGCCTGGGGAAAGTCGATTCCGGGCCGCCGCACCGAGTTCGACTGGCTGTCGCGCCGTCCCGATGAAGTCGACAAATATGTCGCCGACCCGCTCTGCGGCTTCGACGCTTCGGTTTCGCTCTGGCTCGATCTCTTCGAACTGACGTTTCGCGCGCCCAAGAAGCGCCATCTGGATCGGCTGCCCCGCGACCTGCCGATCCATCTCGTCGGCGGCGGAGAAGATCCGGCGACGGAGCGCGGAAAAGCCATCCTCTGGCTGTCAAACCATTTGAAAGCCCGCGGCTTCTCTCGTATCAGCACCGAGATCTATCAGGATATGCGGCACGAAACGCTGAACGAGATCGGCGCGGATGCTGCGACCGCCGCCTTCGCGGACTGGTGCGACGAGGCCGTCGCCAGATTGCAAACGGCAAGATTCTGAACCAGGGAGAGTCCGTCATGAGCAGCACCTCCGCCCGCACCGTTTCCTCAGCCTCCGAGGTGACGACCGGGCTTGCGCTGATGTTCCTTTCGGTGATGTTCTCGCCTTTGATCGATATCTACGCCAAGCTTGCCGTCGTCACCGTCCCTTCCGCCGAGGTCACCGCCGGCCGCTTCGTCGTGCAGGCGCTGTGCATGCTGCCGATCGTCATATGGCGGCGCAGTTTTGCCGATTTCTCCTGGCGCCAGAGCCTGTTCCATGCCATCCGCGGCTTGATCATCACCGTCTCGATGATCTCTTTCGTCACCACGCTGAAATACATGGCGGTCGCCGACGCGATTGCGATCTTTTTCGTCGAGCCGATCATGGTGACGATCCTCGGCGGCATCTTCCTCAAGGAGACGATCGGCTGGCGGCGCTATACCGCCTGCGGCGTCGGCTTTTTCGGGGCGATGCTGATCATCCAGCCGAGTTTCCAAGAGGTCGGCTATATCGCTCTCCTGCCCGTCCTCAGCGCGCTTTGCATCGCGATCTTCGTGCTGATGACCCGCGTCCTCTCGCATCGGGAAGATCCCTGGGCGATGCAGTTCCAGATGGGAATCTGGGGCCTCGTCTTCTGCACCCTCCTGCTTTTTGCCGGCGAAGGAAGCGGTTCCGATCTCTTCGATCCCGTCATGCCAGAAGGCAGCGCCTGGTTCTATCTCGCCGGCGTCGGCGCCATGGCCGCGATTGCGGGCATCTTCGGCGTTTATGCCTATCGCGCCGCACCCGCCTCGACGCTGGCGCCGCTGCAATATTTCGAAATCGTCTCGGCGACGATCTTTGCCTGGCTGGTTTTCGGCGACTTTCCGGATGCGATCAAATGGCTCGGCATCGCCATCATCATGGCATCGGGCTTGTACATCCTCTGGCGCGAGCGCCGCTTTGCTTCAAAGCCTGTATCCGATACATCTGAGGCGACGCTGGCGCCGTAAAACCGACGAGGGCATATGACGCAAACCACGAAAAACCCGCCGCTTGCAGGCATCCGGGTGATCGAGCTTGCCCGCGTGCTGGCCGGCCCGTGGGCGGGGCAGATGCTCGCCGATCTCGGCGCCGATGTCATCAAGGTCGAAAACCCCGACGGCGGCGACGATACCCGTCAATGGGGGCCGCCCTTCGTCGAAGGTACCGACGGCGAAAACCTCTCGGCCGCCTATTACCACGCCGCCAATCGCGGCAAACGTTCAGTCACCGCCGACCTGAAGAGCCCCGAAGGCCAGGATCTCGTCCGCCGGCTGGTTGCGTCAGCCGATGTGGTGATCGAGAATTTCAAGCTCGGCGGCCTCGTCAAATATGGGCTCGACTACGACAGCCTGCGCAAGGTGAACCCGAAGCTCGTCTACTGCTCGATCACCGGCTTCGGCCAGACCGGCCCCTATGCCAGCCTCGCCGGCTATGATTACATCGTCCAGGGCATGTCCGGCTTCATGTCGATCACCGGCGAGCCGGACGGCCAGCCGATGAAGGCCGGCGTTGCCATCGCCGACATCTTCACCGGCATCTATGCCGTCTCGGCGATCGAGGCCGCCCTGATCCACGCGCTCAAGTCGGGCGAAGGCCAGCACGTCGACATGGCCCTGCTCGACGTGCAATCGGCCGTTCTCGCCAATCAGAACATGAACTACCTGGTCTCCGGGGCCGCACCCACCCGCCTCGGCAATGCCCATCCGAATATCTCGCCCTATGAGGTCGTGCCGGCGGCGGACGGTTTTCTCATTCTCGCCGTCGGCAATGACGGCCAGTTCCGCCGCCTCTGCGCCATCCTCGGCCTTGATGCGATCGCCGGTGACGGGCGTTTCGCCACCAACAAGGCCCGCGTCGCCAATCGCGGCGAAGTCCGCCGTCTCGTCTCCACCGAGACGCTGAAATGGCAGAAGGCGGATCTGTTGAAGGCCTGCGAGGAGAATGGGGTTCCCGCCGGCCCGATCAACACGATCGAGGAGATGTTCGCCGACCCGCAGGTAAGGGCCCGCGGCCTGCGCATCGACCTTGCGGATGCCGCCGGCACCGTCATTCCGGGCGTCAGGACGCCGGTGGTACTGTCGGAGACGCCGCTGCATTACACCAGGCCGAGCCCGCGTCTCGGCGAACACACCGAAGAAATTCTGGCGGAACTCGCCGAGCGCGAGAGGAAGGTATCGTCATGAAGAAGAACGGCGGGGAACTGATCGTCGAGGCGCTGAAGGCGAACGGCGTCAAGCGTCTGTCCTGCGTGCCGGGCGAGAGTTTCCTCGCCGTTCTCGACGCGTTGCGCGACAGCGAGATCGACGTCGTCGTCTGCCGCCAGGAGGGCGGCGCGGCGATGATGGCGGATTGCTGGGGCCGGCTGACCGGTGAACCCGGAATCTGCATGGTCACCCGCGGCCCCGGCGCCACCAACGCCTCTGCCGGCCTGCATATATCCAAGCAGGATTCGATTCCGATGATCCTCTTCATCGGCCAGGTGCAGCGCGAAGCACGCGAGCGCGAGGCTTTCCAGGAGGTCGAATTCCGCCGCGCCTTTACCGAATTCGCTAAATGGGTGGGCGAGATCGACGATGCCGCCCGCATTCCCGAATTCGTCACACGCGCCTTTGCGATCGCAACCTCCGGCCGCCCCGGCCCTGTGGTGCTGACGCTGCCGGAGGACATGCTGCGCGACGAGGTCGAGGCACCCCGCGCCAAGCGCCATGTCGGCGTCGAGGCCCATCCCGGCCGCCGCCAGATCGACGATGTCTATGTCAGACTGCTGAAGGCCGAGCGGCCGCTGGTCATTCTTGGCGGCACGCGCTGGGATGCCGACGCCGTCGCCGATTTCGCCATCTTCGCCGAGCGTTTCCAACTGCCGGTCGGCTGCTCCTTCCGCCGGCAGATGCTGTTCGATCATCTCCATCCCTCATATGCCGGCGATGTCGGCATCGGCATCAATCCGGCGCTGGCAAAGGAGATCAAGGAGAGCGACCTGCTGATCCTGCTCGGCGGCCGCATGTCGGAAATGCCGTCCTCGTCCTATACGCTGATCGATATCCCCTACCCCCAGCAATCGCTGGTGCACGTCTATCCCGATCCTTCCGAACTGGGACGCGTCTACCGCCCGGATCTTGCCATCTGCGCCGCTCCTGCCGATTTCGTCGCGGCCCTTGCCGATCTCGAAGCGCCGGCCGAGCCGCATTGGCTAGAGCGCACGCAGCGCATGCACCAGGCCTATCTTTCCTGGTCGAAGCCGCCGGCGACAGGTCCTGGCCCGGTCCATATGGGGCCGATCATGGAGTGGCTGGAAGCCAATACCGGGCCGGACACGATCTTCACCAATGGCGCCGGCAATTATGCCACCTGGCTGCACCGCTTCCATCGTTTCCGCCGCTTCAACACCCAGGCCGCCCCCACCTCAGGCTCGATGGGTTACGGCCTGCCGGCCGCCGTCGCCGCCAAGCGGCTCTTTCCCGAGCGCGAGGTCATCTGCTTTGCCGGCGACGGCTGCTTCCTCATGCACGGCCAGGAATTCGCCACCGCCATCCGTTACGGCCTGCCGATCATCGCAATCGTCGTCAACAATGGCATGTACGGCACGATCCGCATGCACCAAGAGCGCGAATATCCCGGCCGCGTCAGCAGCACCGACCTGACCAACCCCGACTTCGCAGCCCTGGCCCGCGCCTATGGCGGCCATGGCGAAACGGTGGAAAGCACCGAGCAATTCGCCCCCGCCTTCGAGCGGGCGCGCGAAAGCGGCAAGCCGGCAATCATCGAAGTCAAACTCGATCCCGAGGCAATCACGCCGACACGCACGCTGTCGGAAATCGCGCAAACAAAAAGCCGGTAGGTTTCCCAACCGGCTTTCAAAGACAGAACGACCGCTACGTCAGTCGATCGCGGCCGTGACGATGAACTCGACCTTGTACTTCGGCGCTGCGAGCTTGGCTTCGCTGGTGGCGCGGGCCGGCGGGTTGGCCGGATCGATCCAGGCTTCCCAGGCGGCGTTCATCTCGGCGAAATAGGCGATGTCGGAGAGATAGACGAGGGTCTGCAGGATCTTCGACTTGTTGCTGCCTGATGCAGCGAGCAGACGGTCGACTTCGGCAAGCGCGGACTTGCACTGATCGGTGACGCTCTCGCCCTCGCCGACCTGGCCTGCGAGATAAACCGTGTTGCCGTGAATGACGGCGCCGCTCATGCGCGCGCCGACGTCGATACGCTTAATGCTCATCATAGTCTCCTGAGTGAATGGCAAGATGGCGGCGCTGCGATGCAGCGCCGGAAAATCGGCAGCCGGACGGGGCCTAGCTGCGGATATGGTGGGTCTTCTGGTAGATCGCCGTCGAGCGGGCGCCGGAGCGGCAATAGCCGAGCATCGGCCGCGGGAATTCGTCGAGCGCATCGACCATGCCCTGCACGGCTTCCTCGGTCACGCCCATCGGCCCGACCGGCACATGGCTGATCTCGAGACCAAGTTCCTTGGCGCGCGCCTCGATGACGGAGAACGACGTCTGATCGGGGCTTTCATGATCGGGGCGGTGGCAGACGATCGATTTGAACCCCAGCGCCTTGATCTCGTCGAGGTCATCGGGCGTGATCTGACCCGAAACCGAATATTCATCGTCGATCTGGCGAATATCCATCGTCCTGTCTCCTCAAAAATCGTGGGCTGAAGGTCTACGACGCAGCTTGGCAAGCGTCAACAAGACTTCGCTCACACGAAGGCAAAGCTCAGCCCATAGCTGCGGCTCTCGCCTGATGCCAGCATGTTGAATTCGCCGGCCGCCTGAAGCTCGTCGCGCGTGACCCAGCGATGCGAGACCGGCTCGATGCCGATAATATGGGCCGGCGCCTTCTGGTTTCGCCAGACCTGCAGATAAGGCAGCGTGTCGGCGCGGAAACGCACGCGGAGCGTCCTGCCGCCGATCGCGGCGATCGGCCCGAGGCGGACTTCCGCCAAGCCCTGCTCCGTTCCCGGCGCCTCAACGCAGAAGATGCCGCCCGGCTCCTCGCCGAATGTCCAGGGAAAACCGCCATTCTCCAGCATTCGGCCTTCCAGCCGCGTGCCCTCGTCCAGCCATTTGCCGCCGGTGTTCATGTGATACATCAGGAAGGTCGGCACCGTCCGGTCGCTGGTATTGACCACCCGGTCGTCGAGCCGCACCTCGCCGGTCGCCCCGTCGATCCGCCACAGCCGCTCGATGCGCTGCGGCAGTCCCTCGACGGTCACGATGTCGATATCGGCGCGGCATTCGGCGTTGCCGTTCTCGTATTTCGTCCACAGCACCTGTGCAGCATGGCCGGAGGCCGATCCGTGCAGCGGATAGACCTTGCCGTCGGCACGGCCGGCGATCGGCTGGCGATGGCGGATATGGTCCGGTCCGCAGGTGAACAGGAAACCTTCGAGCGAATGATCGATTCGCGGATCGCCGTCGTCGGGAATGGCGCGCTTCGGGGCGATATCGACGCCGCCGACGATGCATCCGCCGATATCCAGCACCGATGTTTCGTCGAGCATCAGGCGCGGTCCGCTTGCAGCGGCAAAGTCGATCATCGCAGTCTCCTCAGGAGGTTGTCGGCCCCTTAGAGCGGCGTGCGTCCTTTCGGACGCACAAAGGACGCTCTAACACTTTCAATGCGCTAGCGTTAGGTTTTGCGCCGTCTTTCGTCAATCGAACCCTTTTCCTCTCTTGCGCTTTTGCCGCAACCATGGATTTTGCGGAACTGACACGGAGACGCAAACGTTTATGAGGAAAAGGAAATCTTAGTGATTTTCATATTTTGTTCAGCACGGTTTCATAAATTCCACACTAGCGTCAAAATTCGCAGGTGTGTGTCGGCCTAGTCACTGTTCGAGGTGTGAGACGTGAATCGTTTTTTAAAGTCGGCATTTTCGCTTGCGGCCGTGCTGGCAGCCATTGCGGCTGCAGCACCGGAGGCTGGCGCGCAGCAGTTCCGTGACCGCCGCCAGAGCGATGTCGTGCTCGTCACCCCGAGCGGCGAAATCCTCGACTATGTCCCGCGCGGCTATATTTACGCCCGCGACCGCAGCGGCAACCGCGTGCTGATCGACGACTACGGCAATGTCGTCGCCACCGAAATGCGCGCCCGCGGCTACTATCCGCCGCGGCCTGGCCCGCGCGAGGTCTATGCCGACCAGAACGGCAACGATCCCTATTACGCCGACGATGGCGACACGCGTTATTCCGAGCGCGGTGCGGTCACCGGCGGCATCCCGCGCGATGCGGCGATCGAACGTCAACCGCTCGGCGAGCAGCCCTATCCCGAGGATAACAGCATCGGCAATCCGCAGTCCGGCGACGATTATGCCTCGATCGATCCCGACCAGCAGATCCCACCCGCCGACGCGCCCAAGGCCGCGCCGGATGAACCCGTGATCACGCTGAAGAACAAGTCGAAGCCGGAGATCGTCGCGCTGCAGGTCTTCCTCGATCGCGCCGGCATCTCGCCCGGCGTCATCGATGGCCATATGGGCTCGAACGTCACCAAGTCGGTCTACGCCTATGACCAGATGACCGGCTCCAAACTCGACCCGAACGACACCGACGCCATTCTGGAAGAGCTGCGCATGAACGGCGGCCTGCCGGTCGTCAGCTACACGATCACGCCCGCCGATGCCGCCGGCCCCTACGTCGCCGAGATCCCGGAAGACTATTCGCATAAGGCGCTGCTGCCGTCGCTGGCCTATACATCGATTACCGAAATGCTGGCCGAGCGCTTCCACATGGACGAGGCCTTCCTCAAGGAGATGAACCCCGGCGCCGATTTCAGCGTCCCAGGCACCGTCATCAAGGTCGTCAATCCGGGCGAGCCGAAGAGCGGCGAGGTTGCCCGCATCATCGCCGACAAGGGCCGCAAGCAGGTCTTCGCCTATGATAATGGCGGCAATCTCATTGCCGCCTATCCGGCATCGATCGGCTCCACCGACACACCCTCGCCGTCGGGCACCGTGACGGTCGAGCGCGTCGCCTTCAATCCCGGCTATACCTACAATCCGAAGATCAATTTCCAGCAGGGCGCCAACGACAAGATCCTCAACATTCCGCCCGGCCCGAACGGCCCCGTCGGCACCGTCTGGATGGCGCTCTCCAAGCCGACCTACGGCATCCACGGCACGCCCGAGCCCTCCAAGATCGGCCGCACACAGAGCCACGGCTGCATCCGCCTGACCAATTGGGATGCCACCGAGCTTGCCAAGATGGTCAAGCCGGGAGTGACGGTCGAATTCGTCGATTGATCGGAATGTGACGCCAGGCGGAATGAAGCCTGGTGAGGAACCATATCGGAGGGCCGGGATTGACCGCAGCGCGGTCGATCCCGGCCCTTCTTTTTTGACACAACAATCTAGCGGGAGCCGCTGCGGCAGTTCAAATTTGCTCCCCCGTTTCAAAGTTTGGAACCTGAAAGCGCGCAAAAAGCCATTAAATCTGTAGATTTAACCACATAACAATTTTGGAGGTCGTATGAAATCGTTTGTTCGCTTGGCTTTGAGCCTGTTCGCGGGTTTGGTCGCAGTCGGCACGGCGCGGGCTGCCGATATCTCGGAAATTCGCGTGGACTGGGCGACCTACAACCCGGTCAGCCTTATCCTGAAGGATGAAGGCATCCTGGAAAAGGAATTCGAAAAGGATGGGATCAAGATCACCTGGGTCCAGTCCGCAGGCTCCAACAAGGCCCTCGAATTTCTGAATGCCGGTTCCCTCGACTTCGGCTCGACCGCGGGTGCCGCCGCATTGATCGGTCGCGTCAACGGCAATCCGATCAAATCCATCTATGTCTATTCGCGGCCGGAATGGACCGCACTGGTAACCCGCAAGGATACCGGCATCGCTAAGGTCGATGACCTCAAGGGCAAGTCCATCGCCGTGACGCGCGGCACCGATCCGCACATTTTCCTGGTGCGCGCGCTTGCCGATGCAGGTCTCACCGAAAAGGACGTGTCGCTCGTCTTGCTGCAGCATGCCGACGGCCGCCTTGCGCTGAAGCGCGGTGACGTCGATGCTTGGGCGGGCCTCGATCCGATCATGGCCTCCGCCGAGATCGAAGATGGCGATGTGCTCTTCTATCGCAAGCCGGAGAACAACAGCTGGGGCGTTCTCAACGTGCGTGAGGAGTTCGCCGCCGCGCATCCCGAGATCGTCAAGCGCGTTCTAGCCTCCTATGAGAAGGCCCGCAGCGAGGCTTTGAAAGACCCGGCCAAGCTGAAAGCCGCCCTCGTTGCCTCCACCAGGCTGCCCGATAGCGTCATCGAGCGCCAGTTGGAGCGCACCAACCTCGGCTATTCCGTGATCGGCGATTCCCAGCGCGAAACGATCGAGGCTGCGGGTCTTGCTCTTCAGAAGGCAGATGTCATCAAAGCCGACGTCGATGTCAAACAGACCGTGTCGGCGTTGATCGACCCCAGCTATGCCTCCGCCGCGCTGGGCCAATAAAGCCACAATGCATGTCGCCCGGAAGTGTACAGCGGTTCCGGGAGAACGACATGCATCAACACGAAAAACTAAAGGCATTCCCATGTCGTTGGTAGACATCGCGCTGTCATGGCGCAAGAGCGAAACCACAAAAGAGACCCGGCAGCGCCGGGTCTCGCCTTTCGATCATCCGATCGTTGGGATCGCGTTTCCAGTTGCCCTGTTTGCCGCCTGGGAGATCCTGGTCCGTGCGGGAGTGGTCGGGGGTCGTCTGATGCCTCCGCCCTCGAAAATTCTCTCTACGGTCTATACGCTGGCCGCATCAGGAGATCTGACAACACATGTGGGTGCGACGCTGCGCAGAGTGGCGATCGGTTTTGCCTTCGGGTCTCTGGCGGGGACGGTGCTCGGAGCGCTGACCGGCTACTCCAAATTGCTTGCACGCCTGCTCGATCCGACCCTGCAGGCGCTGAGAGCCATTCCGTCGATTGCCTGGGTGCCGCTGTTCATCCTGTGGTTCGGTATTTTCGAAGCCTCCAAAGTCGCCCTGATCGGGGTCGGCGTCTTCTTCCCGGTCTATCTCGGCGTCTATGGCGCCGTCGTCGGCGTTGACAGGCGCATCGTCGAGGTCGGCCGCGTCTTCCGGCTGTCCGGCTTCGACCTCATTCGCCTGATCTTGCTGCCGGCAGTTCTACCCGACTATATCCTTGCCCTGCGCGCGGGCCTGGGTCTCGGTTGGATGTTCGTCGTCGCAGCGGAATTCATGGGCGCGTCGGAGGGGCTGGGCTATCTGCTTGTGGATGGTCAGCAACTCGGCAAACCGGATCAGATCCTCGCCGCTATCTTGATCTTTGCCATTGTCGGCAAGGCGACCGACAGCCTGCTTCTGATCGCAACCGCGCCGTTTCTGCGCTGGCGTGACAGCCATGCGAGCGGGATTTGACATGCTCGACATTCGTTCGCTATCCAAGATTTACCCCAATGGAACGCATGCGCTGCAAGACTTTTCCCTGAGCGTCGAAAAGGGGGAACTGATCGCAGTCGTCGGCGGATCGGGCTGCGGCAAGAGCACTCTCCTGCGGCTGTTGTCGGGGCTCGAAGCCCCCACCCAAGGCGAGATCAGCCTGGAGGGACGGCGGCTGACGGAGCCGGACGCGCTCGTGAATATCGTTTTCCAGGAGCCTCTGCTTTTTCCCTGGCTGACGGTCGCGGGTAACATCGGTTTCGGCCTGCGTCATCTGGCAAACGGCGAACGCGAGGAACAGGTATCGGCGGCCCTCGAGAAAATCGGCCTTGCCGGCTACGAGGGACGCTGGATCAAAGAATTGTCCGGCGGGCAGGCTCAGCGTGTGGCCTTGGCGCGCGCGCTCGTGACGAAACCGTCCGTGCTTCTCTTGGATGAACCCTTCTCGGCCCTCGATGCGATGACGCGCGCCGAACTCCAGGATCATCTGATCGATCTATGGCGTTTGAATGCCACGACGATGCTGCTGGTCACCCACGATATCGAAGAGGCCGCGTTTCTCGCCGATCAGGTCGTCGTGATGTCTCCTTGGCCGGGCCGCATTCTCGAAGTGGTCGATGTGGGCTTGCCCCGGCAACGCAATCGCATGTCGGACGAATTGGCCGCAGTCAAAAGACGTCTTTCCGATCTCCTGGCACATTCTCTCAACAATGGCGTCCGCACGGCACGTGGCTAAAAACGAAATGCGTCGCGGGCGAACCGGACGCATTTCGTCTGAGGAGGCGGAATCTGTCAGGCCGCCGTCGCCATGCGGGGCGATGCCGTCAGCCTGACCGGCAGTTTGCTCATAATTTCCTCGGCGAAACAGGTCGCGTTCTCACGCGCCTTGTCGAGATTGCTGACGCGTGCGGGATCGATCGTGTGCAGTGTGCCGCCACAGTCGAAGATGTCGCGGAAGGCCGAGCGTTCGATGATCGCGGTATCCAGCACCGGCACGTGCCGCTCGCTGAGCAGCGACTTGACGAGCTGCAGCGCCCTTGTCGTCACCATCGAGTTGACGCGGGTCAACACCACCGAATGCCCGATCTTGATGCCTGCCTTCTCGTCCAGATATTGCAGCAGTTCGAGCACCTGTGCGCCGCCGCGCGCGTCCATTGCGCAGCCCTGGATCGGGATCAGCACATGGTCGGAAAGGCCGACGGCGGTGGCAAGCAGCGGATTGCGCGCACCCGGCAGGTCGACGATGAAATAGTCGGTATTGTGCTTGTTCTCGCTGATATGCAGCGGCAGCGAGGCGGTGGTCACGAAATCGATCACCGAAATATTGGGTACGTGACCCGAGATCTCGTGCCAGCGCGAAATCCAGTGCTGCGGATCGGCGTCGAGAATGGTGACGCGGTAACCCTTGCGGGCAAGCTCGGTGGCGAGCAGGAGAACAGCGGTGGTCTTGCCGGCGCCGCCCTTGGTGTTTGCGAATGTGATGACAGGCATGTTCAGTCCTCGGAAGGAAATGGTGCGAGCCGGAATCGCTCTTTTACGCACCATCGAGCATCGTGCGGTTAATCCATCCTTTCTAATCATGGTTAACAAATTCCAAACACGCGCGCCGAAATTGCAGCCGGTATTTTTCACATCCCTAAAATTGGGGATGTCGCTAGAATGAAAGAAGCCCGGAAAGCAGGCTTTCCGGGCCGGTCTGCAGGTCCGATCTTATGATCTCAGAAGCAATCCCTGAACAAGGCCTTGGTATTTTCGAGCGTCATGGCAACCGGGTTGCCGCCTGCACTCGGATCTTCGATCGCCATGGCCGACAATTCATCGATGCTATCGGGCGCGATTCCCATCGCCGACAGCGTCTCCGGCACGCCGAGGTCGGAGCGGAGCTTCAGCACATAGTCGTAGAAGCCGTCGAAACCGCCCGAAATGCCGAGATAGGCGGCCGCCCGGTCGATCTTCTCCTCAATCACCTTGCGGTTGAAGCGCAGCACCGCCGGCATCACCACCGCATTGGTCATGCCGTGATGGGTGTTGTAGACGGCGCCGATCGGGTGCGACAGCGCATGGATGGCGCCGAGCCCCTTCTGGAACGCGACCGCGCCCATGGCGGCGGCGGCCATCATGTTGGCGCGGGCTTCGAGATCCGTGCCCTCCCGATAGGCGCGCGGCAGGAATTCCTTGACGAGACGCATGCCTTCGAGCGCGATGCCGGCCGACATCGGATGATAGAAGGGCGAGGAATAGGCCTCCAGGCAATGGGCAAACGCGTCCATGCCGGTGCCGGCCGTGATGATCTTCGGCATGCCGACGGTCAGTTCCGGGTCGGAAATGACGACGCCAGGCAGAAACTTCGGATGGAAGATGATCTTCTTCACATGCGTGACGGAATTGGTGATGACGCTGGCACGGCCGACTTCCGAGCCGGTGCCCGCCGTTGTCGGCACGGCGACGATTGGCGCAATGCCCTCGACGCTCGCACGCGTCCACCAATCGCCGATATCCTCGAAGTCCCAGACCGGGCGGGTCTGGCCGGCCATGAAGGCGACGCACTTGCCGAGATCGAGGCCGGAGCCGCCGCCGAAGGCGACGACGCCGTCATGGCCGCCATCCTTGAAGGCCCTGACGCCGGCCTCGAGGTTCTTCTCGTTCGGGTTCGGATCGACATCGGCAAAGATCGCCCGGCCGAGGCCGGCATCTTCGAGAATGTCGAGCGCGTTCTTGGTGATCGCCATCGAGGCAAGGCCGCGGTCGGTGACGAGCAGCGGCTTCTTGATGCCGAGGCTCTTGCAGGCGTCGGCCAGTTCCTTGATCCGGCCCCGGCCGAGCTTGACCGATGTCGGGTAGCTCCAGTTTGCGGTGATGTTGCTGCTCATGCTGTGACTTTCTTCAGGTGGAAGGATTTCGGACGGGTCAGATTCTGGAAGCCGATGATCGACAGCGAGCCGCCGCGGCCGGTCTCCTTGACGCCGGTCCAGCAGAGCGCCGGATCGAGATAATCCGCGCGGTTCATGAAAACGGTGCCGGTTTCGATCTCGCGGCCGAGCCGTGCGGCCCGCTCGACATCTTTGGTCCAGAGCGAGGCCGTCAGCCCGTACTGGCTGTCGTTCATCAAGGCGAGCGCCTCCTCGTCGCTCTTCACCTTCATGATGCCGACTGCCGGACCGAAAGTCTCTTCGCGCATGAAGGCCATGGAATGGTCGACATCGACGAGAACCTGCGGTGCGAGATAAGCGCCGCCATCATCCTCCGGGAAAAGTTTCGGATCGACAAGCGCCTTGGCGCCCTTGGAAACCGCATCGGCGATCTGCTCGCGCACCACCTTGGCGAAGCGCTTGTTCGCCATCGGCCCGAGCGAAGTCTCGGCATCGAGCGGATTGCCGAGCTTGTAGTTCGACACCCAGGCAACCGATTTCTCGACGAAGGCGTCGTAGAGGGATTCGTGCACATAGATGCGTTCGATGCCGCAGCAGCACTGGCCGGAATTGTAGGTCGCGCCATCCATCAGCGTATCGACGGCCGCCTCGAGATCGGCGTCCTCCATGACGTAACCCGGATCCTTGCCGCCGAGTTCGAGGCCGAGGCCGGTAAACGTGCCGGCGGCGGCCCGCTCCATCGAGCGCCCACCTTCGACGGATCCGGTGAAATTGACGAAATTGAAGCTGCCGGCGGCAATCAGCGCTGAGGTCGTCTGATGATCGAGGAAGACGTTCTGGAACACGTCCTCGGGAACGCCCGCCTCGCTGAAGGCCTGCACCAGCCGCTCGCCGACCAGCAGCGTCTGCGAGGCATGTTTCAGCACAACGGTGTTGCCCGCCATCAGCGCCGGCGCGATCGTATTGATCGCCGTCATATAGGGATAGTTCCAAGGCGCGACGACGAAGACCACACCATGCGCTTCACGCTCGATGCGGCGCTCGAAACGGTCGCTTTCCTCGACCACCAGCGGCGCCAGCGCATCGGCCGCGATCGAGGCGACATAGTTGGAGCGCTCGTTGAAACCCTTATATTCGCCGCCATACTTGACCGGCCGGCCCATCTGCCAGGCAAGCTCCGGCACGACGACTTCGGACATCTCGTTCAGCCGTGCCGCGCCCTTCAGCACCAGTTGCACACGCTCTTCGAGCGGCCGTTTCGCCCAGGCCTTCTGCGCCTTGCGGGCACGCAAGACAACGTCCTTGGCGGCGTCGAGCGAAAGCGCCGGACGCTCCGCGTAAACCGATCCGTCAATCGGTGAAATACATTGGATCATTGCCATGATCGATTTCCGTCCTCGTATTGATCAAAAATTTCGTCGAGGGCCATAGCCCCTCATCCACCTGCCGGCACCTTCTCCCCGCTCGCGGGGAGAAGGGGGATGGCCGCGGCCTCTCCGTCCCCCACAGCCTCTCTCAGGGCACGTCCCCTCTCCCCGTTCTTACGGGGAGAGGGTTAGGGTGAGGGGCAGCAACCCGCAATCCGTACTATGCTCTTTCGAAACCGCGCGCCACTTCCCAATCGGTGATGCGGCGGTCGTATTCTTCCTGCTCCCATTCGGCAGCGCGGGTGTAATGGTCGATCACGTCGTCGCCGAAGGCCTTGCGCAGCATTGCCGATTCCGTCATCGCGGTCGTGGCGGCGCGCAGCGTGCGCGGAATTTCGCGGATATCCTTGCCGCCATAGGCATCGCCGACGAAGGGGGCTTCGAGTTCGAGTTTGTTCTCGATCCCATCGATGCCGGCGGCAAGCAGCGCGGCAAAGGCGAGATAGGGATTGAGATCGGAGCCGCCGACGCGGCATTCGATGCGGATGCCCTTGGTCTCTTCGCCGCAGAGGCGGTAGCCGGCCGTGCGGTTGTCCTTGCTCCAGATCGCCTTGGTCGGCGCAAAGGTGCCGGCCATGAAGCGCTTATAGGAGTTGATGTAGGGCGCCAGGAAATAGGTGATCTCGCTCGCATGGGCGAGAAGCCCGGCGATGTAATTGTGCATCAGCGGCGACATGCCGTATTTGCCGGTATGATCGAAGAACAGCGGCTTTTCCTCCAGGCTCCAGAGCGACTGATGGATATGCGAGGAACTGCCGGCGGCGTTGTAGTTCCATTTAGCCAGGAAGGTGATGGCCTTGCCCTTCGACCAGGCGATCTCCTTGCAGCCGTTCTTGATGATCGCGTGCCGGTCGGCCATGGCGAGCGCATCGGCATAACGCACGTTGATTTCTTCCTGGCCGGCGGAGGCCTCGCCCTTGGAGTTCTCGACCGGGATGCCGGCGCCTTGCAGGCCGGTGCGGATCGCCCGCATCACCTCTTCCTCCTTGGTGGTCTGGAAGATGTGGTAATCCTCGTTATAGGCGCTGGTGAGCTTGAGGTTGCGGTAGCCGGCGGCATGCGCCGTCTCGTAGCTCTGGTCGAACAGGAAGAATTCCAGCTCTGAGGCCATATAGGCCTTCATGCCCATGTCTTCGAGGCGCTTGACCTGCTTCTTCAGGATCGCTCGCGGCGAATGGGCGACCTCTTCATGGGTGTGATGGTCGAGCAGGTCGCAGAGCACCAGCGCCGTGCCGTCGAGCCAGGGAATGCGGCGCAGCGTCGCGAGATCCGGCTTCATCGTATAGTCGCCGTAGCCCTTTTCCCAACTCGTCGCCTTGTAGCCGGAGACGGTCTCCATCTCCATGTCGGTGGCGATCAGATAGTTGCAGCTATGCGTTTCCTTCCAGGCGCTCTCGATGAAATATTCCGCCTGGAAACGCTTTCCCATCAGCCGGCCCTGCATGTCCACCTGGCACGCCAGAACCGTATCGATGCGCCCTTCGGCAACATCCTTCCTGAGATCGTCGATTGTGTAGCTGCTCATGATTGATCCGCCTAAAATTGGAATTGAGAGATCGGGGCAACGAAATCGCATGCGCTCGGCCGATGGTGGCCCGATGCCTTTTCGTTGAACCGGTGATGGGGCCGCAGGAGCGGCCCCGCCATTTGAGAGGGAAGTCTCGATGCTTAGTGTTCGCCGCTTTCGCCGACAGCTGCTTCGGCTGCCGCGATTTCGGCCTGGCGCTTTGCCACTTCGGCGCCGATCGGCGGGCCCTTGAAGCGCCGGCTTTCGAAGCCGAACCAGACGATCGCCGTCAGCAAGAGGAAGCCAACGGTAACGTAAAGCGCAGCACCGTTCGGCGGCTGGATGCCGAGAATGAAGATCAGAACCATGGCGATGACGGTCAGCACGGCAAAGAGCTTGAAGACGCCTTCGCCGAGATTCCACGGCCCCATCTTGTCCCACTTCGACGTGCCCCAGGCGAAGAGGCCGAGCGTGATCGGGATCGCGAAGGAGAAGAACAGGAAGATGACGGTGCACGACACGACGATCGTATAGACCGGCGTGTCGCCGACTTTCATGAAGTCGAGTGAGGTGAACCAGACGAACAGCACCGACAGGATCGAGCCGGTCCAGATCGCAGCCACCGGCGTGCGGTACTGCGGGCTGACCTTCGACAGCGCCTTCGATGCCGGCAGGCCGCCGTCACGCGAGAAGGCGAAGATCATGCGCGAGACCGAGGTGACGGTGGCAAGGCCGCACAGCCACTGGCTGACCAGGATGGCCAGATAGAGGATGTCCTTGACGATCGGGTTGACTTGGCTGTCCATCGCCCAGAAGAACACGTTCCAGCCCTGTTTTGCGGCATCGTCCATGTTCGGCAGCATGAGCACGAAGGCGCACAGCATGATATAGCCGAACAGCGCCGACCACAGCACCGAGGCGACCATGCCGCGCGGCACCGACTCGGCAGCCTTGACCGTCTCTTCCGACGTATGCGCCGAGGCGTCATAGCCGGTGATGGTGTAGATCGGCAGCAGCAGGCCGAGAAGGAAGACCCAGGCACCGGAGGTGGAAGGCCAGACGTTGCCGCCGACTTCGCCGGAATAGTTGGCGAAGGTGAAGAGACGGCCGAACTCATAGGAGGGTGCCGCCGCCAGGCAGACCAGCGCCAGCGCAATCGAGCTCGCGAAGATCAGATAACCCGAAAAGTCGGTCAGCTTCGCCGTCAAACCGATGCCCATGTGGTTCACGAGCGCCTGCGCGCCGGTGATGACGACGAGGAAGATGATGCGCACCGTCGTCGTGTCCGTCAGCCCCAGATAGGTCGTTCCGAAGGAGCCCATGAAGAAATAATAGGTACCGACGTTGATGGCGCCGAGCACGGTGACGAGACCGAGCAGGTTGAACCAGGCGGTCAGCCAGCCGGTGAAGCGGTTGCCGAGGATCGAGCCCCAGTGATAAAGGCCGCCGGCCGTCGGATAGGCCGAGCTGATCTGCGCCATGGCGATGGCGAAGACCAACGAGATGAAGCATCCCACAGGCCAGCCGATGCCGATGGCGGCTCCGCCGGCACCGGAGGTCGCCTGCGCCAGCGAGTTGATGCCGCCGGAGAGAATGCAGATGATGGAAAATGAGACGGCGAAATTCGAGAACGAGCTCATGCGTCGTTCGAGTTCCTGGGCATAACCCATGGAATGCAGGATGTGCACATCCTGCTTCTTGTCCAGATCGGTATAGTCCGACATGACTTCCCCCTGTTCACGACCGGCCGCGGGATTGCGGGCCTGGTTCAGTGCCAATTGCCCGCGGCATTTGCGCCGTGCGGACGTTCGCAGTTAGACTGCTCCCTCGGGTCTTCTTTTTTTATCAGGCGTCCAGACTTTGCTGGAGCAGCCCCTTTAGATAGTCGGCCATGACCCCTTGGCCGACATCGTCTGTGATGAGGTCGTTGCGGACCTCGATCATTACATTGCGCAGGCCGTTCGAAAGTCCGTGCAGGATCAGCGTATGGGTCACGCCGTCCTCGGGCCCGTAAGGCTGGTTGCGTTCCGTCCTGTAGAGCGGCGCCTCGGTCGCAGCCTCCAGCATGCGGTCGGCGAGCCGGCTGTCCTCATCGTGCAATATACCGAGTTCGACGGCGCGTTCGCGGCCGTGATAGACCGGCGTGAAACTGTGGATCGTTACGATGATGCTGTCCTGCCCCCTCACCCGGCGGTCCCGGATCAGCCCGCGAATGGCGTCGTGAAAGGGCACGTAGAGCGCGTCGGTGCGCGCCAGGCGTTCTTCGGCGGTCAGATCCGCGTTGCCGGGAATGGCGTAGATCTCGCTTTTCTCAGGCATGGCGCCGGGTGAAC
This sequence comes from Rhizobium sp. N122, assembly GCF_002211295.1. Lineage (NCBI taxonomy): Bacteria > Pseudomonadati > Pseudomonadota > Alphaproteobacteria > Hyphomicrobiales > Rhizobiaceae > Rhizobium > Rhizobium sp. N122. Next base: position 16,392 of record NZ_LOKU01000045.1, on the reverse strand, counting down.
TCGGCGGCCTGTTACAGTCGTAGATCAACCGGGAGAAGCGCTGGTAGACGAGCGTCGCATCGAGCCCTTCCGATATGCCGCGAGCGACCGAAAGCGCCCCCGGATCCCAGGCAATGTGGCTCGAAAGCGCTTCGCTGGGCAGGCCAAGATCGCCGAAACGAGCAGGCAGCACATTCGAAGCGTGCTCGCAGACGATCAACACTGGGCTCCGGCCGCCGACGCGTTCGATCCCGACGCAATCGCCGTCCGTTTCGCTGAGGATTTTCGGCCCGGCCAGCACCAATGGCGCCACTCCTATCCCTTAATAAAATCTTTCCAAGAAAAGAATTCTTCAGGTTTCGGCCAGTGTCAAGCGTCGACTGAAAATTTCTTTTCATGACAGTGGTTGACATGGATTATGACAGCGTTGTTAACTTTGAGTGGGAAAGTGGGGCCAGACCATCCCGGGGAGCATAGTTAGGTGACAGTTGCGTCTAAGACGGTTTCGGACGTCATACACTCGCATTTCGGGGTGCTGACGCGCGCCGAAAAGCAACTGGCCGAAAGCCTTCTCGACAATTATCCGGTTTCCGGGCTCGGCAGCATCACCACGATCGCCGAGAATGCCGGTGTTTCGACGCCGACCGTCGTGCGCATGGTGCAGAAGCTAGGCTTCAAAGGCTATCCGGATTTTCAGGCCCATCTGCATCTGGAGGTGGAGGCGACGATCTCCAACCCGATCGCCAAGCACGACCGCTGGGCCCAGAATGCGCCTGGCACCCATATCCTCAACCGTTTCGCCGATGCCATTATGAGCAATTTGCGCCAGACGCTGACCGATCTCGACACCGCCACTTTCGACAGCGTCGCCTCGCTGCTGTCGGACCGCAAGCGCGGACTCTATTTCGTGGGCGGCCGCATCACCGGCGCGCTTGCCGAGTATTTCTTCACCCACATGCAGGTGATTCGACCGGCGACGACACTGCTGTCGTCGAACTCCAGCAGCTGGCCGCAATATGCCCTCAACATGAATGCCGGCGATATCCTGATCATCTTCGACATCCGCCGCTACGAGCAGGAGATGGTGAGCCTTGCCACTGCCGCCCGCAAACGCGGCGCAGAAATCGTCGTCTTCACCGACCAGTGGAGCTCGCCCGCCGCCAAGCTCGCCCGGCATGCCTTCCGCGTTCGGATCGAGGCGCCATCAGCTTGGGATTCCTCCGTCGTCACCCTCTTCATCGTCGAAGCGCTTATCGAGGCCGTTCAAAATTCCACCTGGGACGAGACCAAGGAGCGCATGAAGACGCTTGAGGGCTTGTTCGAGCAGACCAAGCTTTTCCGCAAACCGGGTTAGGAGGGACACGACCAACAGAGGGAAAAAAAGGACGGATTTTCGCGGAAACAGGCAGTGCCGTCGCAAATAAAACACGTGTCGCAAACGCCTGCTATTCATAGCAAAGTTAACGTCATCCAGCCGTCACACAAGCTTCATGTAAGCTGATTAACAGCATCGCCAGACACTGAAAACCCGAAGGAGAACAACAGTGATCTCTAACATTTCTCGACTTCTGTCGCTCTCTACTGCGATGATCGTGGCTTCGACCGCGATTGCCGCCGCCGAGCCGAGCGCTGAACTTATCGCCGCCGCCAAGAAGGAAGGCACGCTGACGACGATCGCTCTTCCGCACGACTGGTGCGGCTATGGCGACGTCATTGCCGGCTTCAAGGCCAAGTATGGTCTCGAGGTCAACGAACTGAACCCGGATGCGGGTTCGGGCGATGAAGTCGAAGCCATCAAGGCGAACAAGGGCAATACCGGCCCGCAGGCGCCTGACGTCATCGACGTCGGCCTCTCCTTCGGTCCGTCTGCCAAGAAGGACGGCCTGATTCAGCCTTATAAGGTTTCCACTTGGGACTCGATCCCGGATACCGCCAAGGATCCCGAAGGCTACTGGTATGGCGACTATTACGGCGTTCTGTCGTTCCTGGTGAACAAGGATCTCGTCAAGGAATCGCCGGTCGACTGGGCCGACCTGAAGAAGAGCGACTACGCAAACACCGTTGCTCTGGCAGGCGATCCGCGCACCGCCAACCAGGCTGTTCAGGGCGTGTATGCCGCTGGTCTTTCCGCATCCGGCGGTGACGCGGCCAAGGCAGGCGAAGAAGGCCTGAAGTTCTTTGCCGAACTGAACAAGGCCGGCAATTTCGTACCTGTCGTCGGCAAGGCTGCTCCGTTCGCACAGGGCTCGACGCCGATCATCGTCGCTTGGGACTACAACGCCCTGTCCTGGGGCCAGAGCCTCAAGGGCAACCCTCCGTTCGAGGTTGTCGTTCCGAAAACGGGCGTCGTTGCCGGTGTCTACGTTCAGGCGATTTCCGCCTTCGCTCCGCATCCGAACGCTGCCAAGCTCTGGATGGAATACCTTTATTCCGACGAAGGTCAGCTCGGCTGGCTGAAGGGCTATTGCCACCCGATCCGCTTCAACGATCTTGCCAAGAACAACAAGATCCCGAAGGACCTGCTCGACAAGCTGCCCCCGGCAGCAGCCTATGAAAAGGCTGTCTTCCCGACGCTCGAAGAGCAGGCCGCCGGCAAGGAAGCCATCACCAAGAATTGGGATTCGGTCGTCGGCGCCAGCGTCAAGTAATCTCTAATCCTGCCTCCCCGCCGCATAGGCGGGGAGGTTCTCTCACTCCGACGCCCCAGGATAAGCTTTTCCATGAGCACGGTTTCAACGCCTATGGTGAGCAGCGCCCCCTTGATCAACAGAGATCGCGTGATCGACTGGCTGGGCATTGCACCCTTCATTATCTTTTCCCTGCTGTTCCTGATCATCCCCACGCTTTATCTTGTGGCGGGCGCATTCCTGACCCCCGAGGGCCACCTCACGCTGAAGAATATCGGCGATCTCTTTACCCCCTCGATCATCAGCGCCTACTGGATCAGTATCCGTGTCTCGGTGGCGTCGGCTCTCGGCGGTGCGTTGATCGGCTTCTTCCTCGCCTGGGCCGTCGTGCTCGGCGGCCTGCCCGCCTCCGTCCGCTCGACGCTTCTGACCTTCTCCGGCGTCGCCTCCAATTTCGCCGGCGTCCCGCTCGCCTTTGCTTTCCTGGCAACGCTCGGCCGCACAGGCCTTGTAACGATCTTCCTGCGCGAATGGTTCGGGTTCAATCTGTACGGCACGGGCTTCAACCTGCTGTCCTTCCTCGGCCTCACCATCACCTACATGTATTTCCAGATCCCGCTGATGGTGCTGATCCTGACGCCTGCGCTCGACGGCATGAAGAAGGAATGGCGCGAAGCCTCGCAGATCCTCGGCGCCACAAACCGCCAGTACTGGACGATGGTCGCGCTGCCGATCCTCTGGCCGAGCCTGCTTGGCACGACGCTGCTGCTTTTCGCCAACGCCTTCGGCGCCATTGCCACCGCCTTCGCGCTGACCGGCAGCTCGCTGAATATTGTGCCGATCCTGCTCTATGCGCAGATCCGCGGCGACGTCCTGCACAATGCCAATCTCGGTTACGCCATCGCGCTCGGAATGATCGTGATCACCGGCGTCTCCAATGTCCTGTACCTCATGCTGCGCATGCGCGCCGAACGGTGGCAGAAATGAAGGCGCAACGTCTCGGAGCCTGGATCGCCATTATTCTGGGCGCGTCCTATTTCATCATTCCGCTAATCGGCACCATTGAATTTTCGCTGCGCATGCGCCGCGGTGAATACAGCCTCGATGCCTATCAGTCGGTCTTCTCGGACGCCCAGTTCCGCGAGACCTTCGGCTATTCCATGATGATGGCCCTTTTGACCATTGTCTTCGGCATGCTGCTCGTCGTGCCGACGGCCTACTGGGTGCGGCTGCGGCTGCCGCAGATGCGCCCGGTCGTCGAATTCATCACGCTGCTGCCGCTGGTCATCCCGGCAATCGTCATCGTCTTCGGTTATCTCAGGATGTACAATTCGTCGTCCTATCTGCCGCTGACGGGTTCGACGACCGGTACCAATATCCTGCTGGTGTTTTCCTACATCACCCTGTCGCTGCCTTATATGTACCGCGCCGTCGATACCGCCATGCGCGCCATCGACGTCCGGACCCTCACGGAAGCGGCAGAGAGCCTCGGCGCGCGCTGGACGACGATCATGTTCAGGTGCATTTTCCCGAACGTCATGAGCGGCGTGCTGTCAGGCGCCTTCATTACGCTGGCGATCGTCATGGGCGAATTCACCTTCGCCGCCCTTCTGAACCGCCCGGCCTTCGGCCCTTACCTGCAGCTTGTCGGCGCCAACAAGGCTTATGAGCCTTCGGCACTCGCCGTCATCGCCTTCTCGATCACCTGGCTCAGCATGGGCCTGCTCAACCTCGTTTCCCGCTTCGGCAAAGCCCGCCCGGCAAAGGCTTAAGGTAACTGGCTCATGTCCTTTCTCACACTGAACAACATTCAGAAATCCTTCGGCCCGGTTCAGGTCGTCAAAAATTTCAATATGAATATCGAAAAGGGAGAGTTCGTCTCCTTCCTCGGACCGTCGGGCTGCGGCAAGACCACCGTTCTGCGCATGATCGCCGGCTTCGAAACCCCGACCGGCGGCACGTTGACCATCAATGGCAAGGACCAGAGCGCGCTGAAGCCAAACCAGCGCAACATCGGCATGGTCTTCCAGGCCTATGCGCTGTTTCCAAATATGACGGTGCACGACAACGTCGCCTTCGGCCTCAAGGTCGCCGGCGCCCCAAAGCCCGAGATCGACGCCCGCGTCAAGGAAATGCTCGGCCTGATCAAGCTCGATCACCTGGCCGACCGCTTCCCCTACCAATTGTCGGGTGGCCAGCAGCAGCGTGTAGCACTTGCCCGTGCGCTCGCCGTCAAGCCGCAGGTGCTGCTGCTCGACGAGCCGCTCTCCGCACTCGACGCCAAGATCCGCGTGTCGCTGCGCGAGGAAATCCGCGCGATCCAGCAGCAGCTCGGCATCACCACGGTTTTCGTCACCCATGACCAGGAAGAGGCGTTGTCGATCTCCGACCGTATCGTCGTGATGAATGCCGGCAAGGCCGACCAGATCGGTTCGCCCTTCGAGATCTACAATACGCCGGCAACGCGCTTTGTCGCCTCCTTCGTCGGCACGCTGAACCTCATCGAAGCCAAGGTCGTCGATCCCGACGCCAACCGCATCCAGATCGGCGATCAGGCCATCACGCTGAAGCAATCGGTCGCAGCCCACAAGGCCGGCGAGACAATCTCGCTGGCGCTGCGCCCTGAAGCAGGCTCGCTCTCCGACAGCGTCAGAAGCGATACCGCGCTCACCGGTCAGGTCGTCTCGGCCCACTTCCTGGGGTCGGTCATCCGCACCCGCATGAATGTCGGCGGCAATGTCATTTCTTTCGACATGTTCAACAGCCCAGGCACCACGCCGCCGCAGGCCGGCGAAACGGTGACCCTGCGTTTCATGGCGGCCGATCTGCTGGTCATCCGGGACTGAGTTTGACAAACCACTCATGAAAAAGGCGCCGCAAAAAGCGGCGCCTTTTTTATTGTTCGGACGAAACCGTATCGCGATCGTTCGGATCAATTGCCGCGCTTTTCTGCACCGCGCGCTTCCGAAGGCCGAAAGGTCAGAGGTCCATCGGCCAGGTGTCAGAGAGGCGATAGCCGGCCTGGAACGGATCGGCCGGATCGACCATGAGCTGCTTCGTGCCGATGACCCATGCACGACCCGAGATGATCGGGATGATGCCAGACTTGCCGTTGATGTCGACTTCGCTATCGATGCTGCAGTGGAACTCCGTGTCCAGCAGCGAGGTGCCTACGAATTTTTCGCCTGCCTTCATCCGACCCTTGGCGTGAAGCACGGCCATGCGAGCCGAACATCCCGTGCCGCAGGGAGAACGGTCTATTTTGCCCGGACGGATGGCGACCGCATTCTTGCCCCAGAACACGCCACCCCTCTTTTCGACCGGATCGGTGATCTGGCAGAAGGAGATGTGGCCCCAGTCATTGCCCGGGTGCTTGAAGCCGAGCTGCTCATTGGCGGCTTCGGTGATCTTGACGCCCATTCGGGCGATATCGCGGGCGTGGTCCGATCGAAGGCTGAGCCCTATGGATGCCGCATCGACGATGACGAAGCTGTCCCCGCCATAGGCCGTGTCGACCGTGACCGTGCCGATACCTTCGACTTCAATTCTGGCATCGAGCATATCGGCAAAGGACGGGACGTTGCGGACGCGGATGCGTTCGGCCTTGCCGTTGCGGCACTCGGCCTCTACCTCGATCAGGCCACCCGGCGGCTCGAGGATCATGCGGGTGATGGGTTCCTGCATCGGAATGATGCCCGTATCGAGCAGCACTGTTGACACGCACATGGAGTTTGAACCCGACATCGGAGGCGTGTCGGCCGGCTCCATGATGATCCAGCCCATCTGCGCCTTGGGGTTCTTCGGCGGGACGAGCAGGTTGACGTGGCGGAACACGCCACCGCGAGGTTCGTTCAATACGAAGTTTCTCAGCGTCTCATCCTCGGCAATCCACCGCGACTGCTCCCACACCGTTTCGCCGGGAGGCGACGCAACGCCGCCAACGATGACGTCACCCACCTCACCTTCCGCATGGCAGCTGACGATATGCACGATCTTGGATGTACGCATTTGATGTTCCCCGCACCTGTTCTTCGAAGCTGGAGCAGTCCGACAAAACCGTACAGCAATCTTGCGGCCGAAATTGCAGGAAAGCAAAAGCTGTGGAGGTCACACTCTTCAGTTTGGAATAACGTATACGATCTACGATAACAGAGTCAAGTGAGAGCCGCCTCAGGGCGACGGCAGAACGCGAGCAGAAAGGAGATTGTGCTGTGGTAAGCAGCGACGACGATATTCCGGCGGCGCCAGCCCGACGCCAACCGCATCCAGATCGGCGATCAGGCCATCACGCTGAAGCAATCGGTCGCAGCCCACAAGGCCGGCGAGACAATCTCGCTGGCGCTGCGCCCTGAAGCAGGCTCGCTCTCCGACAGCGTCAGAAGCGATACCGCGCTCACCGGTCAGGTCGTCTCGGCCCACTCCCTGGGGTCGGTCATCCGCACCCGCATGAATATCGGCGGCAACGTCATTTCCTTCGACATGTTCAACAGCCCCGGCACCACGCCGCCGCAGGCCGGCGAAACGGTGACGCCCCGCTTCATGGCGGCCGATCTGCTGGTCATCCGCGACTGAGGCTTGCGACATCGCGTATGAAAAAGGCGCCGCGAAACGGCGCCTTTTTCATTTCACGCCTGCCGACTTATCAGCAATCGTGATGCAGCCATCACGACAAAGCACTTGAACTCTTTCAACTCAGTGCCAGAAGGAGCAAGCCAATGGGCCGGGCACGCCCGCCCGGCGTTTACGCGATGGGATATATCAATGATTACCTGCCACCTGCGTTATGTAATCGATCCGTACAAGCTTGCCGAATTCGAGGAATATGCCCGGCTCTGGATTCCGATCGTCAACAGGATGGGCGGCACCCATCACGGTTATTTCCTACCATCCGAAGGCGCCAACAACATTGCAGTCGCCTTGTTTTCCTTCCCGAGCCTTGCTGCCTACGAGGACTATCGCACCCGCATGGCAAGCGATCCGGAATGTCAGGCCGCTTTCGAACTCGACAAACGCAACCGCAGTATCGTCAGTTATGAACGGAGCTTCATGCGGCCCGTGCTCGGCTGATCGAATTCGTGCACTCCGATATGCATGTCGCCCGGAAGTGTGCAGCGGTTCCGGGACAACGACATGCATCAAAACAAAGAGTTAAAGCGCGTCAACTAGATTTGACGCGACGCGCTTGAAAAGCCCCGCACGCGGGGCTTTTTTGTTCTTTCATGCTCAGCGGATCGCCCGGTCGTCGGCATCGAAGCGATGCACGCGCGCCTGATCCGGCGTCGCATAAACGATCTCGTCCGGTTCATACTGGTGTTCGCCGAACAGGCGGGCCGTCAGCAAGCCACATTGCTCGGATTCCAGATAGATGATCGTGTCGGCGCCGAGATGCTCGACATGCACGACCTTCGCTGCCCAGCTCCCCTGATCGCGCGATAGCGTCACATGTTCGGGACGCACGCCGATCGTCTTGGCGCTGTGATCGCCGACCTTTTCGGCTGCGATGAAATTCATCTGCGGCGAGCCGATGAAGCCGGCAACGAAGACGTTCGCCGGACGATTGTAGAGTTCCATCGGCGAGCCGATCTGCTCGATCGCGCCGGCATTCAGCACCACGATCTTGTCGGCAAGCGTCATCGCCTCGACCTGGTCATGGGTGACGTAGATCATCGTCGCCTTCAGGCTGCGGTGTAGCCGGGCGATTTCAAGGCGGGTCTGAACACGCAGCGCAGCGTCGAGGTTCGACAGCGGCTCGTCGAACAGGAAGAGTTCCGGTTCGCGCACGATGGCGCGGCCGATCGCAACGCGCTGGCGCTGACCGCCGGATAATTCGGCCGGCCGCCGCGCCAGATAGGGGGCGACCGACAGCATGCCCGATGCCTTGCCGACTCGGCTGTCGATCTCACCCTTCGGCGTACCCGCCTGCTTGAGGCCGAGGCCCATATTGTCCTTGACCGTCAAGTGCGGATAGAGCGCATAAGACTGGAACACCATGGCGATGCCGCGCTTGGCCGGCGGCGTCAGCGTCTCGTCGCGGCCGTTGATGACGACGGCGCCCGAGGTGACGTCCTCGAGGCCCGCAATACTGCGCAACAGCGTCGATTTTCCGCAGCCCGAGGGGCCGACGAAGATGACGAATTCGCCGTCCTCGACCTCGAGGTCGATGCCCTTAAGCACCTCATGCGTGCCATAGGTCTTGCGGATGGATTTGAGTTGAAGCGATCCCACTGATTTTTCCTTACAATCTGACCGGCTGGCCGGTGCGCACGCTCTCGTCGGCGGCAAGGCAGATGCGCAGCGACGCGACCGCATCCGCCATATGGCGATCGAGGTTCAGATCCTCGCGGATCGCCCTCAGCACGAAGGCCTGTTCCAGGTCGCAGAGCGCCTGGTGACCAGGCTCGCCCGTCATCCTCATATCCCGGTCGGGCCGGATGAACTTGCCGTCCGGGCCGGTTTCGGCCGTATGCAGACGGATCACCGACGTCTTGGTATGCGTGTCGATGTCGTCGGACTTGGCGTTCGGATCCATGACGATCGACACCGCCCCCTTCGGCGACATCACATCCTTGACGAAGAAGGCGGTCTCCGAAATCATCGGTCCCCAGCCGGCCTCGTACCAGCCGACCGAACCGTCCTCGAAGAGCACTTGCAGCTGGCCGTAATTATACATGTCGGCGGCGATCTCGTCGGACAGCCGCAGCCCCATGCCGCGCACCTCGACGGCTCTCGCATCGGTGATCTGGCACATGACGTCGACATAATGCACGCCGCAATCGACGATCGGTGAGGTGGTTCGCATCAGCGACTTGTGCGTCGCCCAGGTCGGACCGCTGGACTGCTGGTTGAGGTTCATGCGGAAGACGTAAGGCGGGCCGAGTTTGCGCGCCTCCTCGATCAGTCTCGTCCAGGATGGGTGATGGCGCAGGATATAACCGATCACCAGCTTGCGCCCCGCCTTCTTCGCCGCGGCGACCACACGCTCGGCGTCGGCAACGGTCGTCGCCAGCGGCTTCTCCACGAAGACATTGCAGCCGGCCTCGAGGGCAGCGACGGCATAATCGGCGTGGCTGTCGGAATAGGTGTTGATCGAGCAGAGGTCCGGCTTCAGCTCGGCAAGCGCCGTCGTGAAGTCGGGATGGATCGTATAGGTCTGCAGCTCGGGCTCCAGCTTCGGCGTCGAGCGGTTGACGAGACCGACGATCTCGAAGCCTGGATTGTTGTGATAGGCAAGCGCATGGCTGCGACCCATATTGCCGAGGCCGGCAACAAGGACTCGGATCGGTTTGTCCTGGTTCATTTGACGGCTCCCGACGTGATGCCGCGGATCAACTGCCGCGAGAAGATGACGTAGAGGATGAGGATCGGCAGGATCGCCAGCGACAGCGCCGCCAGCACCGCATTCCAGTTGGTGACGAATTGGCCGATGAAGATCTGCGAGCCGAGCGTTACCGTCTTGGTGGCCTCGGAGGGCGCCAGGATCAGCGGGAACCAGAGATCGTTCCAGATCGGGATCATGGTGAAGACGGCGACCGTCGCCATGGCGGGGCGCACCAGCGGCAGCACCAGGCGGAAGAAGATCGCGTATTCGGACAGCCCGTCGATACGCCCGGCATTCTTGAGATCGTCCGAAACCGTGCGCATGAATTCCGACAGGATGAAAATCGCCAGCGGTATGCCCTGCGCGGTATAGACGAGGACCAGCGCCGTCAGCGTGTTGACGAGACCGGCCGCCACCATGCCCTGCAGGATCGCCACCGTGCCGAGACGGATCGGGATCATGATGCCGATCGCCATATAGAGCCCGAGCAGCGTATTGCCGCGGAAGCGGTATTCTGAAAGCGCGAAGGCCGCCATCGCTCCGAAAAGCAGCACCAGCAGGATCGAGACGATCGTGACGATGAAGCTGTTCTGGAAATAGGTGGCGAAATCGCCCTGCCCCAGCACCGTCTGGTAGCCGACGAGGCTGAAGGTCGACGGCGTCGGCACCATCAGCGGCTCGCGGAAGATCGAGGCGCGATCCTTGAATGAGTTGACCACGGTCAGGAAAACAGGAAACAGCGCGACCAGCGTATAGGCGCCGAGCGCCAGATGCACGAGGCCGGTGCGGATGGGAGATGTGCGTGCCTTGGACATGCGCGCTCCTCAGAACTGGTAGCGACGCATGCGCCGCTGGATGACGAAGAGATAGAGCGAGACGCCGGCGAGGATGATGAGGAACATCACCGTGGCGACCGTCGCGCCCATCGAGCGGTCGCCGAGCTGAAGCTGGAAACCGAAGAAGGTGCGGTAGAGCAGCGTGCCGAGAATATCAGTCGACATATCAGGTCCGGCGAGCGCCCCCTGCACCGTATAGATCAGGTCGAAGGCATTGAAATTGCCGACGAAGGTCAGGATCGAAATGATGCCTATCGCCGGCAGGATGAGCGGCAGCTTGATCTTCCAGAACTGCGCCCAGCCGGTGATGCCGTCGCATTCGGCCGCCTCGATCACCTCTTCGGGAATGCTGAGCAGCGCGGCATAGATCAGCATCATCGGAATGCCGATATATTGCCAGTTGGAGATCAGCGACACCGCGATCAGCGCCGAGCCGGGCTTGCCGAGCCAGGGCGCGAACAGGAATTTCAACCCGATGAGATCGAGCATCCAGGGCGCAACACCCCAGATCGGCGAAAGGATCAGTTTCCAGATGAAGCCGACGATGACGAAAGAGAGCAGCGTCGGCAGGAAAATCGCGGTGCGGTAAAAGGCGACGCCGCGCAGCTTCGGCACCGAAAGCATGGCGGCGAGCGCAATACCGATCGGGTTTTGCACACACATATGGATGACGAAGAAGATCAGGTTGTTGACGAGCGCGTTCCAGAAATCATGCGCCCAGCGCGGATCGCCGAACAGCACCTTGAAATTCGCAAAGCCGACGAAGGCCGGCTGACCGTCGACGATATTGTAAAGCGAAAGCCTGAGCGTTTCGATGAGCGGCAGCACCATGACGGCGGAATAGACGATCACGGCGGGCAGCATGAAGACGAAGATGTGCCAGCGCACCGGGCGCTTGATCGGGACGATATCGATCGCGTTGTCGGTTTGGCTCATGGCTTTTGCCTGTTCTTGTCGACTGGCCGCAATCCTGCGGGCGCAGATGGAAGATGGTGCGCCTCACCCGAACTCTCTGCCGACGGGAGAGAGAGGCAATGCCCTGCTGGGATGCTGAATCGGGCTGAGAGGTCGCTGCGAGTCTCCTTCTCCCCGCGCGCGGGGAGAAGGTGGCCGGCAGGCCGGATGAGGGGCCGCGAACGCCGCCCCTCGCCATATCACTTGGCCGGCTTGTACCAGCTGTCGAGGCCCTTCTGGAGCTTTTCGGCAGCGACCTTCGGCGTATCGGTGCCGTTGATCACGTTGGCCGACTCGACCCAGGTCTCGTTTTCAAGGTTCGGCGTGCCGCGCGACAGGATCTGATAGGTCGAGCGCACCGTCGACTTGTACGGGCCGCGCCAGGAAACGAATTCCTGAGCGAGCGGATCGGACATCTTGACCGGGTTGGAGTTCAGGCTGAAGAAGCCCGGCAGCGCGTTGGCGTAGATATCGGCGAACTCGGGCGAAGCGACCCAGCTGAGGAACTTCTTGGCTTCCTCGGCATGCGTGCTCTTCGCGTTCAGGGCAACGCCGATATCGGGATGGTCGGAGATGTAGCCGGTGTCACCGGCCTTCGGAACCGGCGGCGGGAATGCGCCCATCTTGAACTGGGCTTGCGTGTTAAACAGCGCGATTTCCCAGGAACCGGCCGGATAGATCGCAGCGCGGCCAAGCGTGAAGAGGTTCTGGCTGTCCGAGTAGGTCTGGGCTTCGAAGCCGTCCGCGAGATAGGGCTTCCACTTGGCAAGCTCTTCGTAGGGCTTGACCCAGTCGGCGTCCGTCAGCTTCTGCTTGCCGGCGATAAGCGCTTCGCGGCCCTCTTCACCCTTCCAGTAGTTCGGGCCGATGTTCTGGTAGCCCATGGTCGCGGCTTCCCAGAGGTCCTTCGTGCCCATGGCGAGCGGAATATAGGTGCCGTCGGCCTTGATCTTGTCGAGCGCTGCGTAGAACTCGTCCTGCGTCTTCGGCACCGAGATGCCGAGCTTGTCGAAGGCATCCTTGTTGTAGATGAAGCCGTGGATGACCGAAGCCATCGGGACGCAGAAGGTCGACTTGCCGTCGTCGGTCGTCCAGGCGGCCTTGGCGACCGGTGAGAAGTTCTCCATACCAGGCAGGCTGGTGATGTCGACCAACTGCTTCTTGTTGAAGAGTTCGAGCGAAGCGTCGAACGGACGGCAGGTGATGATGTCGCCTGCGGAACCGGCATCGAGCTTGGCATTCAGCGAGGCGTTGTATTCGGTCGGCGCGGTCGGCGAGAAGACGATCTTGATGCCGGGGTTCTTCGCTTCGAAGGCCGGGATGATCTTCTCCTGCCAGATCTGCAGGTCGTCGTTACGCCAGCTTTCGACAGTCAGCGTGACGTCGGCGGCATGGACGAGACCGGCCGAAGTCAGCAGGCTGGAGGCAAGCAGAAAGCTTTTCAGAGCAGTGTTTTTCATTTCCCTCTCCTGTGTTTTAAGCGCCGGAAGGCGCTGTTTTCGATCTGAAACAAGCGTTGGCGTGCCTGAGGAAACACCCAATGCCCCTTGGAGGACCGCCAGCACCTGCCGGCCCCGAAAGCTCGATGACCGTGAAGGCGGATCGCGTGCGGCCGGACTGCGCCCTACCGATGACCTGCATCGGGCGAGCAAAATTCATGGGGAAAAGCCGATGGATGCTGAACTTCGCCCCAGCCTGACGGGCCGGCGGGCCGTTTCTCGATCATCCTCGAAGCGGTTCCGGCTTGGTTTGACCTGCCGGTTTTCGTGGGCTTCGATGCGCTGTTCCCTTTTGCCGAATTAAGTCCAAAAAAATACCAATTGTCCAGCCGATTTTAACTTTTCAGCGATCAAAAATTCATTTAAAAATTTTATCTAATAAAATCAATATGATAAAAAGATCGATTTTCTCCATCGTTTCCACTTGGTAAATGGTATTTTTTTGGTATGGTAATAAAAACCATGGGGAACGGCGTAATCGGAGGCCCGATGACAGAGCTTGCAATCGGCATAGACGGCGGCGGAACGAGCTGCCGAGCAGCGGTCGCAGATAGAAACGGCAACATCATCGGCCGCGGCAAATCAGGCCCCGCCAACATCCTGTCCAATCTGGAAAATTCTCTTCTCAATATCGTCGAATCTGCCCGCCGGGCGTTGCACGATGCCGGGCTTGCCGCGGAAACTATCTCGTCCGTTGCATCGGTCGTCGGCGTCGCCGGCGCCAATGTCACGGATTACGGCCAGCGAATCGAAAAGGCCCTGCCCTTTGCCGAAGGCCGCGTCGTCACCGATGCGCTGATTGCGCTGCAGGGCGCACTCGGCGATGCCGACGGCATCGTCGGCGCCTTCGGCACTGGCTCGGTCTATAATGCCCGCAGGAACAGTCGGCTGAACGGCATCGGCGGCTGGGGCTTTATCGTCGGCGACCAGGCAAGCGGCGCCCGCCTCGGCCGCGATCTGATGGAGCGATCGCTGCTCGCCCATGACGGCGTATGCCCGGCTTCACCCATCACCGACGCGATCCTGGCCGAATACGGCAAGGATCCTGAACGCATTGTCGAATTTGCCCATTCGGCAAGACCGACGGATTTTGCACGCTACGCGCCCGTCGTCTTCGAACATGCGGCCAGGGGCGATGCCATCGCGGCCGGCATCGTCAGGGATGCGGCAACAGCGATCGGCGAAAGCCTTGACGCGCTGCTCTGGCCGGAATGCCCATCGATCTGCCTGCTCGGCGGGCTTGCGGAAGCCTATGAGCCGTGGCTTTCCGAACGCTACAGGTCACGGCTCGTCAGGCCGAAGGGCGATGCCCTGCAGGGTGCGGTGGAACTTGCGGTGAAACTCCTCAACGACCGGCAGAGAGGTGCGGCATGACCGACGACCTCGCCACTCTCCTTTCCCTGCAGCGCCTGCAGGCGGCCGGCACCGGTCCGCTCTACGTCAAGCTGCGCCGCACGCTCGAGGAAGCCGTGCGCACCGGCACGCTCGGTCATGGCGATGCGCTGCCGCCGGAGCGCGACATCGCCGAATTCGCCGCCGTCAGCCGTGTCACCGTGCGTAAGGCGATCGACGAGCTCGTTGCCGACGGCCTCTTGGTGCGCCGCCACGGTTCGGGCACCTTCGTCGCCAAGCCGGTCTCCAAGGTCGAGCAGCGCCTGTCGCAACTCACCTCCTTCACCGAGGATATGGCGCGCCGCGGCATGTCTTCCCGCTCCGAATGGCTGCACAAGGGCGTCCATACCCCCTCGCCCGACGAGATGATGATCCTTGGTCTCGGCACCGACGTGAAGGTTTCGCGGCTTTCGCGCCTGCGCATCGCCGACGATCAGCCACTGGCGATCGAGAATGCCAGCGTTTCCGGCGAATTCCTGCCCGATCCCTCAGTCGTCACCAATTCACTTTACGCCGAACTCGAACGCCTCCAGGTCCGCCCGGTGCGCGCCGTGCAACGCATCTCGGCGACCAATATGAAGGAAGCCGACGCCCAGCTTCTCGGCGTCTCCGTCGGCGCCGCCGGCCTGTCGATCGAGCGCATCTCCTATCTCGGCTCCGGCCGCGCCGTGGAATTCACCCGCTCGCTCTATCGCGGCGATGCCTATGACTTCGTCGCGGAGCTGACGATCGGCGTAACGTAGCGGCCTTGAATTTATCCGAATTATACGTATAAGTCGGATATCGTAGTTTGGATGGCGACCATGACGCAGACAACGTCTCTAGAATTTCAGCGCAAATTCGGAGAATTTCAACATCAGGCGCAACGCGAGCCCGTCGAGATCACGCGCCATGGCCGCCGTGAATTCGTGCTGATGTCGGCCGCGCATTATGATTGGCTGAAGGGCGCCGCGCAACGGACGCACAGGACCGCTGATGCCTCGTCCGTCGTCATCGATGCGGTCGAAAGAGCGGAGATGGATACGGCCCACACCTCTCTCGATGACTTGCTGAAATAACCCGTCATGGCGTCAATTCCCGAGCCGAAACCCGGCCTCGTCGTGCGCTATGATTACCTGTGGTCGCGCGAAGCATTGGCGGGTCGCGACCAAGGCAAAGACAGGCCCGCCTGCCTCGTCGCGGCCAGCGACAGCTTCGCGAAGCCCCGCTACGTCGTTCTACTCCCGATCACGCACAAGCCGCCATCCGGCGAAATCGTGGGAATAGAGATCCCGCCGAAGGTGAAGCAGGCGATCGGTCTGGACGACGCCCCGAGTTGGGTCATCGTCTCCGAACACAATATCGATGAATGGCCGAATGGCGGCCTTTTCGCCGGTGCCGGGAAGCGAGGATTCGCCTACGGCTTCATTCCGCCCGGACTTTTCGCGTCGATCAAGGCGAAGTTTCTTGATCTCGCCAAAGCCAGGAAGAGCGATCCCGTTCACCGCTGATGCATGTCACGCCAAAGCGGTGGAGAGACCATGACCTGCCACTGCGAATTTCCTCCAGAATTGATTAGAGTCCGGCCCATCAAAGGACGGACGAATGAAGAAGCAGAGATTTACCGAAGAGCAGATTATTGCGGTACTGAAGGAGCAGGAGGCTGGTGCGAAGGCAGCCAACCTCTGCCGTAAGCACGGGATTTCGGAAGCGACGTTTTACAACTGGAAAGCCAAATACGGTGGTATGGAAGTGTCCGAGGCCAAGCGGCTGAAGGCGCTTGAGGACGAGAACGCCAGGCTGAAAAA
>NZ_LOKU01000044.1:0-27580 GCF_002211295.1 Rhizobium sp. N122 | reverse complement strand
GAAGATATCGACGGACAGTGTTGCGAGCACATCCAAATTCCTTCGATAGACGCTTGGCACCCCAACCAAGCTCGTGCAGCCGCAACATTGCCACCACCTCATCTGCCTCAAGCATATCTTCGCCCTGTATCGTTCCCCACGATGCAGGATGCGCTGAAATCGCACTTGTCATCCATCTCTCCTCGTTGTCACACGAGGGGGCAGTTCTTCATTTCGTTAGGGGGTCAGTTTCTCATTTCGCCTGACATCAATACGATGAGCGGTGATGCTGGCCAGGCATCTCTCGACAACAACCTCAGCATGACGGCGAAACTTGCCTTCATTCAGAAACTTGATCTACCACGGAATATCTTGTCGACGACCGGCAAGGCATGGCATGGGTGGAACAGATCGTCCGCCGCGTCGCCGGCGAAAAGGCCTGGGAGATGCGGCGGCACGCGCCGGCCAGACAAATCGGCCTCTATGCGATTTATCTTTTTCCCTTTCTCCGACGGTAACATAGTCGTGGAGCATCTGCTTGACCGACATCCGACATCTTGTGTTGGTACTGTCGGGTCCGCAACATAGGCTTGTATGGCCAAATCTCATGGTCAACCCTAGTTTAAATAGCTGAAGAGCCGTCAGAATCACTCTTCTCGGCCTCGACCACTAAATTGGCACAAGTTTTGTAACAGCCAATTGCGAGTCCGGAGCCGTCCACCGTTGATTCCGCAATCACTAAGGAAAGCAATGCGTCAGACGCTTAAGCAGCTCGCTGAGGGCCGTTACAAGACTGGAGGCCATTGAGGCATGCCCGGACGCGGCGCGGGCCTGTTCGAAGCAGTTTAGTAGAAAGGAGATCATCAGAAGCGGCAGTCGCTGCCCGTAACTGCATACGCCTTGGGCGATCTCGCCGTATCGGACTGCCATCGTGAGGCGATTGCGAAATGCTGCCAGATAGGAAGGAATATTTGAACTGGGATTACGGCAACTTTGAAATCTTCTGACATGAGGAGAACGCGATGTTTGTGCGCAGCCTACTGGACGTCGAAGCTACGGATCACTTCGTGGAGTGGGGCAGCGGTACTAGCCACCGTCTGCTGACGGAAAAGGACGGCATGGGCTTCACCGTCTGCCATACGGTGGTGAGGGCGAACACCGTGTCGCTGCTTCAATACCGCAACCATCCCGAGGCTTGCTACTGCATCGCCGGGGAGGGCGAGGTTGAGGACATGGAGGGCAATGTCTATCCGGTCCGCCCAGGCGACATCTATGTGCTCGACAAGCACGACAAGCACTATTTGCGCGGGGGCGGCGACCGAGACCTGATCCTCGTCAGCATCTTCAACCCGCCGCTCACGGGGATAGAGCGCCACGACCTCAATGACCAGTCGGGTTCAGCATACTGAGTAAGGCGGCCGTAACTCGGACCTCTTTGATGCCATGCCTCATGGCGAACGTGTCCTAGACAGAACGCAATCTGGGACATTATCGAAGTTGCTAGCCGACTATCCCGAACGTCGCGATCAGTGATATTGCGCGGCGTCCGCAAACAAGTACTTGCAAGATGCCGCGCTTTGACTTCGTTGCTTGAGGAGATATATCTCCTCGAGTGCAACTTTGAGGATTGGCAAAAAATAGCATATTCCGGGCTATGATCAGTGGGCACGGCATGAATGTCATCGACTTGCTATCTTTGCTTTGCAACTCCAAAATATCAGGGAGCCTCATGTCGTGAACTTGGAAGAGACACCCGCTTCAGGTGCCGCCACTTTTGATAAATCTTTAAACGGCGCTGGTGACAATCTTGATATGAACTACGTCCGCGATCGCAGAAGGTGGATAGTTGCAAGGGAACTGATATGAAGGATGTAGTGGTCATTGGCGCAGGCAAGATTGGCGGCGCTATCGCTTTGATGTTGGCTGCGACGAACGACTACACCGTCGTGGTAACAGATCGCGATCAGGCGCAGGTAGATAAGCTCGACAAGCATACTGCGATTTCGAGTAAGGTAGTCGACATCACCGACAAGACTGAGCTCGTAAAGTTGCTGAAGGGAAAATTCGCCGTTTTGTCCGCGGCGCCATTTAACCTGACCGGCAAAGTGGCCGAGGCCGCATTGGAAGCTTCCGTTCACTACCTCGATCTCACGGAAGATGTCGCAACGACAAAGAAGGTCGAAGAGCTTTCCAAGTGCGCCAACGTTTCTTTCATTCCTCAGTGCGGTCTTGCTCCCGGTTTCATCTCGATTGTTGCCAATGACCTCGCAAAGCGTTTCGACACGCTGGATAGCGTTCGGATGCGCCTCGGCGCACTGCCGCAATACCCGTCCAACGCTCTCAACTACAATCTCACCTGGAGCACGGATGGTCTGATCAACGAATACATTGAACCGTGCGAAGCTATTGTAGAGGGCAAATTCGTCACGGTCCCTGCACTGGAGGAACGGGAAGAATTCTCCTTGGATGGCATCACCTATGAGGCCTTTAACACATCCGGCGGTCTGGGCACCCTGGCCAAGACGCTCGAAGGCCGCGTCCGCAATATGAACTATCGGACAATCCGATATCCCGGTCACCAGGCGATCATCAAGGCTCTGCTGAATGACCTCAATCTGAAGAATCGCCGAGACCTGCTGAAAGACGTCTTCGAGAACGCTCTGCCTGCTACGATGCAAGACGTTGTGGTCATCTTCGTCACCGTCTGCGGATGGAAAGACGGTCGCTATTTGCAGGAGACCTATGCCAACAAGGTTTACTCTGGCGTGGTGGCGGGTAAAGCGATGAGCTCCATTCAGATCACGACCGCCGCCGGCATCACAACGGTTCTTGACCTTCTGGCCGACGGAAAGCTGCCTCAGAATGGCGTCGTTCGGCAAGAAGAGGTCGCACTGCCCGACTTCCTGAACAACCGGTTTGGCCGGGCCTATGACCCGGAGGCCCTGCGCTTGAAGCTGGACTTAGAGGTCCTGCCGATGGACTAGGTGAACTTTAACGGCCCTTGTCACCGGTGACGGTCGACTGCCGGCTGTAGTTGTGATGGCTTAAGACACGTGTTTACGACTCGTTTGCGAGGTGTCTTAGGCGAGGCTCGCGATGCGCGTGGAATTCTTGGTCACGAACGGCGGCGTCGATGGGGTGATGCACAGAAGCTCGACATTTCATGTCGGTTGGGATTTCTGAAACTCCGTAACCATCCGGCTAGGGTGTTGTAGGGTTGTAGGGACTTCGGTGGCTGCCAATTTCAGGGGAGCAATTGTTCGAGCCTGCTGATCGAGGTGTCGGGTGCGAGCGAGCACATCGGCGAGCCACGCTTGTGGATCGAGGTCATTGAGCTTGGCGCTGCTGCGTCACGACGTCGGAACAGCGATCGTCGCTTATAATCCGGCATGGGCGGCCCGCTTCGGCGTGTCGACGCCGTTTTCTTGCGAACACTTGCGCCGCACGTGGGATTTGCCTCCGGCTGCGCCATCACAATGATCGCGAAGCAGGCGCTCGAACTGGCAGGCATTGACGGCTATGCGCACCAAGGTGCTCACCTCTTTCGCCACAGCCTTGCGACCGACCTTTTGCGGTCGGGCGCCAGCTTTGCCGAGATCGGCCAACTGCTCGGCCATCGAAGCATCGACAGTACAAGAATCTATGCCAAGCTCGATATTGAGAAGCTGCGTGAACTGACCCTACCCTGGCCGGGAGGTGTCCAATGAGCATCCATCTCAGTGTGCTCCAAGCATTGGCGGCGACGAGGAGGCTGCTGTAGCAATGTTATACGCAGAGGACTTTGGTCGTCAAAGCTAAAGGTGACATTCAAAACGACGATCGTTTTCTCAGATGCCACCCGCTTTTCAATTGGATGCTTGGCAGAGGGGAATTGGACGCGGCGGTGGTGCTGGATGATCCTGCTTATATCTTGCGATGATCGGCTCCAGCCGCTCTTTCGGCCAGAACTGCGGAGAGCCGATCTCGCCAAGGCAGGTAGCGTTCCAGTATGATCCAGCGCTTACTGGCGACTTGCCCGATGTCGTTGCCCGGCCGACCGCGGCGATGTCGCGCGCCTCCGGGTAGATATAGAGCGTCGTCGGATTATCCTTGACCATCGACAAGACTTCCGGGGTCTCTTCCGGCGACCAGCTGGTGCATCCGTCGCTTCGCCCGCCCGCATAGGTGACCAACTTCCCGACAGGGACATAGCCTTTCCGATCGGCATATGGGCTCTCCGGCTTTTTCTGCATGCAGATCCCAGAGACGAGCGCCGCAGCATGCCCGCCGATGGCGCGTTGTCTGGCGTTGGCGGTATCGCCGATCCCATCGAATTGAACAAACGAGCGGGTCAAAACCGCCTCTCTGTTAGAAGGCGCCAGATAATAGCCTTTGAACGAGGTCTTGATCTCGCTTGTCGGATACGCGCCACCGGCGGTCAAGTTTGAGTCCAGCGCGTTGCCAAAATTCTTAGCGCATTCCCGGCCGTTAGAGAAGTTGACCACGCCAGGGAGGTTGAGGCCGCCACCATGCCCTGCCGAGATCACCCGAAACGACTGCTTCGCCTCGCAGATCACGTAGAACCGGCCAACTGTCAGATCGTTGGGTCGTGTCGCATCCATTGCGAAGTAACAGGCGTTCTTGACCGTTCCCTCCGCGACCTTCTCCAGATATAACCTCCGCGCCCGCACCAGAACCACGCGCGTGATCTGGCCTTTCCCGTCGCCGACGTAGTCTGCTATCCAAGCCGGGAAAGGCGAACTCTTGAGCAGTATAGAGTGTCGGATCATAAACGCCGAAAACAATCAATCCTTTGAGCGGCGTCTTGGCCATTGGCTTCTGTGCGAAAGACAGGGTGAGGGAGCCGTTCTCATAGGTCCCATGTAGGATGTCCGGCTTCGCAAGCGCGAGTGTTTTCCCATTGATCGTGATGTTCATATAATAGTTGTACTGCGCAAGCGACTCCCGGACTGTTTTGGCGTCGGCAGCAACTTCCGCAGGGTCGAGGGCATTGTTGCGGTTCTTGTCGTAGTCGAGCAGCACTGACGACGAAAACACCTCATCGAACTGCCATGTGTCGCGCAGCTCCTGGAGGCTTCCATCGGGCGCCGCGACCGCCTCGAATTTTGCATCAACGAAGATATGGGGATGGGCGAACGTGTTAGTCGGCATCCCGAGGAGGAGAAGTGAAATTGCCATAGTGGCGTGGCGGCGTTTGTTCGCGAGGCTCATGCTACGTGAGTGTCGAGAAGATTGCGACGGATTTAAGTTTCGATCGCCGTGGTTTACCGGAATGCACCTTCCGCTATTTCGCCGCCGAGACGTTGGTCGAGTTCCTCGTGCTGGCCGTTGCGGCAACTTGGCGATTCACGCCGCCACCGCGCGCCTATCGCTGCGGCAGCACAGCCGGCTTCGACGCATCTTCATTCAGACAAGGCGATGGCAAAAATCATCGTCACGCCCGCGCGCGCTGGCCCTGTCGAGATTGCGGCCTTCCTGATGAAAGGCGACGTCGATCCGCTGGACGCCAAGAAGTGACCTTCGTCTTGTCGACCCCCCCCTGCGGGAATAGAGCCAATCAAGCGTGCGGCGCGCCAGTGGGAGGACGGCACTTGGCGCGAGAACGTGCCGTTGCGGCAAGTGGAACATCCGTGTCGATTCTCGCGTCAGCGATTTTGAGCTTGCTCGGGCTTCCGGCGAGATTCAAATTGGGAATTTGAATGCCTTCACTGCAAACACACCGGATCTTCATTTTACGTGGCGCAACTTTCCTCAAACGAACCCGCACCCGTGCGGTATTTGGCCACATCCTCGCCGAGGCCGGAGCCGGAATAACCGGGTCCGAGCTTCACTCTCATCACATCAAGGGTGCCTGCCACGAGCAAACGCCTTATAATTGGCGCGAAGCCAAACCGCGTCGGTGACAGGGCACTCACAGTAATGGGCAGGGTGCGGCTGTGGGCCGGCAATTGCTTATTTTGACGCGTCGCTTTTGTTGGCATGCGCCTGAATTTGCGTGCATCGCTCGATCAGGTGCTCGAACGGCTCGGAATCGCCGAGCAGCAGGCCGTCGTCGACCATGCGCGCGTAATCCTCGCCGAGCGCACGCAGACCTTCTCCGGAGGCGTCAGAACCAGATTGCCGTTGACGGCTGCGGCGTAGTCGATGGGCGAGCGGTCGGCCGCCTTTTCCGCAAAAAACATGAATTTGTGTTTCGCCACGGCATTGGCGAGTTGCCGATCCGCGGATGCTTTGTCGGCGAAACCAGCATCGTCCAGCCGGACGACATCATGCCAGTGGCGGGCAAAACGATCGCCGCGAAGGCGCTCCTGCAGGCAGAAGACATGGATGGCGGTCGCTTTCTCCCACAACGTCCGCTCCGCGTGCATGACGCGGGGACTCGCTTTCGGAAATTCGACACCATCAACCTGGCCCGACGCGTCACAGTCGATATCGCGGATACTGGCCGGCTCGCCGGTCGACCGCGCTCCGAATTCGAGCATGACGCTCGGGGCGACATAGCCGGATCCGCTGCTCACCGCTTCATAGTCGAGGTAGAGCGTATCGTCCTCGAGGCGGATTGCCGCCGGAAGAGATTGAACGCGCAACGCGCCATAACCGGCTCCACCGAGCCCGCTACCCAGACCGGAAGCCGCTTTCGCACCTCGCTGGTCCAGTGTTTCTCCTCGCTGCGGGTTTTCGGCAGTGCTTCGTCATTGTCGCCAACCAAGTCCGGCGCCAGGGCGCGGATATCGTAGGTCAGGTCGACATCCTCGGAGAACCTTTTGATGACACCGTAGGCTTTCGAAAGCGAGGTGCCGCCCTTGAAGACGAGATGCTCACCGAGCTTGGACGAAAAGAGCGTCTGCAGCGTCCAGACGACCCAGACATCCTTTTCGAGGAGATGAATGGGCCGTCCGGTGCGGTCGGCCGCCACCGCCAAGGCTTCGCGTCGGTTATCCTTTGACAAGGTCAGAAACAGATCAGCGATGCGCAGCCTTTCCTACGCTTCTTGCAAGCCAGGTCGGAAACTGCGGAGCCGCCGCCACCAGCTCGCCGAACGCGTCTGGCGGCAGCTTTCGCTTGATCCGCGACAGTGCTTCATCGGCCCTCTCCGGCCCAAGCCATGCAAGTGCGCGGACCGCCACGCCAGCAGGTCGATCGGCCAAGGCCAATTGCCAGCGCGGCACGTGCTTGAGCTCGACCGTCTGCTGTCCAAGGGTCATCGTCCGGCTACGGCCGGATGTCAGGTAGACGGAGCGGACCGGGACCTGGGAGGTCAGGCCCAGGGCATTTGCCGCGGCGGCGCCATTCGAGACGATGACCTCACCGCGCTGCTGCGCCACCGCCTCTACGGCGACCGTCGGCGGCCGACTGCCAAAGCGACTTTTGACGGGCCGCATATAGATGATACACGGCCCGCCCGGACGAGCTCGCCACGCTCGGCCAGGCGCGACAGAGCCTGATCCAGGGCGGCTCGATTTCCGAGATGCAAAAAACTCTTTGCCGAAAGCGCGGATCCTTCCGGCAGTCGTTCAGCATGTCCCATGATTTGCTATGTCAGCTTTTGCATGGCATTTCTCTTGTCAGAAATATATGCAAGTTTCTGACAGTTTGCAATGAGAGGGGAAGACGGCGAGCCCGGACGGTGCTGACCAATTTTTATCGGTCAGTGACCCGCTGTCTCTTCACAATCACGATTCATCTATCAGGCCGTCAAACACTTCCACCATCGCATCGCTGATGGCCTTGCCTAGCGCGGCTGCAGCGTTTGCAAGCGCCTCGTCGTCCATATCGCGAGCGGCCATCGCAAAAGCAGTTCCCTCGGACGTTACGATTTCCCGCGCCCGCTCAATTGCCCAAAGGCCGAAGTCGCTGCGGCTGCTGATTTCCACGGTTTCCATGTTGTCCCCTGATTTGTTCGAGAGGACGGCTTATACCGATTTGCCGGACAATGCAGTCTGAAAACCGAGCCCGAGGACCGACTTCGATCTGTCTCGTGAGCGCATTCCCTACGGGAGCGTGCTCTATTGCGCCGCACCTTGGCGACTGCGGTGTCACCAGCATTTGTACTGCGGTATAATTTGGAAGCGCTATGTGGGGGTCAATGGTTCAATTTTGCCGCTCCGATAGCACCCATTTGTCATATCACTGAAAAACTTCTGACCTAACGAGGCTTTCCGGGCCTCCGTTCAGGGTGCGGCCGTCGATCAGGAGTGACGAAATCATGTTGGAACGTGTTGGCAGCGGATCGAAAGAGGTCGAAACCCTGGTCGTGGACCTCGGCCAGAAAGACGTGACTGGCCGTTCTGCATCGACAAAAACCATCGACGCCGGCGAAATACGCAAGATCGCGCCGAGCGGCAACGGGCAGGCACTCGACATCTCCGCTGCGCGGGGCTTCGTCGGATTTACCCAGAGCAAAAGCGGCGCCACCGCGATCCTGGTCGATGCAAAGGTGAGCACGCCCGAAACCGACCCGGGCAACGATCTCAAGATCGACCTGGACGGTTTGAAAAAGGTTGCCGCTTCCGAATTCGGCAGCACCGTTCCCAACAACATCACCCACCTGTTCAACCCGACCATCCAGGCGATGGCCAACCAGTTTTACGGGGGAGACAGCCCCGAGGTGCGCGATCAGTTCAAGGCCGACGTCAAGGCGCTTCTCGGTCCGCTGCTCGACAAGGTAGGCGCCGGAGAAATCGGCATCGGCGATCTCGCCGGCAATCTGGAGCGTCTGACCTCGCGCCTGAGCGCTCCCGGCGGCAAGGAGGTCTGGGGTTACCGCCACGCGGTACAGACCGCGCTCGAAGGGCTCGTCATGGGCGCCAGCCTCGTCTCGAAGATGCCGGCCAATCCGGAGTGGGACAAGAATTTCTCGCCGCTGCCCTCCAGCAATCTCGCCAGCTATTCGTTCAACGACGTCATGGCGGCAATCATGATCGGCACCGGGCTGGCCGGCAAGGGCATTGCCGCCAACGGCTCAGATGGCGGGCGCTTCTTCGCCGGCAGCGGTGGCGACGCCTGGATCGCCGAGCGCATGTTCGCCACCAAGGACAATGGCTGGAGCAAGATCATCCAAAGTCTCGATCTGCCCTATATCGACAGCGACTATCTGACATCCAGCCTCAAGAAGATGGACCTTGTCATGTCGGGCTCGGACGCCATCGAGCCGGTCGTGGAGCGCCCGATCGACGAGAACGACATCCTGGAAAGCAAGGTGCTGCGCGGCTACGCTCCCTCGACCGCCTATGAGCCGACGCTGAAGAAGCTCGACGAACTCAAATACGGCATTCTCGGCGACGCCGTGAAGGACGTGAACCGGGATTTCGTCGCGCCCGACAACATGGACCACCTCGACCAGCTGACGCCGGAACAGAAGGCGACGCTGCTCTACGATCTCATCGAGATCAAACAGCAGTTCAATGGCTATATGAACCAGTATGGCGACAGCGTGCCCGATGGCGAGCGCGTCGGCAAGGACCTCCATGCGCGGATCGAAAAGCTGACGGCCGATCCGGCGACGCAGCAGCATCTCTCGGATATCTTCGCGAGCGGCATGAAGGAATATCTGCAACGCCCGGAGAATTCCGATCTGCTCACCAACATCGAAGACGCCTATCTGATCGATATCGGCGGCGGCAAGGCGATCGACCGGGCGCTGAGCGCCGGCAAGAGCTTCGAAGATGCCCTGAAGGATTATTATTCCGAACTCAACACGCTCGTCGATCTCCTGCCCCAGGATTATATCGATGCGCATCTCGACGCCGCGAACGTCACCTTCGCCAATATCATCAAGGAACATTATATCGGCGACGGCCAGGGTGTCGATCTCGAGCCGCTGCTGTCGGGTCCGGATGACACCTTCGTGCCCGGCGCAACGAATGACGCCATCAGCCAGTTGGCAAACACCTTCGCCGAGGATTTCATCAGCAAAAACGGCCCGGCCGATGGCGGCGAGACGCTGAAACAGAACCTGGCACAGGACATAGCACGCGACGTCGACGGCGTTTTGCGCATGGTGCGCGGCGGTATGAAGCTCGACGATGCGCTTGCCTCCTTCAAGGATTCGCTCGATCTGCCGCGCCAGACCCGGACACCTGCCGGCATCGATGCCGAGGTGTACAAGGCCGGTCTGGTGCACGCCGTGCAGATGCTGACGATGTCGAGCGTGCTGGTGGCGCGCGGCCTCGGCGTCGGCGGCAAGTGGACGCCGGCCGATATCGCCGCCGCGGTCGGCTCGGCGACGCAGATCGTCGGCATGACGATGGAGGGGCTCGGCAAGAACCTCGACGTTGCCGGCAAGCCGTTCAGCGCCTTCGGCAATGAGCCGGGCAGTTGGGGCAAGGGTATCTCCATGAGCTTCTCGCCGAAGACGATGGAAGCGGCAGGCAAGATCCTCGGCGCAGCCGGCGGTCTCGCCATGGCCGGCCTCGGCTTCTATTCGGCGTCGCGGTCGATGAAGGCCGGCGACCGCGCCAAGGGCGCGCTCGAAATCATCGGCGGCATTGCCGGCACCGGCAACGCGCTGATCGGTTTCTCCGAGGCGATGCTTTATCTGACCAATGCCATGTCCCGCGCCTTTTCCGGCCTCGGAACGGTGGCGCCGGAAGTCGTGACCATCTTCAGCAACGCCGCCAAAGCCGGGCTTGCCGCGGCCGGACTGGTCACCGGCCTCGTTGCCTCGGCCGTCGGGCTAGCGCTTGGCCTGTGGGATATGGCCAATGGCGTGAAGAAGCTCGACAAAATGGAAAAGCAGCTGAACGAGAAGCTTGAACGCTACACCGGCGAGTCCGTGCATCTCGAATTTGGGCCAGACCCGTCATTCATCTGGTAGAGGCAGAGGGGCGGCAACGATGACCGCCACAGCCTGGGAAATACCCTGCGACCCCTCGGTAAAAATGTGATTTTTGATCTCCAGGCGCGAGGCCGCTGCATTTTATGCAACCGCGATGTCGCGATCGGGCTTGAATTATCACGCAAAGGTCGATCTTATGCCTAACGTAAGGTAAACGACGTCATCCGCGAAAAGCGGAAAAAGAAAATCAAAGGGAACGCATGTCATCGATCGCACCAGCATCTTCGGATATCGATACGGTTTCATTTCTCCGGCTAAACGCCAATTCCGATCCAAAGTCCGAAAATTCCACGAGCCAGGGCAAAACCACGAGCACCACGGTCAAGAAGGCATCGCCTTTTGCCTCTGACGGGACCACGACGGCAGCCATGACGATTTTCTCCTCTATATCGGCGCAGACGAGCAGTCCGAAGTTCGTTTCGCTGGCCGCCACGTCGAATGGCACGTCCCGCCCTACCGCGCCGATCCAGCCGGTCATCGATCTCCTGTTCAATTCCGATTTCATGAGCGAGATCAATCAGGGCTTCATGGAAGGGCTGAAGGACAAGGACAAATCCTTCGAGAGCATCGACGTCGTCAAAAACCCTCACAATTACACTGCCGAGCAGAAACTGATCATGTATCTCGATCTGCTTCAGACCAAGGCGACCTTCGGCCAATACAAGGACAGCCTCGGCGACAACCAGCGCGGCATCTACAACGACCAGGAGATCCTGAAGGATCTCGACAAGTCGATCGCCATCCTGGGCTCGGACCCCGACGTCAACTCGCTGATGACGGAGAAGGCGCTGAAGGCCTTCAAGCTGATCTTCTCCGGTTATCGCGTGGCGCCGCCCGATACGAACAAGGACGCTTCCGAGATCATCAACGACACGATAACGCGTGACGAGAAGATGAAGGACCTGCGTACGAAGGTCGAGGATGCCTTTGAGCGCGACATCGTCAATGGCGGCCTGCTGAATGACGGTCTCAAATCCGGCAAGGACGTCACCACCATTCTCAAGGAATATAATGCCGCCCTCGGCTTCTATTCCATGGTGCTTCCCGACGATTTCGTAAAGCAGCGCTCGGCGATTGCCGACAAGACCTATGCCGAATTCTTCGACAAGAACGTGCTGCCGACGATCTCCGATCCGACGACGGCGCTCGATGGCCTGATCCGCATGGGACTGGCCGGCAACAAGACCGAGCGGGAACTGAAGGGGCTCGGCTCCATCCTGCCGGTTGTGGATTTCGACCAGTCGCTCGGGCTCGGCGGGAGCCTGTTCCCCGATCTCAAGATCGACCTCGACGGTTTGAAAAAGGTTGCCGCTTCCGAATTCGGCAGCACCGTTCCCAACAATATCACCCACCTGTTCAACCCGACCATCCAGGCGATGGCCAACCAGTTTTACGGGGGAGACAGCCCCGAGGTGCGCGATCAGTTCAAGGCCGACGTCAAGGCGCTTCTCGGTCCGCTGCTCGACAAGGTAGGCGCCGGAGAAATCGGCATCGGCGATCTCGCCGGCAATCTGGAGCGCCTGACGTCGCGCCTGAGCGCACCCGGCGGCAAGGAGGTCTTGGGCTACCGCCATGCGGTGCAGACCGCGCTGGAAGGGCTCGTCATGGGCGCCAGCCTGGTCTCGAAGTTGCCGGCCAATCCGGAGTGGGACAAGAGCGTCTCGCCGCTGCCCTCCAGCAATCTCGCCAGCTATTCGTTCAACGACGTCATGGCGGCGATCATGATCGGCACCGGGCTGGCCGGCAAGGGCATTGCCGCCAACGGCTCAGACGGCGGGCGCTTCTTCGCCGGCAGCGGGGGCGACGCCTGGATCGCCGAGCGCATGTTCGCCACCAAGGACAATGGCTGGAGCAAGACCATCCAAAGTCTCGATCTGCCCTATATCGACAGCGAATATCTGACATCGAGCCTCAAGGACATGGGACTTTCCATGTCAGGCCTGATGAAGACGCTGATGCCCGGCACGGATGTGATCGATCCAATCATCGTCGACGGCAAGACCGCCGAAGAGGCGATCAAGAAGATCATCGCCCCGAGCCTCGACGCGCTGGCGGAAACCCTGTTCAAGGGCAATGCCGATGCCATGGCGCAATACAAGACCAATTTCACGACGATCTTCACCGCGCTTTGGGCGACGATGCGACCGGGCGGCAGCGTCGAAACGATCAAGGCCGACCTTGCCAAGCTGATCGACAAGACCGCGACGGCGGCGCCGGCAGGGGTCGATCCTGTCAAATACAAGGCGGCGCTCTCTTCCGGCGTGATGTCGGTGCTTACCGCATCCCGCTCCATCTATGCCGGCCTCAACATGACGAGCCCGACCTGGGACAGCATCGGCATCGTGGTTCTGCACGCCCTTGGCGCTCTCGCGCACATGGGCAGTGCGCTCGGCTCGGCGATCAAAGCCTCGAATTTTTCGCTGCTGGATGGGATCAGTTCACTCGTCGGCGTTTCCGACGAGCTGGCGCGGGCGCAGCGCAGCGTGCTCTCCGCCTTTTTCAAGAATACCGGGACGACGGTTGGCGCCGTTGCCGGCGTCGCTTGGCTGCCGGTGGAATATTACCAGTTCCTGCAGGGGCTCACGAGCGGCAAGGGCGATCCGGTCGATCTCATCTTCATGGGTATCGGAACCGCGGCGGACACGGTCGGCGCGATCGAGGGCATCGCAGGCGTTGCCAATATGCTGGTGAATTCCACCTTCCTCGGGCGCACGGGCGCAACGGTAGCGCTCGTCTCCGGCGCCTTCTCGCTCGCCTTCGCAGTCGCCTGCGCGGTGTCCTGGGCGGCCTGGGCGGGCTTTGCCATCTACCAGAGCATCAAGCAGGAAAAAGCCTTCCACAAGCAGACCGACATGATGAACGACATGCTTAAGCGCACTGTCAACGACACGGTCGGCATCTACGCCAAGACCGGCCCGATCGTCGGCGCCAAGGGCGGCGTCGCCCCCGCGCCCCGCGACCCGGAACAGCGCGAGCTGACCCCTGAGAACTGGGACGCGATCATCGCCGATATCGAGAAGCGCCGCGGTACGGCGGTGGGCTGATCCGGGACGCTTTCGCAACACCAAATATCTGGGTACTCACAGGCCCGGTTGGCGTAGAGGCGGTCGGGCCTGTGAACATTTGATAGCAATAATTGAAGTGTGAATTTCATGCGCAATCTGGATATCTGCTGCGCTTTATGGATAAAAACGTTCAATTTTAATATAAAGGTCGAGAAAGTTGTCAAAGCCGATTGTAATTTCCGAAAATTAACCATCGGTTAAGTTTAAACAATTGACCGGCCGTTTTTTTATCCATATCAAATCATGCATTCATTTTGATAACTCCTTGATGGAAGTGCTCATATGGCCGTAGATGCAGTGAACTCCGACCTGAACCTGGCGCCTGCAAACCCTGTCTCGGTGGAACTGACGATTGATAAGACGGGTTCCAAGGACACCACCGGCAGCACGACGAAAAAGGTCGATCCGAACAACGAGAGCGAGATTCTCTCCGCTGCCGTGGACGCGTTTCTGCCAGGCATGATTTCCAACACCCTGATGCTGAACAATTCGCTTTTCAATTTCGCCAAGGAGGCGATCGACGAAGGCAGCGACGAGTAGCGTTCCCGTTCATCGTTTGCAGTTGACGTGTACCGAGTTGAGGAATTGCAATGAGTGGAGAAGAACTTTGCGGCCGCGCCTTTACGCCGCCCGTCGACGGCGTATCGACAGGCAATGTGCTGAAGACCTCGGAGATCGTGGCGGAGCGGATCGGACTGCAACCGGCGGATTTCGCCGGCCTTCGACCAACCGAACTCACCTCCATTCCCAACATCCAGGGCCGCAAGATCGCGCCTGAGTCCGACGCCGTCCCGCCCTCCTATTCACCGGAAGGCAATACCAGGCCCTCCAGCATTCTCGACCGGCTGTCGGCATTCTTCATGCCGGTGGCCGGGAACGGCCAGCCGGAGACGCCGCTGGTGCGATTTGCCGCGGACAAGGATCACAGCGGCCCGAAGATCGAAGACATCACGACATCGATCGACCGGCTGGAGAAATCACAGCAATTCGCGACCGGCACGACGCTGCTGTCGTCACTCACCCAGTCGGTGATGTCGTCGTCCAAACGGCTGACGCAGGGCCAGTGAATATCATGATCACATCGGCCCTTGCGAGATCACCGATCACTTCGCCCGCGCGCAAAGTCCTTCCGAAGGCCGCCGTGCTCGCCCTCTGCCTGTTCCTCGCCGCCTGCAGCCAGGACGTGCTGACGGGACTCGATCAGCGCGATGCGCTGGATGCTCAGGTGCTGCTCGAACGCGCCGGCATCTCCGTCACCATGAAGAGCGAAAAGGGCGGGACCTATGCGATCACCGCTGAAACAGCCGATCATGCCCGGGCGATCGAGCTGCTGGCGGGCGCCGGTCTGCCGCGTCAGTCGTTCGGAAATGTCGCCGAACTCTTTCCCGGCAACGGCTTCCTCGTGACGCCTTACGAACAGAAAGCCCGGATGAGCTACGCCACCGAGCAGCAGCTTGCCGAAACGCTTTCGGGGCTTGACGGCGTGGCGACGGCGCGCGTCCATGTGGTGCTGCCGGAGGAGAACGGCCGCGGGCTCATCAAGGAGAAGGCGAGGGCGGCGGCCGTGCTGCAATATCGCCCCGGCGCCAATCTCAACGAGATCGACATGAAGAGCCGATCCGTTCTGGTCAACAGCATCCGCGACCTCTCATATGAAGATGTTTCGGTGGTGGTCAGCCCCTGGTCGGAGGTCGGCGCGCCGGCGGTACCGGCGGCAGCCGCAGCGCCCGCCCCAGCAGCACCAGTGACGCCGGCACCCGCTGCAGCGCCATTCTCGATGGTGCAAAGCGCTCTCTCGGCTTTCAAAGGCCCCAATCTGGCCGTGATCGGCGCCATCATCCTCGCTATCGGGGCATGCCTGCTGCTGCTATTGCCGCAGCGGAAGGAGCGCTGAGCATGCGCACGCCGCGTTCGGACGGCGAGGCGATCTCGGATGCGGCGAGGATCCGCAAGGCAGCGCTGCTTTCCGCGGATATGCTGACGGCCGCCCGATGGGATGGGACCGCGCCGCTCCTTGCCGATGGGTCTACCCTGTCGTCGCGGCTGCACCGGCGGCTTTTCACTGAGATCGCGGAAGCCCATGGCGACCCCGCCACATTTGCCGACGGCGCCCGCCGCCTGATTTCCATGGACGCGGGCGGACGCGCAACGGCCGCGCTCCGGGCGGGCCTCGCCTATCATCTCGCAGCCTTCTGCCCCGCGGTCGATCGCCCGACCCTTGCGAGGCTCAAGGCCGTCTACGGCGAGGAAGCGGTCGCATTCGCCCTCGGCCACATCAATCTTTCCACGGCAACGCCGCCGCTTGATCTGTTGAGCGAGCAGGCAAGGCATGTCGTCGAGGCCGATGGCTGGTCGATGCTGACGCTTCTGGCAGACGAATACCGGATCTCCGCGGCATGGCGGTGGGCGGGCTGGCGCGATATGGCCGAAAACGGCTCGGCTTCCCTCTTAAAGAGCCCGGCGCTCGTTCTGGCGACGGCCGCTGTCGACGAGGTCGCCTCCATACAGGAAGGCGCCGGACGATGAGCTCGGGATTTGCACGCCACGACCGCATCATTCCGGCGGAGAGTTTCGGCCAGATCAGAGAGGCGGCGCAAATTCTGGAGGCTGCCCGCCACGACGCCGCCCAATCGCAGGCGACACTTGCCGCCGCCAGCGCGCAGGCCGCCCAAAACGGCTATCGCGACGGGTTCGAACAGGGCGTTCGCGATGCCGCCGCACGGCTTGCCGCCTCGCTCGGAAAAGCCGAACAGGAAATTGCCAATCTCGACAGCTGGGTCGAGGCGGTGGTTCTGAAATCGGTCGGATTGATCCTCGGATCGATGGAGGCCGACGAGCGCACGAGGCGATTGGTCCGCCACGCCATATCCCAGACCGCTGAGGCCCAGGAGATCACCCTGCATGTCGCCCCCGACGATGCCGCCATGATCGCCCGGGCAATTGCGGATATCGATCATCGCATCACGATCGAGACGGATCCGCTGATGTCTGCCGGCGAGATTATTCTGGAGACGTCGGCGGGACGCAGCCAGATCGGCTTGAAAGACCAGCTCGCCACCGTGATCGAGGCCCTCGTCCATGGTTGACGCGTTACTTCGGATGGAGCGGACACTCGAACAAACGGACGTGCGGCGGCAGAGCGGGCGCGTAAAGAGTGTTTCGGGCCTGCTGGTGCGGGCGCTCATCCCCTCGGTTCGGATCGGCGAGCTCTGCGAACTGCATGAGCCGGGCAGGGGTCGCATCGGCCTTGCCGATGTCGTCGGCATCGACGGCGAGACGGCGCTTCTCTCGCTTCACGGCGAAACCCGCGGCATCTCCCACCGCACGGAAATCGTCCCGACCGGCCGGGAACCGGCCGTTTCCGTCGGCAATTTCCTGCTCGGCGCGATCGTCGACGCACATGGCAATATCCTGCGTCCCTCCGCCAACCCCGCCGGCGAGGACGCGCGCTTCCTGCAGCCGCTCTATGGCCAGCCGGTCGATCCTCTGTCGCGCCGCCCTATCCGCCAGCCGTTTACCTCGGGAATTGCCGCCCTGGACGGATTGCTGACCTGCGGCCAGGGCCAGCGCATCGGTATTTTCGGCGCGCCTGGCGCCGGCAAGTCGACGCTGGTGTCCCAGATCGTCGCCAACAACAAGGCCGATGTGATCGTCTGCGCCCTAGTCGGCGAACGCGGACGCGAGGTCGGCGAATTCGTTGCCGGCAACATGCCGGAAGGTGTCCCCTCGAATGTGGCGCTGGTTGTCGCCACATCCGATCGCCCGGCGCTGGAGCGGTTCAAGGCGGTGATGACGGCAACGGCGATCGCCGAGTATTTTCGCGAGCAGGGAAAACATGTGCTGCTCGTCATCGACAGCGTCACCCGCATGGCCCGCGCCTTGCGCGAAGTCGGGCTTGCCGCCGGCGAACCGCCGGTGCGACGCGGCTTTCCGCCTTCCGTATTCGCCGTCCTGCCGCAGATCTTCGAGCGCGCCGGCAACAGCGCAAACGGCACGATGACGGCTTTCTATACGGTCCTCGTCGAAGGCGAAGAGCAGGACGATCCGATTGCCGAAGAAACCAGATCGCTGCTGGACGGCCATATCGTGCTCTCCGACAAGATTGCCAGGGCGGGCAATTTTCCGGCGATCGATGTGCTGGCCAGCCGAAGCCGGACGATGAGCGCAGTGGTGAGCGAGAGCCATCGCCAGGCAGCCGACAGGCTGCGCGCCCTGCTTGCCCTCTATGACGAGGTGGAACTGCTGATCCGCGTCGGCGAATATCGCCAGGGGCGCGACGCCGCCGTCGACGAGGCCGTCGCCAAACACGGGCTCATCCAGCGCTTCCTGTTTAACGGCCAGGGCAAGCCGCAGCCGTTCGGCACAATCGTCGAAGCGCTCGAGGAGCTTGTCCGATGAATATCGCCGCGCCCGCATGGCCCCGCTCATCGATGGCCGGGAGCTTCTTTTCCCGTTCCGGCACGACGATGCGCGCCGCCTGGCAAATTCCGGTCCGGGAGCAGACGCTTTCCGTTCGCCCACTGTCCCCCGATATCGCAGCCACGCGGATCGTCGATCCGGTCGGTCTTCTCTGCCGCATCGGCGAACGGGAGCAGATGCTGATTGCGTCGGCCGGCGCATTGCGGTTGCTGGCCGAAAGGCTTGAACCGCTGCTCCTCTGGGAAAAACTGTCGCCGCATGAACAGGCGGCGGTGGTCGAACATCAGTTCGTCGAGGCCTTCGAGGCAATCGAGAACAAGATCGGCATCAGCCTGTCGCTGCTGCAGATCGGTGCAGAGCCGCAGCCGGATTCCAGCGGCAATTTCGGCTTCGAAATCGGCTGGAGCGGCATGAGCCTGCCCTTGAGCGGCCGTTTCGATGAAACCTTCCTTGCCGGCCTCGTCGGCTGGGCAAGCCGCCTGCCGCGCCGCACGCTCAAAGCCCTGACGACGGCGGTCAACATCCGGCGCGGTTATGCCGTGCTGTCGGTCGGTGAGATCAAATCCCTGCGATTGGGGGACGGCATCGTCATCGATGGGGGGGCAGCGGAGACCGTGGTCGCGATCACCGGTGAACGTTACCTTGCAACCTGCATGCGCTCGGACAAAGGCGCGGTCCTCACCCAGCCGCTGCTGTCGACGCCAACCGGACCAATGAGGCATTTCATGACGAATGAAACCGTCGATCAGGAATTGCAGGGCGAGCCGCGTCCGTCGCCTGTCGACAGCATCCCGATCAAGCTGGTCTTCGATGCAGGACGGCTGGAACTGCCGCTGCGCACACTCGAGACGATCGGCGAGGGCTATGTGTTCAACCTCGACAGGCCATTGTCGGACGCCGTCGATATCATCGCCCAGGGCCGCATTATCGGACGAGGCGAAATCATTTCCGTGGATGGGTTGAGCGCCGTTCGCGTGACAGCGCTGCACGACTGATGGAACAGACCTTTCCCCTTGCCCAGAGCCTCGTGGCGATGGCGGCGATCTCGATGCTGCCTGTCATCGCCGTGATTGCGACGTCCTTCACCAAGATTTCGGTGGTTCTGCTGATCGTGCGCAATGCGATCGGCATTCAGCAGACGCCGCCGAACCTGCTGGTCTTCGCCATCGCCATCGTGCTCTCCGCCTTCGTGATGAACCCGGTGCTGCAAAACAGCTGGCAATTGCTGCTGGCCCATAGCGGCGATTTCGGCACGGTCAGTGGCATGGCGGACGGCATGATCAAAGTGGCGGCGCCGCTGAAGGATTTCATGCTGAAATTTTCCGACGCCGAGGTGCGCGACTTTTTCGTGCAGGCGTCGCAGAAGATCTGGGCAAACGCGCCGGCAACCTCCATTGCCTCCGACGACATAACCGTGCTGACGCCGAGCTTCCTCGTTTCGGAACTGACGCGGGCCTTTGAAATCGGATTTCTGATCTATCTGCCCTTCCTGATGATCGACTTCGCCGTCTCCGCCATTCTGGTGGCGCTCGGCATGCAGATGATGTCCCCGACCGTGGTGTCGACACCGCTGAAGCTGCTGCTGTTCGTCTCGATCGACGGCTGGCGGCGATTGCTGGAAGGTCTGGTGCTGTCCTATGCGCAGTGAACATCCCGCCTTCACGCAAGCCCCGGTTCGAGCGCCTGCCGCGCCCACGCGAAAGGCCTGCCGTCATGGGTGAAGACCAGGTCGCAGCTGAAATCGGCATGTCCGTCATGGCGACCTTCGCCTTGGCCGGCCCCATTCTAGGCCTGGCCGCGCTTCTCGGGCTGATCATCGCCATTTTCCAGGCGGCAACGCAAATCCAGGAGCAGACCATCGCGCAGATCGTCAAGATTTTCGTGATCTCCATCACCCTGCTGCTGTTCGGCCGGGTGCTGGCAACGCCGCTGATCGAACATTCCGTTCATATCCTCAACGACTTCCCGACCATGGTTCAGTGAGGCGGGGCGGATGGGGCCGGATCATCTTCCGCTCGTCGGCATCGAGGTCGCGGCACCGGCCGCAGCCATGCTCGGCGCCGCCCGCGCGCTCGGGATCCTGCTGATCTTCCCGATCTTCTCGCTGTTCAGCATCGTCGGCATTCTGCGTTTCGGCCTGGCAATCGGCCTTTCGGCGCCCTCCGTCGCCTTCGCCTATTCGGTGCTGGCTATCGGAGATACGTCCTGGTTCGATCTGGCCGCCCTTTCGATGAAGGAACTTTGCTTCGGGGCGCTTATCGGCATGGGGCTCGGCATTCCCTTTTGGGCGGCCCAGGCGGCGGGTGATATGACCGATGTCTATCGCGGCGCCAATGCCGCCAATCTCTTCGACCAGATCAACGCGCTGGAAACCGCGCCGCTCGGCTCGCTGATGATGTCGATCGCCCTGGTGATTTTCGTCAGCGCCGGCGGCATCATCGATCTGGTCGCGATTTTCTACAAGTCGTTCGAGTTCTGGCCGCTCTTCAAGCTCATGCCCACCATCCCCGATGATCCGCTCGACATGATCCTCGGTGTATTCGGCCGGCTGTTCAAAGCGGCCGGATTGCTTGCCGCCCCGTTCATGATCGTCACCTGCGCGCTCGAATTGTCGCTGGCCTTCGTTGGCCGCTCGTCGAAACAATTCCCGCTGAACGATAGCCTGCCGGCCATCAAGAACTTCGCGGTCGTGGTCATTCTTGTCATCTACACGGCCTTCATCTCCAGTTATTTCCACGATCTCTGGATCGATGGATTCAACGAGGTGAAAGCCATGCTGGAGGTGGCTGATGGCCAAAAATGACGATACCGAGGAAAAAACCCTGCCGCCGAGCCGGGTGAAGCTCGATCGGCTCCGGCGCGAGGGCCAGGTTCCCCGCTCGAAGGAAATCCCGGTTGCGATCTCCGTCCTTGCCATCGCCGTCTACGTCACCTGGGGCTTGCCTGATATCCTCGAGGATTTCACCCGCAGTTTCGATAGCGGCCTGCAGTCCGCCGCGCGGGCCGACCTCTCCGACGCCGTCACTGTCGGCTTGAGCGAAACCGGCGTGGCGCTGCTCGATCTCATCTGGCTGCCGCTTGCCATGGGTCTTGCCGCGACCATCCTGGTGTCGATCCTCGACGGGCAGGGGTTTCCCGTATCGTTCAAACATATGAGCTTCGATTTCACCCGGCTCAATCCGTTCGAGGGCATCAAGAGGCTTTTTTCGCTCGCGAGCATCGCCGAGTTCGTCAAGGGGCTCGTCAAGTTTGTCCTGCTCGCCACCGCCGGCGGCGGTGCGATCCTCTATTTCCTCAACAGCATCTTCTGGTCGCCTCTTTGCGGAGAAGCATGCACGCTCTCCACGACAGCCCATCTCCTCGGCTCAATCCTCGTCATTGCCGCCGGCATCATGGTGGCGGCGGCGCTTTTCGATATCCGCATTTCGCGCGCGCTGTTCAGGCACGAACACCGCATGACCAAGACCGAGGCGCGGCGCGAATACAAGGATACCCAGGGGGACCCGAAGCTTAAATCGGCGCGCCGGCAGATCGGCGCGGAAATGCGCAGCAGCCCGCCGCGCAGGCAAGGGCCAGGCCGGCAATGAAAAGCGGGAGCTTGAGGCGCCCGCTTTTTCTTCACTTTGTCATCCCGGTGCTCAAGCGTCTCAGACGCCCGACTGGTTGTCACCCACACGCGTCCAGTTCTTCACTTTGTCCAGCGTGATATCGGAGAGGAACGTCACGCTGGCAAGCGAGCTATCGGTGCGGAAGACGTTGCTGCCGTTGGAGAACGCCCCGCCATCGATGGTGACGTCGGCGTCGATCTGCTTGCCGCCGTTGGTGCGCACGAGCGTGGTAAAGCCGTCAGCGACGAAATCCTTCAGATAGAACCTCGTGTCGGCATTGATCTGGAAGATCTTGTCGGTCGCGCCCTTGGCGGAGCCACCGATAATAGTGACGTCGCCGGCGCTTTTTACCGTCAGCGCATCCTCGCCGACATTCTGCCAATTGACGTTTTCGAGCGTCGCGCCGCCATAGACGTGAATGCCGTCGGCGCCATTCTCGCCGAGATCGACATTCTTGAGCGTCGCGCCGTTCTTGAGAATGAACAGCGGCGATTGGGTTTCGGACTGGCCGCCATCGCCGAGCTTGGACGAGGCCGTATAGGTCGCGCCCTTGCCGTCGAACACGCCGCCATCCACGACGATCGGCTCGTTGACGACGATGACGCTGCCCTCTTTCGAGAGGTCGGGTTTTTCCGTCGTGGTCTGCAAAGTCGTGGCCTGTTTCTCGTCGGATGGATCCGCCTTCTTGGAGTCGGATTGCCAGTTGATGTGCTTGCGCAGCAGATCCTTGGGGTCGGAATCCATGCCGTTTTCCGACGTTTCCCGCGACTTCGGCACATAGGAGGTCAGCGTCGGCGGGTTGCCGGAGAAATCTTCGAAGGGCGAGACCTTGCGGGTTCGGATGGCGGTGAAATCCGTGTCCGTCCTATTGCTGCCGCCAAGGCAACCGGACTCAAGGTCGAAACGGGAGGTTCTGTCGAAGTCTATGGGCCTTTGTCCATCTACGCCACACATTGCATTCATCCCCAGTTGGTCTCGTCTACTTCACTTGCTCTATCAGCCCGGCCTTTGTTTGGAGCCGGCAGCGTTCCGGATTTGCCCGATCTCTCCGATGGTTTCGATCGTTATATCCCTGTCGATCTCCTCCGCCGCCAGCACCGGAATGCGGCAGTTGTGGTGGATCATCAGCGTCTGGGTGAGCAGGCGCCACTCGCCCGGCACGATGATGACGGGATCGTATCCCCGCTCGTTGGCGTCCTCGAGAGCCTGCCTGGCTTTCTCGGCCAGCAGGCGCAGCCTTTCGGCTATCTCGATCTTCTCGGTCGCTCCAGCGGCGTCATAGGAGCGGATGAAGTGGTCCCATTCGGCGGGAAGCACCAGCGCCGGCAGCAATCCGCGCCGGTCGAGAAGCCCGAAGGCAATCTGCTTGACCAGCGCGGCGCGCGCCATTTCGGCCAGGGCATCCGGCGCGTGATCGGTGCCGGCGTGCAGCATCACTTCCAGCAGTCCGCGCGGCTGGGAAAGCGTCACGCCGGAATCCAGCAGGCGTCTGACGACCGCGACCGTCAGCATCAGCGGCACCTGGGTGGCGACGTCGATCGCCAGTTTGCCGAGACGCGGTTCGAGGCTGCCCAGCCATTGTGCCGCGTCGTCGACGCTGAACAGGGCGCCGATATGGCGGCGGACGATGCGCACGATGTCGTCGGCAATCTGTTCGGCCGTCCGTTCGGGACCGCAGCTGACGAGACCGGCGGGCACGTTTTCGACCTGGAGGTGGATCAGATCCTCGGCCATGCGGGGATCGGCGTTGAACGTCGGCACCGTCACGGAGACGCCGACGGCGCGCGCCGCCATGCGGATCCGCCCGTCCAGCATTTCGCCGAGTCGCATCGCCTCAAGCCGCGCCAGCGTTTCCACCGCGACGGTGGCGATGACGGGATCGCCATATTTCGTCCTGTCGAGCGGATAGGAATTGGCGCTTTCCACGGCATTCGCCGATCCGGCCGCGGCTGGGCCGGCGCGCCGGCGATGCACCATGAAGGCAAGGCCCGCCAGACACAGGCCGATCGCGCCGAGCACGCCTGTGGGAAATCCCGGGACGAAGCCCGCGCAGATCGTCAGCGCCGCCGCAATAGCCAATGCACGGGGCTCCCGGAAGAGTTCGCGGCCGATATCGCTGCCGAGACTGCCGTTGCCGTCATCGGACACGCGGGTCACGACGATACCGGCCGAGACTGCCATCAGAATGGACGGAATCTGCGACACCAGACCGTCGCCGATCGACAACAGCGTATAGAGATGGGCCGCCTCGGCAAAGCTCAGGCCCTTCTGGAAGATACCGATCGCCAGGCCGCCGATGAGATTGACGGCGACGATCACCAATCCTGCGACCGCATCGCCCTTGACGAAGCGCATCGCGCCGTCCATCGCCCCGAAGAACTGGCTCTCCTGTTCGAGGCGCGACCGGCGCTTCTGCGCGGCTTCCGTGGTGATATGGCCGTTGCGCAGGTCGCTGTCGATGGCGAGCTGCTTGCCCGGCATGGCGTCGAGCGTGAAACGCGCGCCGACCTCGGCGATGCGCTCGGCGCCCTTCGTCACCACGATGAACTGCACCAGCGCCACGATCAGGAAAATGATCAGCCCGACGACGACATTTCCCGCAACGACGAAATCGCCGAAGGCCATGATGATCTCGCCGGCATCGGCGTCCGCCAGCACGAGCCGGGTCGAGGAAATCGTCAAGGCCAGGCGGAACAGCGTGCCGATCAGAATGACCGCGGGAAAGGTCGAGATTTCGAGGACGCTCTTCAGATAGGTCGTGGTGATCAGCACCACGAAAGCGAAGGAGAGATTGAAAGCGATCAGCACGTCCAGAACGATTGTCGGAAGCGGCAGCACCAGCATCGTCACGACGGAGGCGAAAAACACCGCAAG
This sequence comes from Rhizobium sp. N122, assembly GCF_002211295.1. Classification (NCBI taxonomy): domain Bacteria; kingdom Pseudomonadati; phylum Pseudomonadota; class Alphaproteobacteria; order Hyphomicrobiales; family Rhizobiaceae; genus Rhizobium; species Rhizobium sp. N122. The sequence continues at coordinate 2,798 of NZ_LOKU01000044.1, read as the reverse complement.
CAGCATATCGGTGCGTTGCGCAAGCATGGCGATGGCGGATGACCTTACCTTCATGATCCGGCTTCCGACGCCATCGCCTATTCTTGTTCGCTGCTGGAAATTTCGGCGAGCTTCGGCTCGGCACTGCCGGCGGGGGCGAAATTGACCGTATCGTCCTCATTGTCGCGGGAAACGGTCATCTGGTCTTTGCCGATCTCCTTGATCCGCCAGCCGCTCGAAACGACATCGCCTTCCTCGTAGCGGCGGCCGTCGGAGCCGATGATGAATCTGACGGGCGTATAGCCGGCGGCGGCGACGAAGCCGTCGAGACCGGAAGAGAGGGCGGTGAGATCGACGATGGAAACGGAACCGCGCCGGCTCATCGAGGCGATGATGCTGCGCAGCTTGGCCTTGTCGGGCAGGCCGAGAGGGCGCGATCCTTCGCCGATGCGAATTTCGTCGGCGGTGGCGACGATGCTCAGATCTTGGGGAAGCTGAGCCATACGAATGACCTGGCGGATTTCGGCAGCAATTGCCGCCGATGACGGCGCCGGTTCCGGCGCGGCGGAAACCCTGACGAGCGGGGCTTCGTGAGCCGGCGCATCGCTGTTGTAAAGCCCGGCCAGCAAAAGCAACGCCGCCAGCCCGAGAAGGCCGGCAGCCGCAATCCGGCGTGGCGCGAACCGCACGCGCCCGGCGCCGAGAGCTTCGAGTTCGCAGGCCGTGCCGTCGAAGGAGATGGTCTGCCTCTTCGTAAGGGTCATCGTCCGATCGCGTGGGATGGAACGACCGTCGATCACGACGTCATCCCGCAGCGCGGTCAACGACACCGTGTCGGAGCCGCGGGAGCGCTGCAGACTGATGGCAAAGGCGGGTTCCGGTTTGGCGCCGAGGATGATCAGGTCGCAATCGGCGCTGCCGCCGACCACCTGCCGCTCCGCCGTCAGCGGCAGATTGGAGCTGCGCCCGGCGCGCGTGATGCGCAAGACTGGTCCGCCGCTGCCTGACGCAGCGTTGCCGGCGTTACCTCTGAATGTCGGCGAAGAGGAATCTAGATCCATAACCATCTTGTTCCCGAACCGTCCGTCGAGCGGCTTTTATTGTCTTCGAGAGCGGGGAAGCGAGACGGGCGAACCCGTCTCGCCATTGTTTCAATCAGCCTGGGCCGATCTTCTTGATGGCGTTTGCGACGCCGTTGATCTTGGTGATTTCGGTTGCAACCTTCAGGCTCTGCTCGGTCGCTTCGTTCTGGGCCGACTTGAAGGCGGAAATCGCCGAGCCGATGCCCGCATCAAGTGTCGAAGTACTAGCCATGTCTTGAACTCCTTGCATGGTTTTGGCGGCCAGAACCTTGCAGAATTCAAGATCGAATTCAATAGCTTATGTTAAAAAGTTATTAATTCGCGATATGTACAACAAATGCGCGAAATGGATATCCGTCCTGTTCCCAGCGGGCCGATGATCTGCAACAGTAGATCAGATAATTATTAATAGATTGGATTTCGCAGCCCCTGCCTTCATTCGTTCATTAGTTGTCGGGCGATATCCGGATCGTGAGGTAAACTCAGATGTTTGCGCGTTTTGTTTACATGGCCGCTATCGGACTGCTGGCCTCCTTTCCTCCACCGGCCGGCGCCAGCGAGCGGGAGGTGCGCCTGGATGTCGTCTCCCTGCCGCTTGGCGATGTCGTCCAGACGCTGTCCTTCATGTCCGGCATCCCGGTCACGACAGTCGGGACGCTGAGCGGCAAGGTCGAGCATTGGTCCGTCCGGGAAAGCGGAGCCAAGGCCTTTGTCAAGCTTGGCGATGCCAGCAATCTCTTCGTCGCCTATGACGGCAGCCGCATCATCATCGCGCCGAAGCAGGAGGTCTCCACCGTTGTCCTCGATCGCGGCGGCCGCAGCTGGAAGACCGAGCAAAACGCCATTCGCGCGCTGTTCCCGCTGCTGCCGGACGATGCGCTGCGTGAAGATCCCGCCAGCGGCTTGGTGCTGGTGCGCGGGCCCGCCGTCTTCACCAAGGCCGTCGAAGACGTGCTGAGCCGGCAGCAAGCCGACAGCATCAAGGTCATCAAGGGCGGCCAGCTGGAAATCCTGACGACGAACAACGGTGCCTGAGCGGCTGATATGAAGGCGTTGAAATCTCTCAGGCAGTTGCTGCAGATCCGCAGCCTGCGGGCGGACAATCTTTCCCGCAGCCTCTCCGAGGCGCGGGCGGATGCCGAAAGCGCGCGGGAGCGGGAAACGAAAGCCTCCGAAGCGCTCGACATCGCGGCAAGCCGGGCCGCCGGCAATCCTGTCGTCGACGTATTACGCAAGAGTGGTGTCATCGCCGCCGCCGAGCTTCAGGACGCGCTGATGCGACAATCCGTATTGCGCAGCCATGAAGCCGATGCCGGCCTATCGCTTGCGCAACACAAAGCCGCCCGGCGCGCCGCGCAAGAGCGGGCAGAACACGTCGCCGCCGATTTTTCGCGAGCACAGAAGGCGGTATTGCGCGTCGAATTTTCGCTTGAAGCAGCGGAGAAAATCGACCGGTAGGGAGCTAAGAACCAGCAGATGAACCAACCGGCTTCTGTTCTTCCATCTCTTCATCGACAATCGAGCTGACGAGGGCAACGACCCGGCTGCGCACACGCGGAGAAAGGAGCAAAACGTCGTCTATCAGACGCCGTCCCTCCGCCGTGGAAATATAGGCAATCTTCTCATCGATCTCTGTTATGATTTGCTGGCCCTGAGTGGTTTCGGGATCTGGAAGACCTTCGAAAAACCTCGAAACAGGGATCTTGAGGCAATTGGCAAGCTCGTAGAGCATCGAAG